>JAAELB010000712.1 GCA_024227155.1 Desulfobulbaceae bacterium
AAAAATCAGAAGATACATTCAAGCTTTATTCAAAAATGATTGAACATTTCCCAAATTCATATATTGCTCATTATTATCTTGGCATGGCATATCTGGATCAAAATAAACTCAACTATGCTGAAGAAGAATTTTTAAAAACAATAGAACTGAGCCCCAAACTTATTGAACCTAGATTACGGCTTATTGAAATATATGAGTTACACGATAAAAATCAAAAAAAAATAAATAAAAAAATAGTTAGAACTTATAAAAAAATCCTTGAAATAGAGGAACACAATGATTTTGTATTAATGGAGTATGCTCTATATCTACATAATCATGGAAGCAAAAAAGAAGCAGAATTAATATTTTTAAATTTTGGCAAGAAAAGTTCCGGGGATGAAAAATATTTACTAAAGATTGCAAATGAATATATTGTAAAAAAGCGTTTTAAAGCTGCATCAGTGGTTTTTATTGAGATGCTAAAAGCATCATCAAAAAATTCTTCTCTGAATTTTTTTGCAGGCTATGCATTTGATTCACTAAAACAATACTCTGAAGCAATAAAATACTACCAAATGGTTCAGCCTTCTTCTGCATATTACAAAAAAAGCATTATCCATACTGCTTTCTTGTATAAGGAAAAAAAAGAACTTAAGAAAAGCATAAACATTCTTGAAAAATTTAATGAATCTAACCCAAAAGATACAGATGTCATAATTTTTCTATCCAGCTTTTATATTGAGACTAAAGACTTAGAAAAATCTATCAAACTTTTGAATCATGGTCTTTCCATATCAAAAGACGATCCTGATCTTCTTTTTAAACTTGGGATCAGTCTTGATAAATCAGGAAAAAAAGATGAATGCATTAAAATAAT
>JAAELB010000713.1 GCA_024227155.1 Desulfobulbaceae bacterium
GCTCATAGAGTATAACCGAACGGCCCTCAAAACTAATGGAAGCACGTAGGGTTTGATGTCGCATTTGCTCACGCACATCAGACCAATCTATCAACACAATCGGCATTGGGTTGGCTCCACACAATAAGTTCGCATGCCATCGATAGATATCGAGCCTCTCAGAATAAAGGGCCTGATTACCGAGCAGTCGGTCAATGCGTTTAATATTGTGTTTGTCCGAGACTGGCCCTGAGATATTACGACCGAGTTCAGTGAGTGTAAGTTGATGACCGTCGAGTATTGATTGCACGGCAACCATAAGAGATGAAAGACGCTTTTGATGTAAATTAGGGCATTGATTTTTAAGTAAATCATGTAATATAGAGATATCACGCATGGTGTACTGTTCTGATATGTTTTTGGCGAAATGAATTAGATCAAATTGCACCATGCGTGTCTATATTATTGAATCTGCTTTAATTTATGAGGGGATTCGTTAGATTGCGGCGTTAGATGCACGGATAGATATGAGTATTATCGAAGAAATAAAAAAACTTGAATCCGCAAAAGATTCTATATATGGAACCTCATATCGAGGTGCTGCGATTCTAAAAGATGGTACAGAGATTCCTTGCCTTATCTTCAAATCAAAAGAAAAAATCGTGAATCTTGCTAAGCGAAGAATCAAAGAAGAGCTAAATGGAAATGGTTGTCTTGGCGGTGATGATCCTTTCGGCCAAATTGTCACTGTTTTCGCAGCTGGTGGAAATCGAGTCAATGACTATGATATATCCAAGGTAATCCCATCTAAATATGCCATCCCAGATTCACTTAGATCTAAGATTCGCGGAGAAACGTTTATGGGTTGGACTGGCTGGGTTTTTGAAATGAATGACGGAAAGCTTTTTCAATTCGGTTCGTCATTTTCGTTTGATTATTTCGATATGCCAGAAGGCTATGAATTCAGTGATGTAAAAACCGTTCATAATCATTCGTATCTTAATGGTGCTGGTGAGCTATGTAAGCTTCGCCAGGGGGCTTTCCCTCCAGAAGAATATAAGCGTGAAAATGTATACAGGGAGAAAGTTTCCTTTGAGTGTGCGATAGATGGCATCTAACA
>JAAELB010000714.1 GCA_024227155.1 Desulfobulbaceae bacterium
CATCATCCCGTAGAGCGCCGACGACACTTGATCGGAGTTGAGCAGCAACGCGCTCGGGTCGACCGACGATGCCAACTCGTCCAACTGATATGCAGGTTTCCTAGGGGCGAATTTTGGGTCCGTGGCCTGTTTCCTACTCCTTCTTTGAGAAAAGATGTCGTCCTCACTGTCGGAGGAAGACACGTCGACAACATGCTTCCTCCTCTTGCGACGTTTCTTCTTATTCTTGGCCACACCACTGTCGTCGGATGACGCTGAAGGAGATTGAACGGGTTGTCTCTTCCTCTTCCTGTTTTTTGACTTCTTCCTAGAAGTACTGTCGCCAACAGCAACAGACGACTGGGAATCGGAAGATCCATGGGAAGCGCCAACAGCACTTTTTGCCCGTTTCGAACGATGTTTGTTTGATCCTCTAGCTTTGCTGCGGGAATCGGAATCCGATGAATCAAGCGCAGCGCCGACAGCACTGGCCGATCTTTTGCCGCTACGGCGACCGCTTCCCTTCGCTTTATTCCTAGAGTCGGAGTCCGACGAATCGAGCGCAGCGCCAACAGCACTGGCCGATCGCTTGCCG
>JAAELB010000715.1 GCA_024227155.1 Desulfobulbaceae bacterium
TCTTCATCGTTTTCTTTACCATTTATTGAACCCTCCCGTTCCTAAAATGAATATACTTTTCCATCCGCTACATGAACTAGTGCCCGTACAGAAATGGCACTTTCTCCCTAACTCTTCGTTGCTTTAAAAAATTTTATCCTCGGGTAAGCGAGGCACGAGACTCCGTGATATCACACATACATCTGTGGTAAAATTTTCTTAGCGCCTCAATTTAGAACAAAAAATCTCATTCTTGAACAGACACGAACTGTGAATCATCTTGAAGTTCACATATTCAAGTGGACGGGGACCGGCTGAAAACGTTTTTCAGGTTTGTTCCACTCGAAACAACGCTTTTTTTTGTGTTCAAAAAACAGCCCTCACAAGTGAGCTGCAAAGGAACTCTCAACATTATAAAGCCACATTTAAGCCTATAACAAAACAATTCTTTCTTGTCAGGCACAAAGCTTCTCTAATGTTTCTCTGTTAATATCCAATCTCAATAAAATCATATTTCCACCTAAAAATAAAGGGAAAAACTAAAAATGAATCAAGCATTATGTCAGAAAAAGAAGCTGACGAAAAATGAATTGAAAACTATTGTCATTAGTACTAAATTAGTAATTAGAACAATTCAAATTCGATCTGTTTTTCCATCCGACTCTTTATTCGGCAGACATACCCTCATATACAGGACAATATTCTGTAAGGCACAATAACGAATGGGATAGAATCATGTTACCGATAAAAACAAAATTAAATTCTCCGGTTTCCTATCGAGAAGACGTGGATTGCATGACTGCCTGTCCTGTTAATACAGACGCGGGAATGTTCGTGCAGCACGCAGCCAAAGGGGAGTTTGCTCAAGGGTATTTAACCGCTAGATCACCAAACCCTTTTGCATCATCATGCGGACGAATATGTGCAGCACCTTGTGAAGATAACTGTCGACGAGGCCGTATTGATAAATCCGTAGCCATCCGCGCAATAAAAAAATATCTCTGCGAAAAATTTGGACCGGAATCGGATCATCCGGAAACACATCTCTCTCTGCTTGAAGGGAAATTCCCGCAGGCAAGCATTAGTGCAATGGATGTAGCCAGTGTTAAAGGTTTACAACCTGAACTCAACAGTAAAAAAGTAGCGATTATAGGTGGTGGCCCTTCAGGTTTATCCTGTGCTCACGATTTGGCGATTTTGGGATATTCTGTAACTGTATTTGAAGCTCTTGAAAAAGCAGGCGGAATGATGCGATTTGGCATTCCTTTCTATCGTCTTCCGGCTGATATACTGGATAGAGAGATTCAAATCATCAGTGATATAGGTGTGGATATTCGCACCAATGCCCGGGTGGAAAGTATTCAAAGCTTATTTGATCAGGGATTTAATTCGGTATTTATCGGCGTTGGCTGTATGGAGGGCCGAGGATTGAATATTGAAGGCGCTGATCTGGATGGCGTTACCCTTGCAGTGGATTTTCTGCGTGAATCAAATCGTGGCAAACGTCCTGAAGTAAGCGAGCAAACCGTTGTGGTGGGCGGTGGGCTTGTGGCACTTGATGCAGCCCGCGATGTGCGTCGCGGCTTGATTGAAAAAAACATGGCAAGCGACGGTAAAAAAGAATTGACCGATACTCAGGCTATCCACATGGCCTGTCTGGAAAGCTTTGAGGAGATGCCAGCCAATACCTCTCTTAGTGGACAACTGGAAGTGGATGAAATGAAAGACGAGCAAGTTGAACTCCATCCTTCCTGGGGCCCCAAACGTATTATCGGTAAAAATGGGAAAGTGACGGGTATTGAAGTAGTTCGTGTTCTTTCTGTTTTTGACGATGACGGGAAATTCGCCCCCAAATTTGATGAAAACAATACAAAAATCATTAAAGCTGACGCCATTATATTTGCCATCGGGCAGGCTGCTGATTTTTCTTTTATCAAGGAAGACGATGGAGTGGAGACTACTCCCCGGGGAACAATTAAGATTGATGCTGAAACCTTTGTTACCAGTCGGGAAGGCGTATACGCAGGAGGAGATGCCGCTTTTGGGCCGCGCCTTATGATTGATGCCATTTCTCACGGAAAAAAAGCAGCTACCTGTATTGATGATTACCTGTCAAAAAGAATTCGAAAAAAGATCTATAATGTAAACATCGAAGTCATTCCCACGGGTCAATATCAGATGACTGAGGATTATGAAAAGAAGCCGCACAGTCATCCCGCGATTGCTGCACCTGAAGACAGAGTTGGTCTGGGAGAGGTGGAACTTTCTTTTACCGAGCAAGAAGTAATTGAACAGGCAAGCCGCTGCTTAACCTGTCATACCAATCCGATTTACAACGGAGATCTCTGTATCCTTTGTGGACGTTGCGTGGATATCTGTCCGCAAAAATGTCTTTCCTTTGTCCCATTCTCTTCCATTGAGATAGAAAATGGTGATATGGATGCATTGCCCATAAATCTTGGGCTTGATGTTGATGGCGATCTAACCGTCATGATTAAAGACGATGACAAATGTATAAGGTGTGGAAACTGTGCCCATCGATGTCCCACCGATGCTATGACCATGGAAAGAATTGTAGTGGAGGAACATCTGGAAATTGCCGACTGATTTTCCTGATCTTGCTCAATTATTAATAACAGGAGTACAACCCTCATGTCTGACCAACAGTGTGAATGTAAAAAGATGACCCGGAAAAGTTTTCTGAAACTGTTTTCCGCATTAACCATTGGTGGAGCACTCTTTGGGAATATTTTTATATTTTTACGTTCCATCACCCCCAACGTGCTGTACGAACCCTTGAAGAGGATCTTTGTTGGAAAACCTGCCAAATATCCTGAAGGCCAGGCGTTCCTCCCTAAAGAGCGGCTGTTTATTAACCGCAAAGGAAACGAATTCAATTCGGTTTCTGCGGTATGCACTCACCTTGGTTGCACGGTTAAAGAAGTCAAGCTGGCTGAGCCTCAGATCGTTACCTTGCCTGATGGAACAGAATTTTTGCAGGAATGGGAATACCACTGTCCTTGCCACGGTTCAAAGTTCAGAGCTGATGGCACAATTTATGAAGGACCGGCCCCCACAAATCTCCCACCCTATGATATGAAAATGGCTCCGGATGGAGACATCATGGTTGATACAGGAAAGAAAGTTGAAAAAGATTTCCGCATGAAAGTCTAACTGTTAGTGGAGTAATAATAATGTCGATTGTAAAAAGAATGACGAGAGCACTCTTTTGGAGCTGGTCTCCAGATTCTGATAAGGAAGCGACACAGGCCATAGGATTTAACCTCCTGCTGCACTGGTTCCCGGCAAAAATCACCAATAAAAGTAAATCCTGGGGATATTCCGCCTGGCTTGGAACAATTACGCTCGCTCTTTTCGTTATCCTGTCAGTTACCGGTGTGGTTCTGATGTTTGTATACGTTCCTTCAATTGAAAGGGCGTATCACACAATTAAAGATGTCGAATTTGTAGTTTCCTACGGTTGGTTTATCCGCCGAATGCACCGCTGGGCAGCTCACCTGATGGTTGCTTTTGTCTGTCTGCATATGATCCGCGTGTTTCTCACCGGTGCCTACAAATCATCTAAACAGAATGTGAATGCCAATCGGCCGCTCAACTGGATTATAGGGGTGGTACTCCTGATTCTCACAATGCTTCTGTCATACACCGGCTATTTACTCCCCTGGGATCAACTTGCCTTATGGGCGATTACCATTGGAGCAAACATTGCGGCCAGTGTGCCTGTTATTGGAGAACAGGTACAATTTCTGATGCAGGGAGGAACCCTCATTGGTCAAAACACCCTGATCATCTGGTACGCCCTTCACGTTGCTGTACTGCCGCTTATAACAATCGGCCTTATTGTCTGGCATATGTGGCGTATCCGAAAAGATGGCGGGTTGGCTGGTGTTGAGACTATTCCTGTTGAAAAGACCAGGGAAGAGCCGGATAAAGCCAAGACATACTCTTTAATGGGAGTAACGCAGGGCGTTCGTCCCACTGTACTCTACCACCGGGTCAAAGACAAAACAGGGCTATTCGTACCGGAGGCTCTGGTTCGTGTTCTCATCGCTTTTTTGTTCACAACTGCAGCTGTTATGTTTCTCTCCTTTTTTAATATCCCTCTGGAAGAACCTGCCTCTCTCGAATGGACTCCTAATCCTGCAAAAGCACCCTGGTACTTTCTCTGGCTTCAGGAACTGGTGACAATTACCACCATCCGGGTCAGTGGATATACCTTTAATGGTGGTCTTGTGGGCGGTATCGTCATACCCGGTGTTCTGGTAACATTTATTGCTCTCTGGCCCTATATTGATCGCTCACCTGACAGTGCTGTGGGGATCTGGTTCCACAAAACCCGGACCTGGCAGAATAGAATATTCCTGTTTTTGATTATTGTGATTGCCATATTGAGTTTTATCGGTCTGGTATTACGGGGACCAAACTGGGGAATTTATATGCCCTGGGAAGCATGGCCTCTTCATCCGACCTTGATCTAAGGACTATGAGGAGAAGTAAGCTGAAGTAATAAAATATGAAATTCATCTACCTTAACCAGACCTGCAAATGAGCTTTTTAATTAAATTTCGACAGAATCGGATATGAAAATAAAAGATGAAACATTACTGTTTATTGGTGGTCTCCTTGTGTGTCTTTTAACGCTGGGAGTTATTTTCAAAGAAGAAAACACCGAGTGGAAAAAATACCAGAAGGAATTCATCAGTCTGGTGTCACAGAAACTTGGCGCTGAGGTGGCTGACTCTGTTGAACCAGGCATATCTCAGATTTGGAATCCTCAATTGAAAGTTACGGATCGTTGTCAAACATGCCACCTGGGAATCGAAATTCCGGGACTGGAAGATGGAAAACAACCTTTCTCCACGCACCCCGATCTTGCATTCTACAAGAAAACCCATCCCTTTAAAGATTATGGCTGTACAACTTGTCACGACGGTCAGGGGTTTGCAACAACCGTTGAAGACGCTCATGGAGAAGCCCATCATTGGATGACCCCGATGTACACCGGAATGCTTGCCAAAGATTACGGCTTTAAAAACAGCAAGTCAATGATAGAAATAAACTGTAATCAGTGTCACCGCCAGGATCGTGAAACGGCGGATATGGAAAGTATAAATCTTGCCAAAAAATTAGTTGAAGAAAAGAATTGTACCATATGCCACATCATCGAAGGAAAGGGCCTTACCATAGGACCGGAATTAACCTATGAAGGCAGCAAATATCCTGAAGGATTCGTGTTTGACGAAGTAGAGGGTAAAAAGAGTGTTTTGAACTGGCACATGGAACATTTCACAAATCCACAGAAAGTCTCCAAAGATTCCCTGATGATCAATTTTAAGTTCAACAAAGAGGAGTCAAATGCTTTATCCTTGTTGATGATGAGTTGGAAAAAGAAAAATATTCCCTTTGAATACATTCCCAATCCCTATCGCTCCAATGCTACTAAGCCGAAACTGGTTGAACTGGATGACTCTCTTGAGAAAGATCTTAGCGGTGAAATACTATACACT
Source organism: Desulfobulbaceae bacterium (assembly GCA_024227155.1). Classification (GTDB taxonomy): domain Bacteria; phylum Desulfobacterota; class Desulfobulbia; order Desulfobulbales; family Desulfocapsaceae; genus Desulforhopalus_A. Next base: position 5,508 of record JAAELB010000715.1, read on the forward strand.
AAAAAGTTTTGCATAACCTGTCATGGCAAAGGTGGTAAGTCAACCACAGGTGCTTACCCCTCTTTAGCTGGTCAAACCTATTGGTACCTGGTAAATCAAATTAAAGATATTAAAACAGGAGCACGAAAAGCAGGGCACTCTGAAGTTATGAAACCTCTTGTTCAAGATCTGACCGATCAGGAAATTGAAGATATCTCCAAGTACCTTTATGACCTCAAGTAATTGCAAGAAGATGTCAAGTCATTTGGATTTTTTTCAGGTCGCCTTTTAAAATACTTTTTTTGCAAGGTGACCTGAAAATAAGCTTCCAAAGTGTTGTGCATTAAGATAGCCCTCGATGTCGTAACAATGATCTTACAGCACATACTTCTTGAGGAGGACGATATGAACTACAGTAGTTTGAATAGAGTAAGATAATTATGTTGCGAGCTATTTAGTAGTAATTCCCAAAGGGACCGCAATTCTCCGATATTCTAGTAAATATCGGAGTGTTTTTTTCTTGTCAGGCTACATATCTGCTAGAGCTGCTGGCGAGGGCCGGCCTACTGTTGTGATTCCTGTCGGCACCATTCCCAGCGAGAAGCCCACCGTTTGGAAGAGCAGGTAATATACAGTATCTATGCTAAAATTGTGAACGGTTGGCAGGGCAGAGAAGCAATCTCCTTTTGTCGCCTCCTTATTGTCCTGGTACGAATGGCCTCCCAAAAAGAGCGGTTGGAATCCTCTCATGTGCTAACACTCCCCAGAAGGAAGCACCAGCACACAGGTGGCAAGGAAGTGACTCGGACAAGCTCCTAGAATACTAAAACAGCCTTTACAATTACCCTATAATCCTCGGAAAGTTGTGGGCCATTGAGATCTCTGTATATTGTGATCGGTACACCGAAGTCCAGGTGGTGTTTTGTGCCAGGCATCATGAAATGAACACCAGGAGTGAGATAGGTCTGAAAGCCGCCGGTGTTGCTGATGTCTTTGTCACTGTCCTCGTTTTCGTCCTTCCAGTAATTGTTCAGTTCAAGATCCAGGGCAAGATACTTGTTCAGACAATAGACGGCGGAAATATCAAACTGAAACGTATCTCCCCAGCGGTAGTCATTATCTCCCTCAGTTGAGAAAGTGTAAGACGCGTACGCACTGAGTTTAAGTTTATCAATCTTTTTGGATATACCGGTGTCAATGATAGGGTCCCAGGAACCATCCCCCACCTGCATGGTCATAGGATCAAGCTTGCCATTGGTTTTTGCATCAGTTTCACCTGTAGGGACATTAAGCCCTACACCTGCCCACCAGAAGACCGGATCTTTTCTCTTCTGGGATAAAATCTGATACCGGCCCCATACAGTTGCATCACCAAGGCCAGAGTTACTGAACTCAGGCTTTGTGACAGGATTCTGGCGGGTAAGTTCCAGATCTTTAAACGGAACCTTCATTTTGATCTCAACATTCTTGACCAGACCATAACGGACGAGGAAATTGTGAACCCAGACTTCTTTTTCAATGGGAGCATTCGGTTTAGCGGTTAGATCTGAATTACCATCATACAACTCATCTTTGTTGAAGGCGACCATCTTGTAGGTAAGGCATACTTGCCCCTTTGGAAAAAGGATACCATCCACAGAATTAACAGGCCCTTTAGGCGAGATGACAGGTTTTTTCTTCTCTTCTGCCATAAGATTTGATGCAGTTAACGCAACAATTCCACACAACGTGCCACAAACAAATTTCTTCATTATCCCTCCACAAAGATAAAAAAATATTTAAACTGATCATTTACCACTTACAATATGAGAATGAGAGTTTTATTCAATATGTTTTTTACATTGTGTGCGAATTATATTAGTACAATTAAAGGATTATATGACACTGTGGTATGTTTGTTGTGGCGTATCCACTATATTAAAGTTCTATAACAATCTCATTTGGAAAAGGATAGCAGTTATTCAGAGCCATATTAATATCATAAACAGACAAAACGTGAGATTGGCCAGGTTAAATCACGATGTTTGACATTCAGTTGACCGTATTCCTGCTACCGTTTGACATGGGCAAGTGATTTGCTGACAGGAATCTGAAGAGATACAGGAAACACCTTTCGTTTGAGTATAATTCAACATTGATTAGCTTCGTTTTGGCAATGTTAAGTTCAATGGTCAGTTGCTGACATTGCGTATCAGGAACAAGGTCATGTCATAGCA
>JAAELB010000716.1 GCA_024227155.1 Desulfobulbaceae bacterium
AGCCGATAGTTCTCCAGCGCGGTAAATGTGTCCATAGTCTGATTGCTGACGAGAGCGAAGTAGCCAAAATACTTCTTTGCCTCGGCAATGGCCTCGTCATTGAATCCTACCTTCAGCTGTCCCCCACGCCCCTTTCTGGAACAGGTCAGGTTCTTGTCTATTTTCTTTTGCGCTGATTTTGTGAACTCGGTTTCTCCTCCTTCTATTTGGGCCTTCAGCTCAAGTAGATTCTTACGGAAGGCAAGTTCTTTCTTGGCTTCGTTGTCAGGAGAATAGTAAACGTGCACATACAGACGGCGAGAGATCGTTTCTTTTTCACCGGCGACCTTGCCGTTGCGTGATCGCTGGCGTACCCGGCTGAATTGGTGCATTCTTAGCGAAGTTGCTCCGCAGATGGACAGGTCTAACGGACAAGTACTGGACATACCAGCAATTGTTGAACGGAGTTCGTCAACCGTCTCACGAACCCAGATAATATTCGGATCGACCAAGGTCAGGAATTTCACATTGCGCAAGGCGAATTCCATCATGTTTTTCTGGCTGTAGTAACCGTTATCAGTGACGATCAAAGGTTTTTCCAGATTGAGACAATTGAGTTGTGTCAGCGTGTTTTCAATGGATATGACATCCGGAATATTACCGGGTTGCTTGGAAAAGGCCATCGGTTCGCTAGCCTTCACGGAATATAGGGTCAAAAGTTTGATCGTTTTGAGCCCATCGCCATCCTTGTTGAATCCCCGCCTAGCCTCTGATTGGTTTTCGGAGTAGGTCGAGATGGTGGTTGAGTCAAACGCCAGTACAGGAGATTCCCCTAGACGTGATGCACGGGCTGAAAAATACTTCTGAACACCATCTTCATTACGCCCAATATCCTTGAACAGCTTACCATACACGTCTTCAGTAATCGCTTCTCGATATGGAAGAGGGTGCATCACCTGCCAGCTCTCAAGGCGCGGCAGCGTGTTGCCACCGGAACCGATCCAGTAGCGTGCGACAGAAAGCATCTTCGCCGCATCACCTTCGCTAAATGAAGCTTGTACATCATCATCAATGCCGGAAACCTTGCCAACCCATTCCAGGATGTCCGTGAGGCCTGTATGCCGACGTGTTGCATTGGTAACACCTTCTTCACCCTTGCGTTTTTTCGGACGAGTCGGCACAATTTCTTGCGTTCCCGACTTGATTTTTCCCTTGAGCTTCTGACTGACCGTATAGGTCTTTCTGGTCTTTTCATTGTAGGCCGTAATCCGTTCATAGACGTAAATATCGCCATTCGGACGCTTTTCACGCCGTTCACCGACGTGAGTTTTTCCTGTTATTGGTTTAGCCATGAGTAAATCCCCTTTTAAGTGTACGCACACACTACGTTACGTACACGTTAAAAGCAAGAAAAAAAGCACGGTTTTTCAACAAAACCGTGCTCATGGAGTTGTGATTTTGGTTTAAAGTGTGCGCTTTATCCGATTTTTAGGTTAATAGACATGCGCCTCCTAATAACCGATCGTCGGGAAGCTGACGGCAAGGAGGTGGAAGTGATAGAAATAGCACACGAGGCACTTTTGCGAGAATGGCCACTACTTAAAGGTTGGCTTGAAGAAGAAAAAGATAACCTGCATATCATCGGTGCAGTCACCCGTGCTGCTTCCGACTGGACTATTAATGCTCGGCAGGCTGACTTTCTAGTTCATGCCGGTGATCGTCTTGCTGACGCAGAAAATCTTGCCAGAAGAAAGGATATGATACGACGTCTACGTGAGAATGAGAAAGATTATCTCACGGCTTCAAGGGCAAAGGTTGATAAAATTATACGCCGCAAAGCTATGGCGTTACGCATTTCTTTATTAACTACTGTTTTGGCAATAATCGCTGCTGTAACAGCTTTTTTTTCTTACAACAGGGCAACAGTTGAAGCAAAAAATGCCTTAGAACAAAAGGTAATAGCTCAAAAACAAACCCAAAAGGCTGAGGAACAAACACAACTTGTTATTGCAGAGGAGAAAAAGACCAAAAGAGCTTTAAAGCACGCACGCCTTGGAGCCTATAACGTGACTTTAGCTCGCATTGGTGATACTTGGCAACATGATCCCTATCCAGCTGTAGTTTTACTAAATGATGTAGTTCATGCACCTTTTGACGTGAGAGACTTTACTTGGGATTTATTATATGGTCTCTCTAAAAAAGATAAAGTTTCCTTTGTAGTACGCGCGAACGAGGTTGTTTCATTAGCTTTTTCGTCAGATGGCAAAACTTTGGTATCTGGTGATGACCGCGGTACCATTAAGTTTTTGGATGCTCAGACTGGACAAGAAATTGCCACTCTAAATGGACATAACGGTCGGGTTTCTTCATTAGCTTTTTCATCAGATGATAGAATTTTGGTATCGGCAAGCTATGAGACTATCAAACTTTGGAATGCTGAGACTGGACAACAGCTTGCCACTCTAACTGGACATAACGATTGGGTCTCATCGGTGACTTTTTCTCCAGATGGTAACGTCTTAGCATCGGCCAGCAAGGATGGTACCATCAAACTTTGGGATCCAAAGACCAGCCACGAACTTGCCACATATCAAATAAACAGTGAAGAGGTTTCATCACTAGCTTTTTCACCAGACTTAAAAACTCTGGCAGCAGCAAGCAAATATGTAGCTTTTTCACCAGACGGTAAAACTCTGGCATCAGCAAGCACTAAAAAAATCTGGCTTTGGGATATTAAAACCGGTCAAGAGCGTGTCGTAACGCCAGGTAAGGTCTCATCGTCTATTACACTCTGGAATCGCAACACTAGTCAAATACTAGCTACCATGAAAGGGCAAAAGTGGATTACATCTATAGCTTTTTCACCAGATGGTAGGTCCTTGGCATCGGCCAGTGATGATGGCAGCACTATGCTTTGGGATGCCAAGACCGGACAAAAAAAAACTACCCTAATTGGAC
>JAAELB010000717.1 GCA_024227155.1 Desulfobulbaceae bacterium
AAGAATGCCCTAACTTTTCCGCAAATTCATCTCCATCTGCTGCCAACACCAAACAACCTATCCTCTTCCACCCGTCCTTTCAAGCAATTTTGTGCTTTTCAAGGTACTTCCCAACAGCTTTTGCAGAAAATCTGTCTTCTCACCACTATTTCCTCTGATTTTGGACAAACGCATCCATTAGCTGTCATTGACTTTTTTTAAAAATCAAAAACAGGCTCATCATATTTCGGCCAGCCATCATCATAAGGCTCTACCTTGATTCGCTCAATATTTCCAACTCTTCGAGTAGGCGGCGCTCGCTGGTTACCCCGTTCTTCATACAAATTTAGATGTATCAGAATCTTTTTGATTACCGCCTTTTTGTAAATGAAGCTTATAATCTTCATTTCACCAGTGCATTTGGGGCACACCAGTGGATCAACCTCCCAGACTTTTTTGACACACTCTCGCCACATCAGTTGCGGTATTCGCTTTGGTTTATAATTTCGGATATCGATGATTTTGTTGTCCTCGATCGTTCCGTTCTCACCTTCCTTTTTCCCTCTCTTCTTGTTTCCTCCTGTCCCCACGCATCCGGTTACTATACCAACCGTAATATCTGACCAATTGGAATGATGGCTCCGGGATATGTTGCGTTATTGATGCGATAAACTCCAATGGAGAAAACACCTGAAAGTTTCTCTTGTTTTTGCCATGTGTCATCTTAGAGCGATAGATGACTGATGAATCACCTGTTTGATATTTGAGCTTTTCCAGGAAAAAAGTATTGCGGATGATGTACTGAGCAAGGTTTTTCATCCCTTGGTCATCGTCAGGTTTTATCCTTACCTGGTTATGGACATTAAAACCTGATACGTGCCGCAACTTCATTATCATTGTTATAAAAGTGTCATCTATCAAGCCCTCCTTCTTCAACATCTTGAGCACATGAGCACGGAAGAGCTCACGCAATGGACACAGATCAACCTTCGGCATAACATAAAAATAGCCACTTTCAAGAAACAGGCCGTCAGCGACCAAAGCGTGAAGATGTGGATGAAACCTTGCATAGTCGCCGAAGGTCTGAATGGCCACTACGATCCCCGGTATCCCTATTTTCTTGCCAAGGGTAAGCTTGCCCAGCAGTTTGCGGCGTAGAGAAAAAACCTACGTAGTATTTTGGGGATGGAAAAAACGTATTGACGATGGGGAACAGGATAGAGAACGGTTTCCTTGAGGTGGTGGCCGAACTGGACCACTTTTTTGTTATGACAACTTGGACAGAACCAGCGGCCACAACAAGCCAACGACAAGCCAACGACAAGCCAACGACAAAATATACTCGTGCTGGCAATGGGGACACTTTATTCTGGCGAAGCCTTGATGAAGATCACCACATTCGAGATACTTATTCACTACATGCGATATAACCGG
>JAAELB010000718.1 GCA_024227155.1 Desulfobulbaceae bacterium
AAGCTGTCAAAAACAAAGAAAGAGAAAACGCATAAATACTTAACAGTTTTATAACCTCCATAAAAAAGAGTCAGTGATTATGAATTTACGACCAGCTATTAACTATCAACCACGAGCTAACTCATGAAGTGCCGGTTTTGTAGTGAGGAGCTAACGCATGAATTTGTTGATCTTGTTAACGCTCCCCCCTCAAATTCCTTTCTAACGCGAAAACAATTAAACGAACCGGAGATCTTTTTTCCTCTCAGGTTGTTTGTCTGCGATAACTGTTTCTTAGTGCAGATAGATGAATACAAAAAATCAGATGATATTTTTAACCAGGAGTATGCCTATTTTTCTTCTTTTTCAAAGTCTTGGCTGAATCACGCAAAAAAATATGTGGAAATGATCGTAAATAGGATGGGACTGAGTGCGATATCTAATGTGGTGGAAATTGCATCAAACGATGGGTATCTCCTGCAATATTTTAAGGAAAAACAGATACCCTGTCTTGGGATTGAACCGAGTGCCACTACTGCTCAAGTTGCTAGGGAGAAAGGGGTTGATACATTAGAAGCGTTTTTCGGCGCTGATCTTGCGGAAAAACTTTCACAAAATGGAAAAAAAGCGGATTTAATTATCGGAAATAATGTCCTTGCACATGTTCCGGATATCAACGATTTTGTCAAAGGACTGAAGCTTTACCTGAAGTCTGGCGGTGTTGTGACCATGGAGTTCCCTCATTTGATGCGTCTTGTCGAAGAAAACCAGTTTGACACCATATATCACGAGCATTTCTCATACTTTTTATTTCATACGGTACGCAGGATTTTTGCGAAACATGGCATGATCCTTTTTGATGTAGAGGAACTCAAAACCCATGGTGGCTCATTAAGGATATATGCCAGACATGATGATGACGACTCAAAACCTGTAACGTCAAACGTCGCTGAACTATTGGAAAAAGAGACAGCAAGAGGGATGATGGAATTGAATTATTATTGTAATTTTCAGAAGAAGGCTGACAAGGTTAAATATGCGCTTCTTTCATTTCTCCTGGAGCAGAAAAAGAACGGGAAGAAGGTGGTAGCATATGGCGCTGCCGCAAAGGGAAATACACTTCTTAACTATTCCGGCATAAAAAAGGATCTCATTAGCTTTGTGGTGGATACATCTCCTCACAAACAGGGTATGTTCATGCCAGCAAACCATATCCCTGTTGTCAGCGAAAGGCGCATTCGTGAAATGCAGCCCGATTTTGTGCTTATTCTGCCATGGAATATCAAGGATGAAATTATAGACCAATTAAGCTATATCAGCCAGTGGGGCGGGGGGTTTGTAGTAGCCGTGCCGGAACTTCAGATATTTGCCAGCCAAGATTATAAGAATTGAAGTGGTGGAAAAATGAATAAAATTCCAGTTTCCGGACCATGGATTACCCAGAAAGAAATTGATTATGTAGCAGATGCTGCGGCCAATGCCTGGTACGAAAACGCCAATATGTACCATGAGCGGTTTGAAAAGGCATTTGCTGAGTATCTTGATGTTAAGTATGCGGTAACTCTGCCATCCTGTACGTCTGCGATTCATCTTTCCTTGTTGGCATTAGGTGTCGGCATAGGAGATGAGGTCATTGTTTCGGATGTAACCTGGATCGCTTCTGCGGCGCCTATTATCTATGTCGGCGCAACACCTGTTTTTGCCGACATGGACAAAAGAACATGGTGCATGACTGCGGAATCCTTTGAAGCATGCATTACGCCCAGGACAAAGGCAGTTATTCCCGTTGATCTGTATGGCGGCATGCCCGACTGGAACAGGATTTTGGAGATCGCCGGCAGGCATAATATCGCTGTTATCGAGGATGCTGCCGAGGCATTGGGGTCTGAATATAAAGGCAAGAAGGCTGGAGCCTTTGGAGATACCGGAACATTCAGCTTTCACGGTTCAAAGACCATGACAACAGGCGAAGGGGGAATGCTGGTTACTGATAAGAAAGCGCTTTTTGACCGTGTCTTGTTTCTTCGTGACCATGGCCGCAAGCCTGGTGATATCATGTTTTGCAATGATGAAGTAGGGTATAAGTACAAAATGAGTTCCATGCAGGCAGCGCTTGGCCTAGCCCAAATTGAGCGGGCTGACAAACTGGTGGACAGGAAACGGAAAATATTTGATTGGTATGAAAAAGAATTAGGTGGGTTGAACGGTATTACCTTAAACTATGAACCTGAAGGGATAAAAAATTCCTACTGGATGGTATCCGCCATTCTTGACCCGAAATTTGGGATCAAGAAGGGAGCATTGTTTCACAAAATGAATGCGCAGGGCATTTCCTGCCGACCTTTCTTTTCACCATTAAGCGCAATACCCGCTTTTAATGAAGCAAAAGAGGCTCGAAAAGCCAGGGAAAAGAATATAAATAGCTATAAGATCAGCCCTTATGGATTAAACCTGCCATGCGGGATGAATATGGATGAAAAGAAAGTAAGGTATGTGTGTAAAGTATTGAGAGAATCGTGCAAGAAAAATTAATGGAGCATTACTGTGAACGATGTAGAAAAATATAAAGGTATAAAAAAATACTGGGACAATCGGGCTCAAAAGCATGGACGTTCAGCACAAGCTACGACAAATGATTATTATATGCGCGAAATTGAAATAAGATGTTTAACAAATGCTATATCAGAATTCTCCAAGCGCAAAGAAAAATTCACAGTTGCTGATATTGGATGTGGCAATGGCTACTCAACGATTAAACTTGCTAAAAAGTATCCAGAGGCACAGTTCAATGGTTTCGATTACTCAGAGAACATGATTTCTTTTGCCAAAGAAATTCAGGATCAAGAAGTGATTCCTAATGTTGCTTTCCATGTGTTGGATATTACAAAAGATCCCATACCGGAAAAATATGATTTTGTATTTACTGATAGATGCCTAATTAACCTCCCATCTTATGCCCTCCAAATATCTGCCATAGAAAGTATTTATAATGCGCTAAATGACAATGGAACTTTTGTACTGATTGAGAACTTTATTGATGGTCATAATAGTTTTAACAAATTAAGAAAGGAGTTCGGCCTAAAGGAGATTAATATTCGTGAACATAATTTCTTTTTTGACAAAAACAAGTTAGAGCCTTTTCTTGATTCTCTGTTCAAATCCATTGAATTTATTAATATAAGTAGCCAGTATTACATTGGTAGTAGAATTATTTATTCAAAAATATGTGCAGGTGAAAAGATAGAACCTGACTATTTTGATGTTCATCACAAAATAGCAAGCAAACTACCGTTCATTGGCAATTTTGGTCCTATAGGAATGTATAGTCTAAGGGGAAAGTGTAATGAATCAGGTGAATAAGTTTTTCGCAGAGCGAAATGATGATATACAGAGAATGGGTCTTGATACCGAAATCAGTCAACTCAGAAATAATTTTATAGTCAAAACGGCAGCATACAATTACTCCTATAACTTCACATGGCTTGGCCGCCCGATTATCCAATATCCACAAGACATCATCGCCATGCAGGAGATTATATGGCAGGTTAAGCCGGACTTGATTATTGAAACCGGTATCGCCCATGGCGGGTCTTTGATTTTTTCTGCTTCTATGTTGGAACTCATAGGAGGAGATGGACGGGTACTGGGGATCGACATCGATATCCGGGAGCATAACCGTGTGGAGATTGAAAAACATCCCATGTTCAAACGGATTACGATGATCGAGGGCTCGTCAGTCGATAAAAAAATAGCTAAAAAGGTACATGCTTTTGCAAAGGACAAAAAGCAAATTCTGGTTGTGCTCGATTCTATGCATACTTATGACCATGTACTCAAAGAACTGGAATTCTATTCCCCCTTGGTAACAAAAGGGAGCTATCTTGTTGTGTTTGATACCGTTATTGAAGAAATGCCCGAAGATTCCTTTCCCGATCGTCCCTGGGGAAAAGGCAATAATCCTAAAACCGCAGTCTGGGAGTTTCTAAAAACCACCGACAGGTTTGAAGTTGATAAAAGCATAGAAATTAAACTGCAAATCACCGTAGCCCCGGATGGATATTTGAAATGTGTTGGGTAGTGGGTATCTGTAGGTGGTGAGTGGTAAAGGGACCACCATTTTTTTATTTGGAATGTGTTTTTCTGAGGTATTTGGAACCGCCCTCCTTATTTTATCATTTCATTAACGATGTTCCATTTGAAAAGACCATTTTATGAAAAAACAAAAGCCACTATCCGCAAAATTACAGAAAAAACTCCATAAGGCCATATTACTACACCAGAAAGGGAAACTGGACCAGGCGAGAAAGCAATATGCGGCCATACTGAAAAAAAGACCAAGACAGCCGGATGCCCTGCATTATCTTGGTGTCATATGTTATCAGACCGGAGAATTATCCAAAGCCGTTACCCTTATTCAACAGGCGGTTGATATCAATCCTGGAAATCCGTTTTACCATAACAACCTCGGACTTTCCTTTGCCGGCGCCAATGCCATTGACAATGCCGTCAATTCCTATGAAAAGGCGATTTTATTGGATCCGGGCTATTTTGAGGCGCAATACAACCTTGGCACTGCTTTATATGCGAAAGGTGAATTTAAAAAGGCGGCCACCTGTTTTGAAAACGCCGTCCACATTCAGCCGGAAAACCCGGCGGCTTACAGCAATCTTACAGCTTCTTTAAACAAGACCGGCAATTACGATCGCTCCATTGAAATCTGTGAAAAAGCGCTGGATCAGGGGGCTGAAACCATTGAATTGCTGAACAACCTGGGCAATGCACTGAAAAATACCGGAAAAGCCCATAAAGCGGTTGCCTGCTTCAGGAAATGCCTTCAACTGAATCCGGGAAATGCCGAGATCCTTTGTAATCTTGCAAATGCCCTGTATGATACGGGAAAGGCTGACAAGGCCGTTGAATGTTTTAAAAAAGCCATTGCCGTCAATCCGGAATATGGCGACGCTTATAATGACATGGGGGTTGTCTATAGAGACCTGCGTATGGAAAAAGAAGCAGCTGCCTGCTATCAAAAGGTTTTGAAGCTGAAGCCCGATGATCCCAATGCTCTTCATAACTTGGGCAACCTTTATAAAGATGCGGAAATGCCGGACAGAGCTGAAGAATACTATAAAAAGGCCATA
>JAAELB010000719.1 GCA_024227155.1 Desulfobulbaceae bacterium
CCAATTATACATTTTATCATTAAATTGATAGACTCCATAATTAACATAATACAGAGGGTCTGCCACCTGGGTTTGTTCATTTTTCTCCTCATACTCTCCCATTAATTCAGAAAACTCTTCTTTGTCTTCCGAAAATACAATTGTTGGAAATGTTACTAAAGAGAAACAGCTAATAACAATTACAAAAAAAATGGGTATTAGAATCTTAAAATTTTTCATTTCCCTACCTTTTCCTTAAGCTCATTGATAATTATTTCAGGCGAAACATTATGTTTTTGTTTATACGTATCTCTATAATTTGCTATCAAGCTCACGCCTTCTACTAAAATGTCATAAGCTTTCCAGGCTTTTGATTCTTTTTGTATCATCCTGTAAACCACAGGTGTTTCTATATCATTGTTATGCAATAGAGTGTATACATCAGATCGTTTTGACTTTGTTTTCAAATTAATCACTTTTTGATAATCTACTTTTATACCGCCTAAATTTTCACCTCTGATTTTGCTTAAATATACATTAGTTATGAGCTTTGAAAAATAATTTGAAAACTCATCTTTCTGTGGCGATGAGAACCTTTTCCAATTACGTCCTAAAGCAAGCATGGATATAATTTTAAAATCAAAACATGTGTCTAACTTCTCATGCATTTCATTTTGCTGTTCAATCTCTGTTTTATTTTGAAAAGAAGGGCTTTTGAGTATTGAAAGGATTTCATCAAAATTCACTTGGATACTACTCATGGGAGATGTTTCAGCAATGCATATTGATGAAGTAAAAACAAATATCAATAAACAGGCTGATATTGAAAAACTTCTCTTAATCCTCATTATAA
>JAAELB010000720.1 GCA_024227155.1 Desulfobulbaceae bacterium
ATGTTGAGAGTAATGTTGTCCTTGGAATAGAGAGGTTTGAGTTCCTCAACTATTTTTCTTACCTTTCGAGCAATTTTCAGCGCATTACCCGCTTCACTTTTCAACACCTGCAGTGTGACACATTCTTCCCCGTTGATTGACGCAATGATATATGGTTCCTGGTAGGTATGCTGTGCATCATCAATGAGGTCGGCAATGCGAATAAATGAGCCGGTCTCGTCTGTACGTACAATAGTGTCCAGCACCTGTTGTCTATTGATGAATTGCTCATCAACGCGAATGGTGAATTCTCCCCCAGAGGTGAGTACATGACCCGCAGGAATAGCTATGTTGGATTTGTTGAGGACGTTTGTGATCTGCTGAAATGTTACCCCGTAACTCTCCATTTTGAGTGAGTCGAGCAGCAGGTGAAACTCTTTTGTGTATTCACCCAGCATTTTCACCTGACTCACTCCCGCTACTGCAGACAGGGGTATCTTCAGTTCTTCTGCGACAAGCTTTAAAGTGGTGTTGGTATGCTCCCCGGAAATATTGACACTGAGTGTAGGGAACCAGTCACCTACATCGAGAAAGTTGAAGGCCGGTGATTCGGCTCTTTCGGGTAAACTATTTACTTCTGATAATACTTTTATTCGAACGTCGTCATATGTCTTTTCATAATCAGTGTCGTCAAGAAATTTAATAACAATACTCGAGCGCTCACGGTAGCTGCTTGAACGAATATATTCAATGTTGGTAATTTCCTGCAGGGCTTCTTCAATCTTTCTGGTGACAAGGGTCTCTACCTCATCCGGTGATCCGCCCGGAAGATAGGTGGTGATATACATTTTGCCAAAATAAATATTGGGGTACCGGTCAACTGAGACCTGTAGCAGGGTAAACGCTCCAACGACAATGAGCAGAACAAACAGCAGGTTCATGACCACGCGCTGTTTAAGGGTAAAGTGAATGAGTTTTTCCATTGATGTTTTCTAGTCGTTGACGTTTACAAAGTGTAGTTCATAGGCTAGTACACAGTATAGCTTAAACCTTCCCATTGAAGTCATCCCCGAGGTAGTAATCGGGGATCCAGATAGTTGCGTACTTCCTGGATGCCCGATAACAACACTCGGGCATGACGGATGAGTCCCAATTGCCAATTTAAGGTTTACACCGCATTAGGAGGGTAGTTGTCGTTCTTTGGCCTGAGTTTGATGTTAAAATTCCCCAGGAATTACAGCTAACACGCTGTCTCCTCCCTTCAGCTCTTTTGAAGAAATTATTGCTGACGCTCCGTTTTCTGTTGTGCCTAGAAACAGGACCTTCATACGATCCCCGTTTTCCTTGACTATCCAATATGCACCATAGCGATTAATCACTGCTGGAAGAGGCAGGGTGTAGGTATCTTTTTTAGGTTTCTTTAAGTGGAGCTCTGCTCTCACCCCTCCTCTGATAATGGTGTCACCATGTTTTGCATCCACTATCAAATCAACGGGTATTTTTTTTGTAGTTTCGGAAAACGTTGGTGATACCCGGTGTATATGAGCAGTTGTTTGAAGATCAAGATCGGGGAAGTAGAGATCTACGTCTAGATTTTTCTGCAGGTTTTGCAGCTCATTAAAGCTCAGTGCGAGAGGGATAATAAGTTTACTGAAATCTCCAATGCGGGCAATGGGCTCGCCTGGACGAATATATTCACCCGGTTCAACCATACGCTCAATCATAGTCCAACCTGGTGGGGCCTCTATTGCGTGGCGATCAAGGTTTTCCTCCAGACGCCTGTACTGGTTTGTCAGTGTCTTAATTTTAATTTCATGCAGGTCACTACTCAGGGTTACTTCGTCGAGTTTGGCCTGGGTTGATGAGTTTTTTGCAAGAAGGGTGGTGTAGCGATGCAACATCTTTTTTTCTGTGACGAGTTGACGCTTCACACTCTCCATCTCAAGTCTATTTGCCTGAATGTCGAGCTGTACGTAGGTCGACTCTATTTCTGCCAGAACTCCTGTCGGTGGAATGGTGTTGCCGATATCAGCGTGAACCATTGTACACTTCCCGACAACTTCACTGCTAACCTCAATGGTTTGTCTTGCTTTTGTAAAACCAGTGAACAGTTGTCCCCTGAAGTATGGTTTTGGTTGAACGGTTTCACTGCCGTACGAATGATCGGATTGTAAAAGGAGGCAGATCAAAAGCATAGCAACGAGGATAGTAAAACAATTTGGGTAAAGATGGAGTGTCTTGGTCATAGTAGCCTTTTAGTGCCTTACTTCAGAAAAACTGCAATTAAAAAACAGGTAAGCGCAGACTCCGAGTTATCTGGAGACTGTATTGAAATTAAGAATTTAGAGTAACAGGCAGATAGCGAGACCTTCGAGGCACTTATCCAGCGATTCTAAAAAAGTTTCCGGCTAGTCGGGTTAGTGCACCGTGAGTTGAAAAGGTATGGATGTTTTCCCATGGGGAGTTGAAGGCGATGCCATCCGGGTTACCAGCTGAGAAGTCGTAACTCTCCAGAGTGTAACTGAATGCCAGTGTGGCAGTGTCCCTGCGGCTCCAACCGTAGTTTTGCCCTACCTCAATATTGTATCTGCCACTGGTGTAGCTGCCCCCTTCATCGAGATCTGCATCGAATTGATAGATTGCACCACCACGAACATCAGTTGACCAGGGAGATTGGGGAGTCTCTTGAGGGTGCTGTGCATTGTCATTGCTGGTGGCAATAGCTGGGTATAAGAGAAAAGAGCTTAAAATCAGGCCTGAGAAGATTGCGAGAAATTTCATGGTTTACTCAAATATGGTTGAATTTAATGAGAATTGTTGTGTGAAGAAGACTACTACTACTTGCTAAAACAGGCAACACCACTCTGAGCTCCTTTTGGGAATTGATGCAATATGGTCTGGTAATCCTGGAAGACAGTTTGAGAGCAGTTTCCAGTTTTCAGTAACAGCACAAAATCACTGTCTTTACTTGAAACTGCAGTATCAACTCGAAACTGGTCTTTCCATGCTTCTCGCCCATATAGCAGATACTATTTTCTGGATACCCGATAACTACCTCGGGTATGACGAAGTCGGCCACCCCTGTTTCATTCCCCACCCGGAATATTTTCGTTTTTGGTTTCATGTTGTTAATAGCACTTTCTCCTAATTTGCTATTATTTATATCGTTTTTTGTGGTACATTCTTCAGCAAGAGACCTCATCAAGATGTTATAAATTGAACCTTGTCAAAAGAGTAAATAAATAAATGAAATACATACTCGTTTTTTCTTTGTTGTTTTTTGCGCATAATAGCTTCGCAGGGGTTAGCGATTCTGCAAGAGAAGCATGGGATAAAACTAAGGAAGTAACCAATAGTGCAATCAATATATCAAAAGAGGCAGGTGGGAAAGTAATAGAATCATCCAAGCAAGCCTATGCCTCATTCTCAGAGTCTTCTTCCCCCCAAGAGGTTGCAGAAGAGCGATTCAGTGAAATATGGAGTGATGCCTTAGAGCTTTTAGAAGAGGGACTGACTGTCATGCAGGAAACGAAGTCTGCACCCGACTCTTCATTTTTCAAAAAAGATAAAAAATCCCTTAGAACCGATTTTAATGAGATATTGGATGATATTATTTCATTGTTGAACGATCCCAATATTCAGGATCATAGAAATGAGATCAACTCTCTGCGAAATAAAATCAACGAGACAAAACAAGATATCACAGAATATCGTGAAAAGAGGGTAGTCGCACCACGAGAAAACATGGTCAAAACTACCAAGAGCGGTTACGACCAAAAAATTAAGGACGCAAAACAGGATATTATAGAGTTTGAAAACCGCATAGAAAAAATCCATCTGCTACTGCTTGAACGTTTTAAACATATTGGCTTGGATCTAGACCTAAACCAGATTACCGTGCTATTGGCCAGAGTAGATTCCAATAATATTATTCAAATGTCCTCTGTTTTTGATGTGTTAAAAATGATAACGGAAAGGTTTGTAGAGTTGACACAGACCAGTGGTGAAAACATTGAAACTGCCAGAAGATATTATGGAATGCAGGTTATTTTGATTGAAACGGTCATTTTCATGCAGGATAAATATATTGAAAAAATGGACAATGAGTTCCTCCCAAAGTTGAAGGTAATCATTATAGATACGGTAGCTTTAATACGGAGTACACAGAAGAGTATTTCCAAAACATCTGCTCAGGATCGAAAAAAGGTTTATAAGAAAAATTTAGAAGCTCAAGAGTTAACGATGGAGGTAGCTCTTTTATACATGGGGCAGCTAGAGGATCAGAGAGAAAAAGTTGTCGTAGCAAAAACGAAGATGGTTGAAAATCTAGAACTCGCAAAAAATACGTATGACACTGTAGAGATATCAGCTGAACTTTTAAACCTTATGAATTCCAATAAGGAGTCATTTGATGCGATCATGAGTCTTCAAGTTCCAGAAATTGTTCCGTTTGAAAATCTTGAAATGAAGGAAGAATTTCAGAGGTTATCAATGAAAATGCAGGGGATGGAATAGTTGAAAATATACTATGGCTATTAAAAAGATCATATCAGGTGGGCAGACAGGTGCAGATCAAGCTGGTCTTGATCTCGCTATCAAACATAACATTCCTCATGGTGGTTCTATACCTAAAGGACGGTTAACAGAAGATGGAGTTCTCCCTGAAAAATACCAACTTGAGGAGATGACCACCAAATCCTATCCAAAGCGTACTGAGAAGAACGTTCTGGATTCGGATGGTACAGTGATCTTTACTCATGGGGAATTGACAGGTGGTAGCTTATTGACCTGCAAAAAAGCTGTAGAGCATGGTAAGCCTGTAATTCATCTTGATATGGGGAAGTTGAGCGTGGAAGAGACTTCTGCTTTGTTGAAAAATTTTGTTGAGGATAATGATATAGAAATCCTGAATGTGGCTGGTAGTAGAGCCAGTGAGGACATGCTGATTTATGAGAAAACGTTTCAGGTGATTGAAACTGTGACTTTAAACGATTGATAGTAGCTTGACAGATACTGACAAAGCGGGTGACTATGATGATAAATCTGAATTCAGTAATGAGCAATCCTGTGGTCACAGTTGCTCCGGAATCTCGAATCTCAGAGGCTGTTGCCTTACTGAAACATCATAAAATTAGTGCAACAGTTATAGTGGATGGGCAATTTCCTCTTGGTGTTTTTACAGAACGGTCTTTACTTCGCCTGGTAATCGCGGGTTCTTTCAACCCAAACCAAGCCATCAGTGAGATAATCGTCAGTAAACCAATAACCGCTTACTCTGAAATTAGTATCAACGAAGCCTACCTCCTCTTCCTGCAGCATAATATTCGTCATTTGATCGTCGTTGACAACCAGGGGATGTTGATCGGAATTGCCACTGAGACCGATCTGCTTCACAATCTGGGCCTGGAGTATTTTGTTTCATTTGACGATATTGGTGAGGTAATCACTCAAAATGTCATATCCCTTGCACAGGGCGACAGCCTTTATGACGCCATGCAGCTTATGAACAATAACAACATAAGTTCCATTGTTATTGCTGAAAACTCACGACCTGCAGGGATAATTACTGAACGCGATATTGTCCGTTTAATCGAAGCTGAGACGGACCTTTATACCACTCCTCTCAAGGAGGTAATGAGTTGTCCTGTGCAGACAGCATCATCTTATATTTCCGCCCACAGCGCAGCTATGATGATCAAAAAAAGTGGGATACGGCGTTTGGTCATCACTGATGAAAATAATCAGATAGCAGGAATCGTCACAGAGACTGATATTATAAAAGGACTTCAGTCTGAATATATAAATCTGCTTAAAGAGGTTATAGAAACCCAAGTTGTTCAACTTCAAAAGGTTCGTAAACAGCTCGACGATAAGATTATTCTAGAGTCAATGATGGATTCGGCTACAGATATGGCCTTTGTCATCACTGACCTGGATTACAAAATACTCCATTCAAACAAAACCGCAGAAACCCTGTTAGGGTATACTCCAAAGGATGCTAAAAAGATTGGGATTGTTAATATTTTCGAGAGAGAAGGAATTGACCTGGAATATCTCAAAGAAGTAACTGATCATATAAAAAACAATGGGAAATTTTCCTATACGTACACCAGAAAGGTCGGTAGCGTATCGTCTCATATCGAATCAAATATTTTCGGAATACATGGCAAAGATAATGATATTCAGGGTTATGTGTTAATCGCTCGGGATATTTCTGAGAGCGTTGAAACCAGGCAGCATTTACAAAAACGGAGCGAAGAACTCGAGGAAACCAATGCCGCCCTCAGAGTCCTTTTAAAACAAAGAGAAATAGATAAAGAAGAAATTTATCAGATCTTTCAGCAAAATGTTGATCAACTCGTATTACCTTTCTTCAGCAAGCTACATAAAAGCAACACCTGTCCCAGCCAGGAAAACTTAATAAAATCTATTGAAAACAACCTTCGGCAAATCAGCTCACCTTTTGCTCACCGGATTTCAAATCTTTTTACAAAATTAACCCCGACAGAAATCCAGGTGGCTAACCTTATTAAAAACGGCCATTCGAGCAAAGAGATTGCCTCCCTTCTTAATATCTCTGATAAAACCGTATATACCCACAGGAGGAATATTCGTAAAAAAAGTGGCATTGCTAACCAGAGAGTCAATCTACAAACCATACTTCAGCAGCTTGAGTCGAGCATCCAATAGATCAAGAAACGAATTTTGTATCTGAAGTATAATGTATCTTTGCCTGACCTCTCTTTATATAATTTCCCGAAATGTCATGTGTATCCCTACTCTCGTAACTCTTTGCAGTAGTATATCAATATATGTTAATGAAAATCGCTGAAAAAGAGCGTATTGGGTATATTATCTACCTAACTCATACTCAATTGTTCTGTATTGTGTTCTTACGCATAATCAAGCAAATTGACTTTTAGTCAATAAAATCAATATTTACTGCTCTGCAACCTTTTCTGTTCTGCTTCTTAAGCAAAAGGAGATTCATGACAACTAAACCAATAGGCAATAGCGGCAAAAAAGCTTCATCTGAAAAGTCGAGCCAAGGTAAAGGAAAGCAGCTTCATATTGGCGCGAAGTCAGGTGATAATCCATCAGAGTTAGATATGCTGGAACTGACAGACACAGCACCGATGAAGATCAACTTCAGCCGCCTGGAGTCGCCGAAAAAAAGAAAAAGGCTCAGCAAAAAAGACAAATACAAAATTCTGGATTCAGCTCTTGCCGGTTACTGTGACAAGCAGGAACTGATGCCGTACCAGGCTGAACTCATCAAAATGCAGTGTCACCTGGAAAAGACAGGTAAAAAAATGATAATCCTTTTCGATGGCCGGGATGCTTCAGGAAAAGGAGGAACAATTAGAAGGGTGTGCCGGTATATGAACGAAAAGCATTACCGAATTGTAGCCCTCGGCAAGCCCAGCAAAACGCAGCAAACTGAATTGCATATGAAACGGTATATCGAGCAATTTCCCCGGACGGGAGAAATCGTTTTATTTGACCGCAGCTGGTACAACCGGGCAATGGTCGAGCCGGTTATGGGATTTTGTACCGCAAAGCAATATAAACGTTTTATGAACAAGGTTTCCAATTATGAACGTAATTTTACTGACGACGGAAAAACCATTTTGCTCAAATTATACTTTTCTGTTTCAAAGGAGGAACAGGCACGTCGCTTTGAGAGGAGGAGATGTGATCCGTTACGTCAGTGGAAGTTAAGTGAGGTTGATTTGCAGGCCCAAGATCTCTGGGATGAGTTTTCTCAAGCAAAATTCAGATTGCTCGAAAAAACCCATTCCAATGAAGCAAAGTGGTATGTCGTTAAATCAGACAACAAACAATTGGCGAGACTTCAAACCATAAAGCTGATCCTCAACACAGTCAAATACCGTGGAAGAAGCCGTTCGCTCGATTTCAAACCGGATAAAAAGATTATTGTCCCCGGTGATGTTGAACTTAGGAATATGAAAAAAGAACGAAAAATATATGGTAAATTCATCACGTGATCGGATTACTGATTGGTCGGCTACTGTATCTTTCGGGTTAGGAACGGGAGCTAAATAACATGGACATATTACGCCGAAATTTTTTCGCATCCTGTACTTAAAAAAACTTTTCATATTATTGATATACAAAGATTTTTTTAAGTGTAGGAGGTGGAATAAAGGGCAAGTAAGATGTTCATGTTATTTAGCGTACGTTCCTAACCGCCTTAAACAGGAACTGGTTCTATGAACTACGTGAACACCTATCAGGATGAGCTTCTTGAGCTTCACCACCGCCGAGTCTACCACATTACCGTC
>JAAELB010000721.1 GCA_024227155.1 Desulfobulbaceae bacterium
ATAAAAGCCAAATTTGAAAGCATGAATTGGCATGTGATCGAAGTTAAAGATGGTAATAACCTTGATGAAATCCATAAAGCTATTCAGGGTGCAAAAGATGAAACAGGAAAACCAACTCTTATAAAATGCACGACTGAAATTGCATTTGGAAGCCCCAACAAACAAGGCACTTCAGACGCCCATGGAGCACCTCTCGGAGCAGATGAAATCAAGCTTGTAAAAGAAAACTTTGATTTCCCTGTTGATAAAGATTTTTATGTTCCAGTTGATGCCCTGGATGATTGCAGACAAACATTAGCCAAAGGTCAGGAGAACGAAGATAAATGGCAGGTTATTTATGATAAATATAAAGCAGAATTCCCAGAGCTTGCAGCAAGTTTTGTTGATGCGATAAGTGGATTTTTAACTACAGGCTGGGACAAAGATATACAAACGCTTTCTACCTCGGATGATCCTGTTGCAACGCGTGCTGCATCAGGCAAAGTATTAAATTCAATTGCAAAAAATCTGCCTGTTCTCATGGGTGGTTCTGCTGATTTAGCCCCTTCTAACAAAACATATCTTGATGATGAAAAAGTTTTCCAGAAAGACTCATATGATGGAAGAAATATAAGATTTGGTGTAAGAGAGCATGCAATGGGCTCTATTATGTCAGGCATGTTTCTCCATGGCGGGATCAGACCTTACGGGGGAACATTCCTTGTGTTTGCCGATTACATGCGTCCTGCAATAAGAGTTGCATCCTTAATGAAGCTTCCAGTTATTTATGTATTTACCCATGACAGTGTGGCAGTGGGAGAAGATGGTCCAACTCATCAACCTGTGGAACATGTTGCATCCTTAAGATCAATTCCCGGATTAAATGTTATAAGGCCTGCAGATTTCAATGAAACTGCGCAGGCATGGCAATTAGCCCTTAAATCAACTGATGCTCCAACTGCTCTTCTACTAAGTCGTCAAAAACTTCCCGTACTTGACAAAATTCTTGACCAGCCTAAAGGTAATGGTAATGTCAAAGATGGTGCATATGTAATAAA
>JAAELB010000722.1 GCA_024227155.1 Desulfobulbaceae bacterium
AAAGAGTATACAACGGTCAGTCTACTATGGCGACTCGAAAGAAGTCGAATGACCGTAGTTTGCCCTTTAGAGACAGTCGACTGTGAATTATGCCTTGCTTCTCCACCTGTGAATTTGGTTAAGCGTTATTACACAGCCTCTGCCCAAAACAGTCATTCATAGGCGAGCGCACTTTCAAAGAATTTACGGGTTTTTGGGGCTGGTTGATATTGCTTGATTTAGAGGAATAGGGTGTTTATCCTGCTATACTCACCGCCTAGGAGCCTGTCGGACTTAGCTGTTTTGGAGCAAAACTCATGAGATCGAATAAAATGAGTTTATCATGAGAGGATAATGGTCGCTCCATTTGACGATCATGATAAGCACAGTTTATCGATATTCGTGGATTTTAAACGAAACATGTTAAGTCCGACAGGCTCCTAGACTATTTAAGCATGGGCTGATAGCATAGATTCATACACAGAGCAAGTTTGCGCAAGCAGGCTATTTTCTTGGCATGAACCTACCGCTTAAACATTCAAACTTAGAGAATAACAATTAGCCAATGAAAACTAAGTCGCCCCCTCGGCGAGGGAATACCACAGCACTTCTGCCACATTTTAATGAGCCTTTTATTCGAGAAAGTGTCTTATCTATAGCGCCATTTGTCGAGGAAGTAATTGTTGCCGATACTGGCTCTGATGATAAGTACTTGGATTGGTTGTATTCTGCGGCTAAATCTGCCGGTAATGTTCGCATCTATCGACTTAATATGCGAGAACAGCCATACATGCATAAAATACGTAATTTTTTGCACGAGCAGGCACAAACTGAATGGTTGCTGTTATATGATTCTGATTGTATCGCTTATACGGATAAAGAGAGATGTCTTACATCACTTTATGAAAAACTTGAACACAAAGGTGACCGCGACCATTTCTCCTTTATAACCCCATATATTTGCGGTGACTTTAATCATTATCTTACCGATAAACCCTTTCATCCCTCGCGATCAATGCTGTATAAAAAAGGGTTAGTAAAATACGAGGTTAAAGATTGTATCGAATATTTCCAGTTCGATACCGAGACAGGTTGCCGCATAAAAGACCATTATTGGTTGGGCACAGACCTCAAGACAATTGAAAGAATGGCTTTTCGCGGGATGATGGATCTGTTTGTGCTAGCGAACCCTGACCCGAAGAGATTATCAACACTTTGGGAGTGGATGCATCATAAACAGACGGGAGAATACCCGTCTACTCCTCAACAAGTATTTGGAACAAAGCGCAACAACATGAGTTGGCAACGAGGTCTGGTACAGTCGTTTGAGCCGTTTGATTATGCCCGGTGGGGACCGCATCCCGAACGACTATTTGAGTGTGAAATGCTGGATGACTTTGTTTTGACGAAGGTTGAGAATGGTTATACTCGTGAAAACTATCCTTTTTATTACTAGTATCTTCTTCGGTGAGCTCTGAAGTACTCCCTGATTTTAGACTGATTAAGATTCTGCCATCGTTTAACCGAATGGGTGATTTTTTTGCCTCGTTTCAATATTTCATCAGGCGTACAGGGAAGATTTAGCCAATCCAGGCAAAGGGGGTCACCGTTCTGTTTAAACTCCTCAATCTCCATATCTGCCGCTTTAACAAGCAACCCGATTATGTGGTCATCTGCATGTTAAACAAATGGATGAAGATGCATTGTCGATCATTAATAAAACAGATGTATTAGTATCTGGTCAGGAAGGACAAAAAGATATTAGAATTGTTGAAGCTATTTATAAATCAGCATCGACAAATGGTAAGCGGATATTGCTGTAATATAATCGGTATTAAAACTTACGCAGAACCCTGCCAAAGTCTTACTCGGATGACCTAGATAAACGAGCGAATTGACGTAATTTGTTAGACAATGCATAGCGTTTTACGAAAGCGAAAAGCAAGCTCAAGGGTCCAAGAAAATTTCCACAAAACTCCAGCAGCACAATCGAACGCGGATATTTTTTTGAACCGATTAATCTACTCACATGCTCGCCTGGATACCATACCAACATATGCAGTAGGGCACGAAAGTCACCATCACGAAATAAACTCATTGTCTGATAGGCATAGTGCCCTCTTCCATAATTATAAGCTTGACGATATAGTTCGCGCATGGTTTGTCTGTGC
>JAAELB010000723.1 GCA_024227155.1 Desulfobulbaceae bacterium
AGTTCCATGGCAAGCACATTCCACTATAATCAGTTGTATTACACACTTTGTCAATATACAGACTGAATATGAATAAGCAGACCAGTCTGATATGGTGAAACAGAGGGCTGATATGGCTTTTAGAGGGCCGATATGGGATGTAGAGGGCCTGATATGAGATTTCCATATCAGGCCCCCTACTTTACACCCCCTTCCTGTCAATCATGTATCTACTCAAGTCAAGTGGCGTATAGTGTCACCTATTTAAGCATGCTTACAATATGTGGTGTATAGTGTCACATATTTGAGCATGCTTACAATCTGTGGTGTATAGTGTCACGTATTTGAGCATGCTTACAATCTGATAACACTGAATGTAGGTCAATGCTAATTAGGTGCAAAATTAAGTTGTTTATCATTAGATATTTAGCATGGTAAACTGATATTTTGTCCATGTACATCTACAATTATGTTGATATAAAGGTAGGTATAGTTTTATGTATGTTTAGACATATATTGCATCTAATTGCAGAATATTTGGGATTAACATTATCACCCCCTTTTATTCATCAAGTGTATTCTTCATTTTCATACCCTAGGTGTTTACAATTGGTTTACAATATTTTGCATAAATTGACAAAGTGTGTAATAAATAGATTATCGCATGGCTTTTTTATATCATCCCTCATATCTGTCCCTCAAAATTCATATCAGGCCCTCACCACCCATATCAGCCTGAGTTCGCAGGATGAGGGCTGATATGGGTGGCTCAGGCCTGATATGAATTTTTCTGGGCCAGATATGAGGGATGATATAAACAAGCCATGCGATAATCTATTTATTCCACACTTTGTCAATTTATGCAAAATATTTTAAACCAATTGTAAACACATTGGGTATGAAAAT
>JAAELB010000724.1 GCA_024227155.1 Desulfobulbaceae bacterium
CCTCTGTTATTTCTATGCTATTTACCAATGCCATGCAATCCACAGCATGATGTGATTCATTCATTGGGCATGGAGGGAGGCTCTTTAGCTTCTCAACACCAGCAGACTTCAACATTGGGTCGACTAAAGTAGACTTAGTTCTGTCACGCATTGACTTATCGACAGTTTTGAATATCGAAATAGGAACCAACAAAGCTTCATGACGAGCAGCTTCAGTGAAATCAACACTTCTACCAGCCATCTGTGCATAAAGGCCAAGTCCTTAGCCACAGAGGTTTTGTATTCTACACCTCCAACACCACTTTCTACATCTAAGATTGCATTCACCTCTTCTTCTGTCAGTGCATATGGAGGGTCTTTTTTTATCGGGCCTGGTACAGGCATGATCTGGTGAAGGGCTTCCGGGATTTCAGGGGCATGCTTTGAGAATTTCATCTTGGACACATCGATTGGGATAGCAGGACCGTTCTGAAATGCTGCCATATTTGTTCCATGAAATCCAGCACTGTGGCCGGCTATCTGAGATTCTTTATCACAGTCCAGGTTATCCTTTGCTAACCTGAGTGGACGTCCAGGTACTAGGTTACTAGGTACTACTGCTCCAGTACGTGGATCCATTTTTTGAAGGGTTTCATGTGCAGTGGCATTGTCAGCCTCCAGAAGTTTGAGGTATGGCATTAATGGCACAGACTTACACAAGAGTTCAGATAATTGTTTGTTTCTTGAGAGATGGTGCACTGCCATTGACAGAGAGAACTGTTTTGGAGGTATGTTCTTTCCTTTGGTCACTGAATAGACGAGATCTTGGGAAATGTCAAGTACTGTTCTTCAAAGTTTGGTGGCTTTTTGATACTGTGTCTCATCTATACCATCATCATCATTACCTGTTTCCAATACACCTGAGCCTCCGTATACCAATGCCATGAATATGTAAAGACCTTCTGGTACAGCAGCAAACGCTGTCTCTTCAGTGAGCTCAGCTGTTTCATTTTGTTCATGATCAAGGATGAGCCTGTTGAGATAAAGTGCAACATGCACCATGTGTTCCATCTCGCTCTGATTATGTGGTTTCAATCTTATATCTTCATCAACCTCTAATACTTGCTGCACCTCAACAGGTGAGAGACAGGATGATATTATCAAAGAATCCTCTTCATCTATGTCTTTCTTTGGTATGACTGATATGTCAGGAACAATGCTACACAGTTTATTTAAGAAGAATTTTCTTTTGGCTGTGAAATAATATGGCACAGGAACTTGATGAGCTGCACATAGATCTTGGAAGCGCTCCCAGCATGAGGATGCTAAGACAGCATGACCACGCTTTGTAAGGGAAAGTATTTCTCGCTTTAGTTCTGAATAGACGTCAGGAGATGCATTGGTATTGGATGGGTGAGGGTCACAGTCAGTATCACATGGCATCAAACACAGAGGATGATATAGAATGTCACCAGCAATTGCATCATAAGCATCCTGAAGTCTAATCATGAGTTTTGGATCAACATTTGCTAACTGTTGGAGCTGCTCATGCTTGTTGAATGTGAGTACCCTTGACAAACTCCCTTCTCCACTGCAGCAAAGTACACAATGTTTATCCTTGGAGTACTGGTCCATATGGCTTCTAAGAACCCGCGTTGATGTTTGGAGACTGTTGTCTAAGTCTAACTCAGGATTATCACTAGCTGGTGTGATGTCTGCATATCTCTCTAACTTTGCTGAGCTCATGAAGTTGACCCGACAAGTAGCTCTATGCCAGTGCAACGTTGGCGTATCACTCAAACTAAATGCTTCAGCCAACAATGAGAAGGCTGGTTTTATAGCACTGGGGGAATCAACTTTTTTTATCCATTTCTCATATTGTTTTTTCACCTCTGCAACATCTTTAACTTCAACAACTGGAACAGTTTTGTAGTTAGAGCCAACTCAGATCCGTTTACCAGTTGTGCATACAAAGCATAGTTCAGAATTCTGAAGGGCTGTTCTCTTTTTTGAGGTTTCCATCTTTGAAGAAAATGTTTATCTTTCATTGTTTCATATTATTTCAATTTCATCATTAATCCACATGTAAATTGCTTAAACACCAAAGATGACATAGAAATTCCTTCCTTTTGGTTCAACAGAAATACCATCATAATCAAGTAAACTTAACTTATAATTTGAATTCATACATGAAAATGACAATAAATCATGTGTAGTTTACAACACAATACATCTTAACATTTAACCTCTGTAAGTAGAATATCTAACATAAATGTATTTGCAGCATAATGTTCACAGCTGCTATACAATGCACAATGCACTCATCATGGTAGTCTATTCGTAACACAATGTTACCAGCTGATTAACAACACACAATTCAAACTTCATGGTATTCCATGACAACATGTCCCCTTATAGTTATAGGGTTTTACAGTTTACGGCAGCTATCTAAGTGGCTTTATTGGCAGCCATTTAAAAAGGTATTTGTTTAAGAAATACATAAATGAATTTGTTCAATTCCTTGACCCCCAAAACATAATGATAGACACCAAAATCATCCTTATATGTTGGATACTATGGAAGTTATAGGGAATAATTGATTCCGGCGGCCATCTTGGTGGCCATCTTGAAAAATATTTGTCTGAGAGAAAATGTAATTGGCTTAATGGATTCCTTGACCCCAGAAACATAATGATAGACACCCATATCAACTTTCTATGAGGATTATTAAGGGAGATATAGGGACTCCTGTTCCTGGCGGCCATCTTGAATTCGGCGGCCATTTTGACACATTTTGAGTCATTTTACAGCTTGGCACCATGTCTTATTGGATTTGCCATATTCAAAAACCCCAGTATACCAATTTTCACAATTCATATATAAAAACTACCTAATTATGTGATATCTCAAAAAATTTCCTGGTCTAGACAAGGAAATTTTCTTCAA
>JAAELB010000725.1 GCA_024227155.1 Desulfobulbaceae bacterium
ATGTAAGTTTTCAATTCTATCAAATTCATATAATTCAAGAAAATTTTCTGGTACAAGACTATTAAAATCATTATATAACCTTTGAATCAAATCTCTTGCCTTGGTTCTTTTGCCAGCTTTGAGATCAAGTCGCTGCATATATTCATCTATTGTTTTGTATTCATTAATAAGATTATCAATAGTTCCTAAAAATCCTATAGTTTTGTTGTAAATCTCTGGAAAAATCTTTTCAGCGTGACTTAAAAATTCTTTTTTAGTTCTAATATCCTTTAAAAAAAATTGCCTGGTTATTGCATCAAAAAGTTTTGATTGAAACTCTTTTGCTCCATTAAAAAAAGAAGCATGCTTTTTAATAATTCCAGATGATCTTAAATCTTTTTTAAGCGCCTTAAATTGTTCAGCATAAGATATCAAATATAAAGAAGCCACACCTTTTTTATGGCCATCTGAAAAAAGTTGCTTTGATTTATAAAGACGGATAGAGACTTTTTCTTTCTCTTTTTTAAGACCTAAAAAAACATTAAAAGTAAGACCATTTTCTTGACTTATTATAATCGGCTCGCCAATATTTTCAAAATCCCATGATAATAGGTTTTCTCTTTCATATTTTTTCTTTTCTTTTTCCAGTATCCCTTTACTTGAAA
>JAAELB010000726.1 GCA_024227155.1 Desulfobulbaceae bacterium
AGCTATATGCATGGTGATATGATAGAACCATTGGACAATGTCAGCTGTATGTATGGTGATATAATAGAACCATTGGACAATGTCACCTATATGTATGGTGATATCATGGAACCATTTGACAATGTCAGCTATATGTATGGTGATATTATAGAACCATTGGATAATGTCAGCTATATGTATGGTGATATGATAGAACCATTGGACAATGTCAGCTATATGTATGGTGATATCATAGAACCATTGGACAATGCCAGCTATATGTATGGTGATATTAATACCATTGGACAATGTCAGATATATGTATGGTGATATTATAGAACCATCGGACAATGTCAGCTATATGTATGGTGATATGATAGAACCATTGGACAATGTCAGCTATATGTATGGTGATATTATAGAACCATTGGACAATGTTAGCTATGTTTATGGTGATATTATAAAACCATTGGACAATGTCACCTATGTGTATGGTGATATTATAGAGCCATTTGACAATGTCAGCTATATGTATGGTGATATGAAAAAACCATTGGAC
>JAAELB010000727.1 GCA_024227155.1 Desulfobulbaceae bacterium
CCACGGGTTTCTGAATTTCGCATGCAGAGCAGTGCCACCTGGTAGAACCTTTTTGAAAAGAGTGGCCAGTTTGCTGAAAGGTGTGACGTCCAATGAACATTTTGTACATTTAAACTCAGAAGCGCGCAAGGATTTCATGGCATGGAAATATTTCCTGGCGAATTTTAACAGCACACCCATCACTCCCAAGATCGACTGGAAGCTGGATAATGACTGGAAGTTGTTCTCAGACGCTTCAGGGAAAGGTTTTGCCTCAGTCTTCGGATCACACTGGATTATGGGGGAGTTCCCAAAGACATGGCTGGACAAGTCAATTGCTATCAAGGAGCTGACTCCAATATACCTAGCGTTCTCCTTTTGGGTAAAACAGCTAGCCAACTCCAAGATATTGTTCTTAGTGGACAACTATTCAGTGGTCCACATTCTCAGATCTAAGACGTCCAAAGACCCAATTATGATGGGCATGGTTAGGAAAATGGTGATCCTATCCATGTTACATAACATACAGTTCAGTGCCAATCACATACCTGGCAAACATAACGTAGTGTCTGATTTGTTGTCTCGTTTTCAGGTACAAAAGGCAAAGCTTTGGGCGCCTTGGCTAGACGAGCTACCCACACAAGTACCAACCCATTTTCTGCCTTGGTTAGGCAGAATGCTCAAATAGTGCTGGGATCTCTGGC
>JAAELB010000728.1 GCA_024227155.1 Desulfobulbaceae bacterium
AACTAAATTAAGGTTAAGTAAAAGGGAAAATTAAGTAGCTGACATGTAAAATTTGTGTTTAATAATAAATTGTGTTTTAATCATGCCTTTATTGACAGGAGAAATGATCGTTTAGATATGATTGTCCGTATAAAGAGGCAAAACACAGATATCTAAACCATCAGGTACCTTCCAGGAATCATTTATTCTATTAATAAATGACAAGTTTAAGGAAAATTAATGATCCTGGATGAATCCTGGGGACTACCTAGGGGTCCCTGGATGATCCTGGAGTCGATAGAAGAAGTACTTCCTGTAATCTATTCAAAGCAGGCGTAAAGCCAGAGAAGGGGATTAGCTATAAAGAGCTAGTTTCTGCAGGCTGAATCCCTGGAGGGTTACCTGGAGGCTACTTAAAGACCACCAACCAGGCTGGATAGCGCCAGTACGAGATTAACCAGACTGGATAAGAGCCAGTTACAAGGTTGATTAGACTGGATAGAGCCAATTCAAGCCGATCTCTCGTGATTAGCGTAACAATGCTAATTTGAGAGGTTTGGAACGGCTCGATGAGGATCAAGAGAGTCTTGAGAGGGTGACTGTTTAATATGGAAAAGCAGTATCAAGATACTGAATATTGCAAAGTGACCTGATCTCTGTTTTGGAGGGAACAAATTTTGTGGAAAACTTCATTTTTGAGGCTTGCAAGCGAAGCAGCAACAACTACTCGTTGTTCAAAAGTGACCAAGTGACTATTATTTAGTTAGTCAGATTGCTTGCACAGGTTTGTGATTTTGTAAGTTATCAATAACTTGCCCCGCACCTTAGTCGTTAACTTATACGTTAACAAGAATTCGATCCTTTGTCCATTCCAGGCTTCCCTCATTCATAGATTTTTTTAGATTCAACATGGCTTCACAGGATGCAGTGGAAACTATCTCTGGG
>JAAELB010000729.1 GCA_024227155.1 Desulfobulbaceae bacterium
TATCATCACTAGTCTCTCTCAAAGTCCTGAGAATTGCTAGGCTACATCTGCATTGGTTGATAAGGATGAACCAATTGGCAAATGATGCCTTCACACTTTTGCCAACATGAACAGCATCTGGCAGGGGATGTAACAAAGCACAAGCAGGGACAATTGTCCTTTTTTGCTTTGAAAGTAGAATTTGTGTTATTGCTTTTTTATTTCCTTCTTCACAGTCTGTAGTATATGCAATAGATGCAGCTTTGAGACACTGAATTCCTTTAGCTAAACACTGTTTACAGAATTGGAACTGTGGAAATATGCTGAAAATGTCAGAGATTGTGCATTCTGGGCACACTTTTTTGCTCTCCCAACAAACGACAGAAACTATCACATTCACTGGATTTAAGTACATGTTCAATGACTGTCAATGTCCCTCCATGCCCTGTATCCTGCATGCATGCCAAACAAACTTGAGCTAATGTTGCCTGGGATAGAAATTTCTTTTGCAATTTTTCACCAGTCTTTCCCTTTGTCCCAACATATTCAACACCTACAGGAACAGTTACAGCATTATCAAGTGTAGATATAGCAGTCA
>JAAELB010000730.1 GCA_024227155.1 Desulfobulbaceae bacterium
GATTCATTTTTAGTTTTTCCCTTTATTTTTAGGTGGAAATACGATTTTATTGAGATTGGATATTAACAGAGAAACATTAGAGAAGCTTTGTGCCTGACAAGAAAGAATTGTTTTGTTATAAGCTTAAATGTGGCTTTATAATGTTGAGAGTTCCTTTGCAGCTCACTTGTCAGGGCTGTTTTTTGAACACAAAAAAAAAGCGTTGTTTCGAGAGGAACAAACCTGAAAAACGTTTTCAGCCGGTCCCCGTCCACTTGAATATGTGAACTTCAAGGTGATTCACAGTTCGTGTCTGTTCAAGAATGAGATTTTTTGTTCTAAATTGAGACGCTAAGAAAATTTTACCACAGATGTATGTGTGATATCTCGAAGTCTCGTGCCTCGCTTACCCGAGGATAAAATTTTTTAAAGCAACGAAGAGTTAGGGAGAAAGGGCCATTTCTGTACGGGCACTAGTTCATGTAGCGGATGGAAAAATATATTCATTTTAAGAACGGGAGGGTTCAATAAATGGTAAAGAAAACGATGAAGATGAAAAGAGTATTGCAGTGTGCTCTTTTCGGCATGATCGCAGTGGGTATGTCCACAACGGTTAGCGCTCAATCCTCTGAGCTGGAAAAGGTTATGACGGACAGAGGCCTGACTCAGCAGGATATGTTGGCTGCTGCCAAAACCTACACTCCGTCCGGAAAACTTGATGAGTATTATGTTTTCTCTTCCGGGGGCCAATCCGGACAGGTGATTGTTTATGGTGTGCCTTCCATGAGAATACTGAAGTATATTGCTGTTTTCACACCGGAACCCTGGCAGGGATACGGTATCGGTGATGTGGAAAGTCAAAAAGTTCTTGACGGCGGTAAAATGCGTGGCAAGACAATTACCTGGGGTGATACCCATCATCCAGGGCTCTCTGAAACCAATGGTGAATATGACGGTGATTATCTTTTTATTAACGATAAAGCCAATCCCCGTGTTGCTGTTATTGACTTAAAGACCTTCAGCACAACTCAAATTGTTGCTAACCCTATTTTTAAAAATGAGCATGGTGGTGCCTTTGTAACTCCCAATACTGAGTATATTCTGGAAGCTGCTCAGTTGCCAGCACCTCTTACCAATGAGTATGTGTCGCTGGATGAGTTCAATGAGAAATACCGTGGCGGTATGACCATGTGGAAGTTCGATCGTAAGAGAGGGAAAATATCGGTAAAAGATTCTTTTTCCGTGGAGCTACCTCCTTACAGCCAGGACTTGAGCGATGCTGGAAAAAAAATCAGTGAAGGCTGGGTTTTCTGTAACTCCTTTAACTCTGAACGGTATGTTGGTGGTTTCGGCCCTGGTAACACAAAGTATAAAGACAGGTTACCCCATGAAGCAGGAATGTCTTCCAAAGACACCGATTACCTGCACATGATCAACCTGAAAGTTGCCGAAAATTTATTCAAAGAAGGAAAAACAACCAAGATCAATGGTCATGATGTTCTCATGATGAAGACCATGGTTGAAAACAATGCGCTGTTTTTAATTCCTGAACCAAAAAGTCCCCACGGTGTAATGATTGACCCAACTGGTCAGTACCTGACCGTTTCCGGAAAATTGGACACCCATGTTTCAGTCTATGACTTCAAAAAAATGAAGGCGCTGATTGATGCTAAGAAATTCGAGGATAAAGACCCATACGGAATCCCCATTCTCAGCATGAAAGATTCTCTGCATGGACAGGTTGAGTTAGGTCTTGGACCGCTTCATACCCAGTATGACTCGGTAAAAGGAATTGCCTATACATCCCTTTTTGTTGATTCAGCCATTGCCAAGTGGGATTACCTCAATCTGAAACTGATTGAAAAAGTGGCAATCCACTATAATGTCGGCCATCTTGTTGCTGCAGAAGGAGACACTGTTTCTCCAGATGGAAAGTATCTGATTGGTTTGAATAAACTTGCCATTGATCGATTCCTGCAGGTAGGGCCTCTTCATCCTCAGAACCATCAGCTGATTGATATCACAGCAGGTCAGCCAATGAAGCTGATTTATGACATGCCGCTTCCCCTTGGAGAACCCCATTATGCGGTAATGATCAAAGCTGATAAACTCAAACCAATTAAGCGGTTTAAGCAAAAATGGTTTAAACATCGTGTTCGTCCCGGTAGAGAGGGCGTAATAAGAGATGGTAATAAGGTTACCATTAATTCAACGTTGATCAGGAGCCATTTCAGTCCTGAAATGATTGAACTCAAAGTGGGCGATGAAGTTACCTGGCACATCACCAACCTTGAAAGAGCACAAGATGAAACCCATGGCTTCTCCATTGGCTTTTACAATATTAACGGAAGCATAGAGCCTGGTGAAACCAACACTTTTACCTTCACGGCAGATATGGAAGGCGTTTTTCCGTATTACTGTACAGAATTCTGTTCTGCTTTGCATCTGGAGATGGCTGGATATATACTTGTTAAACCATAACTTTTATCAAATTGATTGTTTATTGATTTAAATAACAAGGAGAAAATTCATGAAAAATAAGAGTACGAAGCTGATCTCTTTGCTTTTTACGCTGGCAGTACTGTTGTGCTTTGCAGCGAGTGGCATGGCCAAAGAAGATAACAAGGCCAACTACGAAGCTAAAGTGAAGCAGAATGATGCTACCATCGGTGTTATTGCCGGAGTAATTAATTATGTATGTCCCAAGTTGATTCCAGCTGCATCAGCAGGTGGTATTTGTAATTCCGAGGATCCTGTTGGGTCAGCTGTGGGTGTACAGAAATATATGGAAGTGAACTGGGACAAGGAAGAAGATGATATTGAAGATGCCAAAATGCCTGAACTGTTAAATAAAACAGCTGCCCTGCAATTCTGGGATGCAGTTGAACAGTTTAAGTTGCATTTCTCTTACCGGGAAGAGGCTAAAAAGGCCGCAGAATCAGGTGATATGCTCCTTGCCTTGAATAATGAGGAAATGGCCTGGCAGTATCTTGTAAAATGTGCCAGTCGAGGTGTGTTTGCCAAAAAACTTGTTGATGGCGAATAAGATTTTTTTTTACTCCCTGGCTGCAACACTCTTGTCGTGGCCGGGGATTTCTACGTTTTGATGCAGGTGATATTATGAAAATGCTTATTCTTTTTGTGACCACTCTTTTAATGTTTTGTGTTTTTGTGCCTCTTTCCATGGCTGCTCCCAAGAATCCTGCAGAGTTATACACAAAACTGACTTGTCACACCTGTCATGGTCCAGAAGGAAGAGGTATGATTTATACTGAAAACAAGGAAAAGTACTACTTTAGAAAAAAAGCAATGTATCGGCAGATGATAAAGAAAGGTATGCCGGTGAAAATTGTAAAAAAATTAAAACCTTTATATAAGAAAAAATTTGATATTAAAGAGAAATTTCTGACCGAAGTTGCAGCTCTAATTGGAAAAGAAGATAGTGAGAAATATGAGGATATCATTATCGGAGTTGCTGGACGAATCTATTATCACAAGGGTGATCTGATTCCGGGATTTGAAACATACCCGAGGCATGTTGGTAATCAAAAATTATATCTGTATCGTCAAATGAAAGACATCCTTGAAGGAAGGCGGACAAATGGCAACTCAGAGGCCATGAGAGGAATAATGCCTTTCATTGAGAGTAATAAGATTACTGATGAAGATTTTATGAACATTGCAGATTATCTGTCAAAAGTTAAAAAATAACGGTACTGTTCAGCAGTCACTCCAGATATAGCAGAGAGTTTTAGCGAAAGGGTGCCAGAAATGTGTAGCAGGTGCCGGAAAAGTTATACAAGAGGGAAA
Source organism: Desulfobulbaceae bacterium (assembly GCA_024227155.1). Taxonomy (GTDB): domain Bacteria; phylum Desulfobacterota; class Desulfobulbia; order Desulfobulbales; family Desulfocapsaceae; genus Desulforhopalus_A. Next base: position 3,790 of record JAAELB010000730.1, read on the forward strand.
CGAATGAAAAAAAGAGAATTCCAGGGATCGATTTTGGCGAAAACAAGCAAGATCATAGTTGCATTGGCACTACTGTCTTTTTATGTCGTTCCTGTGTGTTATGCAGCAGATCCAGCGCTCGGTAGTGCTGAAGCCATAAGACAGGCAGCTGCTGCAAAAGCTTCAGCCCTAGCCAAACCGCCCCCGGGTGGCCATTGGACAGCCACTGCTGAAGAAGCTCTGGAAGCATTGAAACTAAACGGTGACCCAGAGGAAGGCGAGGATATTTATAATGTTTGTGCTGCTTGTCATTTTCCCACAGGTTGGGGAGATCCACTGGGAGTTTTTCCACAGCTTGCCGGGCAACATACCAATGTTTTAATTAAGCAGATTGCAGATATTCGTGCAAAAAATCGTGATAATCCGACCATGTATCCTTTTGCCATGCAGATCGAAGGAGCCCAGGATATCGTTGATGTCTGTGCCTATATTCAGACAAGGGAAATGAATCCAAATCCAAGAGTCGGCCCGGGGGGACAATCCTGGGTTCTTTCCAACATGCGTAAAGAAGTATGGCCCATATCTCTTGATGCACTTCAAAAGGAAGTGGGTAATGATAATTTCAAAAAGCTGAAATCCCTGGAAGAAAAAGATTTCAAATCAAAAGAGGACTTTCTGGCTGCAGTGTCAAATGCCATCGGCAGTGGAGAGCTGGAAAAACATAAAGCACTGATTTTGAAAAATGCAGACTGGGTAACTGATTTGACATTGGGAAAAAAACTCTTTGAGGAAAATTGTGTCAAGTGTCACGGTGATCATGGTCAGGGAAACTGGCAGCAGGATATGGTTGGCCCAGATGGTAAGAAGATTGAAAGTACAGATGATAAAGGAAACAAAGAACCTGCTTATTATCCGGTCATTGCAGGACAGACGTATCTCTACCTGCTCAGACAATTCAGCTGGATTCAGATTGGCAAAAGGAGAAACGCCAATCCGGATATGGTCAAACAGATCGAAAAATTTTCATTTCTTGATATGAAATCCGTTGTCGATTATGCCAGCCGTTTCAAAATGAAAGAAGGTGACTGGCAGGAAGTTGGTGATAAGGATGAAGCTGGATGGGATCTTGATGCTGAGGAAGAGGATGAGGATATTCCTGCACACTTGAGAGAATGACCAATTCACCTGGGTAAATCAATTATTTTATAAAACCATCACTCGTAACAATATGGGGCTTTGTTACGGGTGATTTTTTTTAGTTATAAGAAATGACGGAGGAAACGATGAGTGACAGTATTAAAATTAGATTGAGGCTGAGCAATATCCTTGCTCTACTGGCGATGATTCTGCTACTGGCAACATACACACTGAAACCTTTTTTCGAGTACCATGATCCCGTGGCCATGGATGAAGAGGATGCGGTGGAGATAAATGATTCATTTCAGCCTTTTGAATTTTTGATTCCTGAAGATACTGAATGGTATGGACCGACAACTCCGGCATTAAAAAAACTTATGGGAGAGAAAATTTATGACTATCATCCCACAGGTTTTTATGCGTATCTCATTGGTTATAAAACCATGCCCATGTGGATGGTATCGCTTGAGGCACCGCAGTATCCGAAGGCAGCTTTCCCTGACGGCATACCCGTTTTTTTCAATATGACAGACTGGGGTGGCAAGGCAAACGAGATGAATACCATTAACCATTATATTGGTATGAATCCCATGGAGGCAGGTGCTATTACTGAGCGCAGAGTTATTCCATTTCTGTATCTCGCCTTTTTTATAATGCTGTCTATCTATTTTTTCTATACAGGCCCCGGCTGGTGGCTGCTCGGCATGATTCCCGGTTGCTTTTGCTGGTTATATCTGGGATTTTTCAGTAAGTGGCTCTACTGGTTTGGCCATCATCTCCATCCATGGGGGGCTTTTAAAGTTAAACCATTTATGCCCACGGTGCTTGGTGATGGCAAGGTTGCACAGTTTACGACCCATTCTTACCCTACCATTGGCTTTTATTTTCTCCTTGCGATTTTTGTTTTAATGACACTTTCTGTGTTGATTAAGCGAAAAGCATTAAAAGATGCCGCCTGATTCAAATAGCGTGGGGAATTTTATTTTTCTTAGAAATATTCCATTACTGTCAGTCTTCTTCCTTTTTGTAACTGCCCCATTCGCTTCAGCTGGTCCTGCTCTTTCACTCCAGGAATTAATTGAGCAGACACCGGCAGGCACTGAGGTGCCTCTTCAACCGGGAAAATACTTTGGCCCTGTGATAATTACAAAACCACTGATCCTTGATGGTCACGGCCAAGTGACCATTGACGGGCAGGGAAAGGACTCAGTATTAACCATAAAAGCCGATAATGTTGTTGTTAAAAACATTACATTCACCGGCTCTGGTGACAGTCATGACCGGTTGGATTCCGGTATCCTTATTCGTTCAGCTTCCAACGTTAAGATCCTTAATAATACCATAGATAATTGTTTGTTTGGCATTGATCTGCAGGAGACCCACGACAGTGTGATCTCAGGTAATGATATCTCCTCCCAGGATGCTCCTTTGGGGCTGAGAGGTGATGGCATCCGTGGCTGGGCCAGTCATCGTAATATTTATTCCAAAAACAGAATCCATGATTCCCGTGATATGGTTATCTGGTATTCCAACGACAACATCATCGAAGAAAATGAAGGTTGGAATAACCGCTATTCCCTTCATTTTATGTATTCTGGTGGTAATACGGTCAGAAATAATAAATATCACCATAATACTGTGGGGATTTTCCTCATGTACAGTCGGGACGTCCTCGTTGAACATAATGAGGTGAGATATTCTCTTGGAGGAACAGGCGTTGGCATTGGCCTGAAGGAAGTCGATAACCTCACGATTCAACACAATAAAGTTATATATTGCACATCCGGTTTTTATTTCGATCTTTCCCCTTTTCAGCCTGAAAAGTATAATTTTATTAAAGCCAATACCATTGCTTACTGTGTGGTTGGCTTTGATTTTAATTCGGTTCTTGAGCGTAACATAATAAAAGGCAACCGATTTATAGATAATCTCGAAGTTGTTCGGGTCAAGGGAAACGGTGTTGCCACAGGTAATGTATGGGAAGGGAATTATTACAGTGATTATGAGGGATTTGATCGCGACCAGGATGGCTATGGTGATTTCATCCATAAACACGATGTGTATCTTGATACCCTGTGGATGAATAACGACTGGATGCTTATGTTCTCCGGTTCTCCTGTAATCTCTGTTATTAATCTGCTGGCCAGGCTTGCTCCTATTTCTGAACCAAGACGACTGTTTTCTGATGAAAAACCAGTTTTTTCTTCCGGTAGTGCTCTACTTGCCTCAGTTGAAAACCTTGCCTATGATCCCCCAATGATTGATATTGAAAAAGAGGATGACGATGAATTCGGGGTGCCTGCCAGATTCGCTGAATATGATGATGAAGAGGATGTGGAAGAAGAGATTCCCGAAGATAGCGCCCAGAAAGACAATTTTAATCGATACTTTTTAAGACAATGATCAAAGTCGGAAAACTCACAAAAAAATTTGGTAAGACTGCGGTTCTTGATAGTATTGATCTATCAGTGAAACCAGGCGATCGCATTGCTCTAATTGGAGCAAATGGAGCCGGAAAAACCACACTTATCCGGTCAATTCTTGGCCAATACACTTTTGATGGTACACTCACTGTCTTTGATAAAAATCCACGCCGTCACAGGGTGGAGATCCTTGAAAGAATTGGCTATGTCCCGCAGCTTCCCCCCCCCATTCAAATGAACGTTGGAGAGCTTGTAAAATTTTCAGCTGGAATTAATCCACGATCCAGTACAGAAAAAATCCATGAACAAGCAGCGGAACTTGGGCTTGAAATCGGTAAACATCTCAAAAAACCGTTTCAGAAATTAAGCGGTGGTATGAAACAAAAAATGTTAATAGCGCTTGCACTCGCTGGTCAACCCGATATCCTCATTATGGATGAACCGGCTGCCAATCTAGATCCACAAGCAAGACAAGCCTTTTTTCTTCAACTGATCCGTTCCATGAAAAACACTACCATGCTTCTCTCCAGTCATCGTGTAGATGAGATCATCAATCTTATCAATCGAATTGTTGAAATGGATTACGGGCAGGTGGTTCAGGATGAAAGGATTGAGCAATCTCTTATGGCAGACAGTCTGCTGACCACCACCATTGTCCTCACTAAAAAACATACCGGTGCAATCAAAATGCTGAAAGAGTGGAATTTTGACAATGGAAAAACTGAACTAGAGTTTGAAGGAAGTTTTATAGGAGCAGAGCGATTGCGATTTCTCACCTCACTCTCTCATTTTGCTAATCATATACAGCAATTGAATATACACTGACATGAATACTTTTCTTCTGGTTACTCTGGCTGATTTTCGTGAGTCTGTACGTGCAAAATGGTTTTTAATGTACTTTCTCATCTTTGGTGGTGCGGTTGTTTTACTGTTTGTCTTAGGTATTACCGAATCAAGGGTAATGGGTTTTACCGGACTTAGCAGATTACTGATTACCTATATCCAGCTCTGCGTTGCCATATTGCCGATTTTAATTCTTATCTCAACGGTTCGATCCGTCGTGGGAGACAGAGAGTCTAATATTCTGGAGTATTTTCTCTCCATGCCCATCTCCCTTACTGCCTATTTCTGGGGAAAAATTCTCTCTCGCTTTTTTCTTATCTTTATCCCCATCTCTACAGCCCTGTTAGGTGCTGTTATTTGGGGCATGGCGAAGGGTCTGGCCATCCCCTGGCAGATTGGCGGCTATTACTCCATTCTTCTGGGCACACTTTCCTGGTGTTTTCTGGGAATAGGGATGTTTATTTCAACTCTTGTCAAAAAACAGGAATGGGGGCTTGGCCTCTCAATCCTGATCTGGCTGGTTTTACTGCTTTTTATTGATGTTATTTTGATTGGTCTTATGCTTCAGCAGCAGCTTATGGAGAGTGTTATAGTGGCCATCTCCCTGTTGAATCCGATCATGGTTTTTCGTACAGGCGCAGTGCTTCTCTTTGACCCTGAACTGACGTCTCTAGGACCTGCTTCCTACGTTATACTCGACAATATGGGTTATGGCGGCTTTCTTGCCTACACCATTTTGTACCCATTGTCTCTTGGATGGATTTTTTCCTGGTTAGGCTTCTCTCGTTTCAAAAAAGGGGATCTTGTATGATGAATTTGAAATGTCGTAAAAGTATATTTTTCTCTGTCTCTTTTACCACCGCTCTTTTTTTTGTTGCTTTGGTCTTTGCCCCTGACTGCAGGGCGTTAAATCTCAGTCGTAAAAAGGTCCAATCCGAGAGACAATTGTATATAACGGTCACCAAAAAAGATCGTTGTGTTGTTTGTGGTATGTTTGTTCACCCTTACCAAAAATGGATTACACAAATTCAGTACAAGGATGGCTCCCATAACAGCTTTGATGGAATGAAGTGCATGTGCCGTGCTTTAATTGATCCCGGGAAATATAATGTGGACAAAAAAAAGCGGGTTGTTAAACGCGTTCTGGTAAGAGATTATTATACACTCAAATTTCTCCAGCATGATACCGCCTTCTATGTTATTGGAAGTGATGTTTTTGGCCCAATGGGACACGAATTGATTCCCTTTGATACCGAGAAAAATGCAGAAAATTTTATGGCTGATCACCAGGGTCTTAAAATACTTCTCTTTGATGAAATTAATACGGAACTATTGGATCTACTGGATAACTCGAAAAAGAGTGTTATTTGGGAATAATAACGAAATCATGCGACATTCTTCTCTTTTTGCAATTGTGTTTGTCGGGTTCTGCCTGCTGGGAGGGCTTGAATATTTCCACTCTCAAAAACGGCAACTTGAGGTGGCTCAGGTACTACCAATACGAGGGCAATTTCAGAAAGTGATAGGCTTGCCAAATCTGGCTGTTACCAGTGCTGCAAGATATTTAAGACACTATTCAATCGCAGATCTTACAACCCCTTTTCAGGATTACCCCACCAGCCTGGATCATTTCCCTGCAGGTTTTGTTTTCACACCTCCTGATTATTCAAATATGCCTTCTCCAATTGTTTTTATAAAACCGAAAAGTAATCAGGTGAAATTAAAATGACTCTGGGATGGCTAGAAAAACAGCGAAATATCATCGATTACTCCTTGCAAAGTCTTCTCCGCCGATGGTCAAAAAATATCCTGATCCTGCTCATCTTTATTCTACTCGTTTTTACTGTCTCATCCGTTCTTTTTATCACCAGCTCTTTAACAAGAGAAATGATGCTCACCAGTGGAGAGTTGCCCGATATTACTGTTCAAAGAATAATTGGTGGCCGTCAGGTGAATATGAAGGAAGAGTTGATTCCTGAAATTGAAAAAATACCCGGTGTGGAAGCTGTGGAAACACGAATCTGGGGGTATTTTTTTCTTGCGATATTAAAAGCAAATTTTACAGTTTACGGCATGGATCTGGATCTGCTGGCAGAAGAAGAATATCAGCAAATTGTTGACTGGAAAAGTAACCCACCTCGGAATGAAACCAATCCTGATTTTAGAATGATTGTGGGCCAGGGGGTTTATAAGCTTCTGAAAGATATCCAGATGGAAAAGGGATATTTATTTTATCAACCAGGCTGGAGTGAACCGATTTTGTTTGATATTATAGGAACCTTCAAAACAGCAACGGAACTCCAGTCAAACGACTTGATGGTACTGCAAAATGAAGGTGCCAGAAGAGTGCTGGAATTACCTGATGGTGAGTTCACGGATCTTATTGTTCATGTTCCTAACCCGGAGGAAATTGATAACATCGCCTTAAAGATAAACCACACTTTTGCTGGACTCAGGACAATTACCAGGGAGCAAATTCAAAACACCTACGCTTCTGTTTTTGGCTGGAAAAGTGCTTTTGTTCTCTCCATCCTGCTGGTAGCGATATTTTCTTTTTTAATTTTAATCTGGGACAAGGCCAGTGGTCTCTCTTTTGAGGAAAAAAGAGAAATCGGTATTTTAAAGGCTATTGGTTGGGATACTGATGTTGTCTTATCCGTTAAATTATGGGAAGGGCTTATTATTTCTGGAGTCAGCAGTTTTGGTGGTATCATGCTGGCCTACGCCTATATATACTATCTCCGGGCCCCAGGTTTAAAAGAGATATTTGTTGGCTGGTCCACCATATATCCCTCATTTAAACTGATCCCGGAAGTTGATCCAAAATTTATCCTATTGATTATTACGATTTCTGTTATTCCCTATCTTGCGGTAACGGTTTTTCCTGCATGGAAGGCTGCTATCTGCGATCCGGATACAGTAATCAGGAATAACTAATGACTACTCCTGTAATAGAAACCATTAAGGTCACAAAAACTTTTAACCGCGGCAAACCTGGCGAAGTGACTGCGGTAAGGGATGTATCCCTGAAAATTGATACAGGTGGTTTGACAATACTAAAAGGTGCCAGTGGTTCCGGAAAAACGACACTGCTCTCCATGATTGGCTGTCAGAGTAAGCCGACCAGCGGAGAAGTGATAGTGCATGGCAAGAAAATTTCAAAACTCCCTGAAAAGTTTATGAACCGTCATAAACGGGAGCATATCGGATTTATTTTCCAACACCTTCAGCTGCTTGGTGATATGTCAGTTCTGGATAACATCACTCTTCCCCTGCTTCCGGAAGGGATTAGCCCTAGTGAAAGAAACGACAGGGCAGATCTATTGCTAAAACAATTTAATCTGCTTCATCGCCGTGGCTTTAAAGTAAGCACCTTATCAGGAGGTGAACAGCAAAGGGTGGCAATTGCCAGGGCATTGATAAATAAGGGGTCCATTCTCCTTGCCGATGAACCCAGTGCGCACCTCGATGGCAAGCTGACCATTGATCTGCTTGATCATATCAATGAATTAAAGCAGGCAGGCCAAACCATACTGATAACGAGCCACGATCCGGTTATTTATCAGCATCCCACAGTGGATAGAATTATTGAAATGAAAGATGGTCAGATCATATGATTCTCCATCCGTGGATATTGGGGCTAATCGTTGGGCACAGTTCCTTGTTGCTTGTGTTTTCAATCGGCTTTGTTAATGCCTGGAGGATTTTTAAGGGATGGGATTACAATTCATCCCAGGAATTGCAATTCCAGCTTGAAAAGAAGACATATCTGGTTTCAACAATCATGAACTTTGCACTGTTTACGCAAATATTGATGCTTTTTCTTTTTACAGTGGCAGCCCAGGAACTGGCTTCGGTTTTACCCGGTGCCATGTGTGCGGTTGGAACTCTGTCATCGAACAGTTACGGGTTTCCTCTGTTATATATTAAATTTTTTTCGTTCTTCGTCTATTTTGTCTGGCTGATGTTCAACTATCTAGATAACCAGATAGAAACCTATCCGCTGGTACGTGCGAAAAATCTGGGACTGCTACTGATATATCCAGTGGTGTTTGCTGAAACAATACTCCTCTTACTCTTTGTTCTAAATCTGGATCCAAGTGTAATCACTTCCTGTTGCGGTTCAGTTTACAACGAAGGAACAGGAGGTCTTGGGGGAAGCATGGCTGGTGCTGCCCCGGGATTGATCCTGCCACTGTTTTTTGGAATTGTTATATTGCTGTTGCTGAATCGTTTTTTTTTCAGGTTTACCGCCCTCGAATTCCCACTTTGGCTTCTGTTTTTTATAACAGCGATTATCGTAACTATTTCCTTTATTACCACCTATGTTTATGAAATGTTGACCCATAAATGCCCATTCTGCTTTATGGGAACCGAATATCATTACTATGGTGTGGGTTTATATTTTTTTCTGTTTATAGCTGCCGCTGCAGGTATGACAGGGGGATTGCTTGAAAGTGTAAGAAAGTCAGATGTATTATGGAAACAAGCGCTCATTCTACGAAAAAAAATGCATTTTGCGTCCCTCTATGGGATGCTGGCTTTTATTGTTATCGGTTTTTTCCCTTTTGTGGCTTATTACCTAAAAACAGGAAGGTTGATATGAAAAAGAGTTTTCTTTTTGGTACATTTTTGTGGCTTATTCTGTTTGGTCTGGCAGCTTCTGTTTCTGCAGAACCAAAAAAAATAGACGCGCACAAAGAGTGTCCCTTATGCGGGATGTACCCTGCCAGGTATCCCGACTTTCAGTGTCAGGTTCTTTTTGAAGATGGTAGTTACGAAGCGTTTGACAGCGCCATAGGGATGCTGATCTACTTGTTGTTTCAGGAAAAAACAGATCCAAAAGAGAGTGCTATAGATTTGCTTTATTTTAAAGACTATAACAAAAAGAGTTGGATTGAGGCCAACAACACGTGGTTTGTTGTTGGCTCAGAAATCATGGGCCCCATGGGAGTCGAATTTCTGCCCGTAGATAGCAAACAGGCCGCTGAGAAGCTGAAAATACAGGAGAAAGGCCAGGAAATCATTCACTATAAGAATATTGACCGTGCCTATATGAAAAGAGCTGCAAAATCAGGATGGTTACATTTTCTGGCAAACAAACTGGTACTTGAATGAAATATAATGGATTTTTTGTGAAATCTTATCTTGCGGTTTTTCTGATCTGTTTTTTATGTTCCTGCAAGGGAGGCAATGAGGAACAGCTCCCGGTTGATTTTGTCTGGGATCGAGTGGCATGTGAAGAGTGTAAGATGGCACTCAGTGATCCTCATTATTCAGCTCAAGTGATAGATTTAAATGGTAAAGCCTACTATTTTGATGATATCGGTTGTGCAATTTTGTGGCTGGTCAGGCAGCCCTGGAAAGATGGCGCACGTATCTGGGTCAATGATTTTCAAACCGGCCAGTGGATAGATGCAGAAACAGCGAATTGGATTTATGGAGATCCCAAGACTCCAATGGGTTATGGCTTTGCTGCAACTTCCTCTCCGGTTGAAGAAAAGATGGATTTTAAGACAGTGTTAAAATGGATGGTGATTGGCAAGCATCTGGTTAACGAAAATCTTTCTAAACATCTTGACGAGTAACTTATACTGCGTCCTTTATGTGAGTAAAATATGACGAAGACGAACAACGATGAAAAAAAGAATATTTCAAGACGAAGCTTTCTAAAAGGATCAACCCTTATCGCCACAGGTGCCGCCATCGGCCTTGGCACAGCAAGTGCGAAGTTTTTAAAAAGCGATCGCAAACTTTTGCGTCCCCCTGGAGCACTTGATGAGGATATGTTTCTCGCCTCCTGTATCAAATGTGGTCAATGTTTACAGGTTTGCCCGCCACAGGTCGTCATATTAGCCGATATCAGGCAGGGATTTGGCATTGGTACGCCCTATGTTATTCCGCAAGAAGGAGCGTGTATTTTATGTGCTGGTTTACCCTGTGTTCTGGCCTGTCCAACAGGAGCACTTGATCACCATATTTCACTTGGAAAAGATGCTGAAATGGGCCTTGCCGTAATCACAGGTTCTGATACATGTCTATCCGTTCAAGGGCAGAATGATCTTGTGTATCGATTGAATAATGTACTGGGAATGTCACTTTCTTCTGCTAAGCATGCTAAGATTAAAGAGATTTTGCTCTCTTTTCTCAAACGATTAAGTGAAGATGAAAAGAAAACATGGAAGTCCCATTTTGCACTTTCAGAATTTTCCGAAAAAAATGTGGATACTATCTTTTCAAAAATCACAACTGATGATCTTGACTGGTTCGCAAACTTTGTCAAATCATCCTCCCAGGCAAAAAAATCCTGTCAAATATGCCTTGATGAATGTCCGATCAAAGAAGAAGGCACAATTCGGTTTATTGCAAAAAACAATACAGCAGATGGACAACAATACCTCTGGCCCTCAGTTACAAAAACCTGTGTTGGTTGCGGTGTTTGCGAAGAGAAATGCCCGACACCTCTCAGGTCCATAACAATTACCCCCCGACTGCGTCTGATAGAAAAGCCTACCGCCCATCAAACCGGGGAGGGACAATCATGAAAGAAAGTAAAAATGAAAATACTAAAAGTAAAAATCGTGTAAGAACATTTAAGGGAGCCGGCATGCGTCCCCAAAACACCCCTCAGCATGGCCACCGAAAAAATAAATGGAAGATTCTTCGCTGGACTGTCCTGCTATCCATTAATCTGTTATTTTTTGTCTCATTTTTTGCTGATATCCAAATTCTTGAAGGAACATTGAGCGGTTCCCGGATTTTTGGCTTTCATCAAATTGATCCATTTGCTGCTTTGCAAATAATTCTTGCCAGTAAACTCATAATGGTCAACCTGATTATTGGCGTAGTTACAATTTGTATAGTTTACCTGTTCTTTGGCGGCAGATCCTTCTGTTCCTGGATTTGTCCATATCACTGGCTGGCTGAACAGGGAGAAAAAATCCATCAGTATCTGAAGAAGAAAAAAATTATTCGGAACCATACCTTTGACACCAAAATCCGTTATTATTTTTTTGTTATTTTCCTGGGGTTAGCCTGGCTCACTGGTTACACAGTTTTTGAGACCATCAATCCTGTGGGTATTATCAGCCGCGCCATAGTATACGGCCCATCACTCATGCTCATCTGGGTTGCGATGCTGCTGGTTTTTGAAATAGTGTACAGCCGTCGTGGCTGGTGCCGATATTTCTGTCCTGTTGGTGTCTCTTATCAGCTGATTGGCATGCTGTCTCTTTTCAGAGTCAAGTGGGACAAGGAAAAGTGCTCCAACTGTAAACGATGTCAATCTGTCTGTATGGTTCCTGATGTTCTGAATAATACAGTCAATACTGGGAAGTCTAACTATGTCGATTCATCGCTGTGTACCCGTTGCGGGATGTGTGTTGATATCTGCGATGATGAAGCACTTGGTTACGGATTCAAGTATCTCGATAAAATTATTTAAAGCCAGCAAAAACAGAAAATCAATCCTATGTGTCTTTGTAAATCATTGTGGAATACAGTTATTGGTATTTTTGTGCTACTGTTCCTCCAGTCTGTCTCATGTGCTGACACCGGTCGACCACCAAAGGGCAACTGTGATGAGCCGAAACCGTTAACAGACTTAACTCATTGTACTTTCTGGGATAGATCATTCGCTGGAATTGACCTGCATGGTGTAATATTAGATGGCGTTTCTTTACGCTCCACTAATTTAACAGGCTGCAACCTTAAAGGGGCAAGTTTACGTAAGACAGATTTGCGCTGGTCTGATTTCAGTAAGTGCCAACTGTCCAATGTTGACTTAAGTGATTCCAATCTATTTCACACGACTTTTGATGGTGCTACCGTAGATTCTGCCAAACTGAACAAGGCATATATGTTTGGCTGTCGCTTCAATGGGGTCCAGGCAAGGCAGTCTGATTTTACCGCTGCTTTTATGAAAGACCTTAACATGGCAGATGCTGATCTGTCCGGCAGTATTTTTAGAGATGCTTACATGTTGAGAGCTGTGGTAATTGGAAGCAATTTTTCCGGAGCAGATTTACGCAAAGCCAATTTAACAGGAAGTGCCCTGGAGGATGTTAATTTTACCGGGGCAGATCTTAGTGGTGCTAACTTGATTGGTGTTACCCTTGATGAAACAATTTTTACAGGAGCAACTCTTGATGGAGTGGCACTTACAGATCATGCTGATCTCAAAATAAACTAAAGGTGAAAAAATGGCAGATAGTATTTCAAGACGTTTGGTATTAAAAGCCGCTGTGATAGGTTCCTGCTACAGCGTTGCCTGCTCAGTCCTCCCTGTGACGGCGTGGGCAGATGGTAGTGCCACCATTGAGCACCCCATGATGAAGCCTGCAAAATATACAGATAAAGGACGCTGCCCAAATTGCGGTATGAATTTGAATATGTGGGCCAGAACCAGACATGAGTTCAAAAACAGTGAGGGGGAATTTGCCACCTGTTCTATCCGTTGTTTGGCTGATATGTCTGTAAATTCCAATGAAAAAGCACAAGATGTGAAAGTTGCTTTATATCTGCATCCTGAAAAAATGATTCCTGCAGAACAGGCATCATATCTTATTGACTCCAGTGCAAAAGGCACAATGACCATGAAATCAAAGATCGCCTTTGAATCAAAGGAAGCAGCGGAAGC
>JAAELB010000731.1 GCA_024227155.1 Desulfobulbaceae bacterium
CCATTGATTTCAGTAACATTATTCCAGCATATTTTCTTGTTGTTAAAACAAAATGTTTTAGGTACTTCTTCTAGGAAAAGATGTCTATTACTTTTTTTTATTTTGGGGTTTTGTTTACATATGTTACTGTAAAGTGCTATACCATAGAACAATATTTCATTTATTTTGTATTCATCGCATTCATGAATGTTTCCAAATAAAGTGGATGCTATTGCAAACAAACAATTAGGTACGCACTGAGCCCCAGGAGTAGATACAGCGTTGGAGAACACATCATTTGCTTGATGGTAAGATCCTTGATTAACTTTACTTGGGAACATTGTGTAATGTTACAAGTATCACTATATCAAGTAATATAATCTGTTTAATAGTTATAAGTAAAACTATGGTGTGAAATCAATATATGAGTATATAATATTGATATTTCAATATCAAAATATATGCTATCAAGTTCAAAAAAATGCTAATGCATAAAATAGTGCTGAAAGGCACGAAGTAGGAGCAAAAAATGATGCTCTAAAAAGGCTTCTAAATAAGCTTCAAAAGGGTGTAATGAAAATGTGAAAATGTAAGTGAAAATGTAACTGTAAATAGTCAATGAAAATATGTAAATAGTCA
>JAAELB010000732.1 GCA_024227155.1 Desulfobulbaceae bacterium
GCCGTTCGCCAAAAGCTTCTTTTTGGTCACATTGCTACCACTTGCTGAGAAATCCCTGGCCCCCATGACTACATCTAAAATGGCATTGAGGGCTGGTTGGTGAGTTTCGTGCCAGTTCAAATCCACGTCCGACTGTTTCAATTTGCGGAACTCTTCATCATACAACCTCCACACGAAAGTTCCAGGGAATCTTTTCACGTACGAGAAGATCTTATTCTCATACGCAAACATCTGGGAGGTGGCCAAAGCAAACCTTGATGTATAAATAGTTGCGTATATACACCACCATTTTCTCCATTCGTCAATGTTGGCTGGAACTCGTACTTTTGGGGGCAACAAAGACACCTGTGACACACCATCGTGAGACTCCACGTTAACCTTGGGTTTTTGTTCAGATCGAGACGCCAAAAGCCCTAAGTCTATATATTCTCCCAGCCATATTCTTTTCTTAATTTTAAGATCCACAGTCCCCCTTTCTATGTACAAACTGCCTTTACCTTTACTGTGGCTAGCTCCCAGCATGCTGTACAAAGAGTCTTCCAGCTTGGCTGTCTCGACTACACGTACTCTGGGATCCACTATTCTTTCCTCAGCGTCTAAAACAACTGCAGGTTTGGCAGGGGCGAATCTGAGACCTTTATCCTCTTCCTTCTCTTCCTCAGTGGACTCTTCGTCTGAGCTATCAATGGGAAGCACGACCTTCTTCTTCTTTGCTGACTTCACTTTCCCAGCTTTCCTCTTAGCCAAAAGCTTAAGAAGAAGCTTCTCATTGTCTGAGAGTGCTCCATCAGACTCTTCATCCTCCGACTGTACTCTCTTCCTCTTCTTCCCTCGTGTGGACTTCTTGCTGTTTCCTTTCTTAGCCTTATCTGATTTGTCTTGCACTTCTTCCTCAGACGACGAATCGGATGACTCCTCGCTGGAATCCGGCAAAACCTTACGATTCCCTGACTTCTTCTTCTTAAGTGCTAAAAGCTTATCTTTCTGCTCTTGCATCTCAAGAATCTTCTTGTCCAATTCATCCACAGACGTTGTCGTTGCCGGTGCCTTGGACTTGGCCGCTGCTTTCTTCCCTGACGCCTTTGTTTTCCCCTTTGTAGCGGGCGTTGACTTGCCCACATCTTTAGAAGTTGGCGTTGGGTCAATCTGCCTAAGCCGCTTGGATTTGCGCTTTGGGGCAGCCTTTTTCCCTTTTCCTCTCGGCATTTTCAAATGGAAAAGAGAACAAAATATTACTCAATCAAAAATTTTCGTGCGCCATGTACTACAGGTGCCCGTTACACGAGGTTACACGGGGACGCCCACATAAGCGCATGGAAACATAACGCAAACCGCACTTACAAATACCCCTGGCGGGGAAAGGACATTATAATGCACCCATGAAAAAACCCTCCATACCGGGAGGGAAATTACTGAAAACATAACGTAAACTGTATGTTGTTGGCATAGTCCCAATTACGGTTAAGGGCCCCTTGTAACCCCAATAATAACACAGGTTTTTGGTATTATGTATTTAATACGGGATCTTTTTTGTCCCAGAACGGGTAGGTAAACCTTGCCCAAAAGGATTGACATGTGACAAATTATCAGGTGTCACCACCACCTACATGCAGCGGAAACAATCAAAACATGGCACACAGTACAATTCACAAATACATAAATACATAACTAACCAAAAGTAAAAAAGTTGCCTACATGCAACACGCCATTGCCTACATGTAATGGCTAATACAATAATTAAAATCCATTAGGATTTTAAGCAAACAGTTTATGATGTTTAACTGACAAAATCAAGTCCTACCTCAGTCATGCTATAAATAGCGACTGAGGTCGAAAACTATCAGTCACTATTCCTGCACATCACATTCAGCCTCCTGCCAGAGTTCCTGTGTGGACGGCTCTTCATCCCTCTCTTCTGGGACAAAGTCCAACTGCACCGTAGGCGCAGCTCCCAGCTCCTCTTCCGCCTCTTGCGTTGTGTCCACCAAAAGTTCCCCTTCATACACCAGCTCGACTGATCTAGCCTGCCCGGCCGAAAGCTCGGGCAGCTCTTCCTCGGAGCTCGAGGAGTCAAATGTGACCTCGGGAGAGAAAGGAGGGTAGCTCTCCTCATCTGCCAATCTGTCCAGGATCACCTCTCTTGTATCCTGCGCTCCCTCTTCTTCTGTCTCGGCAGAGCTCTTTTCTGTAGAGGACTCCTCCACCATGATCTCCTTGGCATTATCCCCATTCTCTCTCGCCCGTTTTCTTTTGACCCATGCAGTCAAACTAGCTTGGCGCCACGCTCGCTCTTGTGGTGACCAGGAAATTGGCCTGTCTTCTGGGACCTCCGATGTACTGGCCTGTTCTGTTCTCTCCTCTTCTTGTTCC
>JAAELB010000733.1 GCA_024227155.1 Desulfobulbaceae bacterium
ATTATTTCTTTACTGTTCAAGTGATTTCCTTTCTTTAAACTGTAACTAATTATATACCGCCAGCGGTATAAAGTCTAGTTGTGATAATCTAAAATTGACCATGAAAGAGGTGTTGTGATAATCGAAAATTGACCACCAAAAGGACTTCCATTATTAAGACATATTTTACAAATTATTAGTCACAATAATGGAGGTGAAGGAGATTGCTAAAGGTGGATCAATATGAGCTAATAAGAACATCTCACCGAGTATACAAAAAAGACATCAGTGAGATCTCACGAGAGACCGGACATTCACGCAACACAATTAAAAAGGCATTACGAGGCGAACCTTGGGGATACAAGCAACGTTCCAGACAACCCTATCCTGTATTGGGATCTTATCTGGAAATCATTGACCAGTGGTTAGAAGATGATAAGGAGAGACCTAAAAAGCAACGTCACACAGCTAGACGTATTCACAATCGTCTTAAATTAGAGCACGGTTATGAAGGTGCAGAATCAACAGTCCGAAAGTATGTCCGTGAGGCTAAAGTACGGCTTGGGATAAATGCGCCATGCGCTTTTATCCCACTTGACCCAGCCTCAGGAGTGGAAGCGGAGGTTGACTGGGGTAGTGCCATTGCAACAATAGGAGGTGAAACAAGACAGCTGAAATTTTTCTGTATGCGTTCTAAATATTCGGGGAAACATTTTGTCCGTTTCTATCCCTGTGAACGACAGCAAGCCTTTTTTGATGCCCATATTCATGCATTCCTTTTTTACGGTGGGGTCTTCCCTGTACTGATCTACGATAATCTGACGACAGCAGTGCAGAAAGTTCTGAAAGGCAAGAAACGGATCGAGCAAGAATCATATAGCAAATTTAAAGCATACCACAATTTCGAATCCCGTTTCTGTACGCCAGGTGAAGGACACGAGAAAGGTGGTGTTGAGGGGATAGTTGGTTTTGCCCGGCGCAATTATATGGTTCCTGTGCCTGAAGCCTCCAGTCTGGAAGAGTTGAATCAGCGATTACTTGATGAATGTTTATCTTATGGTACCCATACTATAGACGGTCGCAGTAACACTGTTAACGAACTGTTTGAATCAGAAAAAGAGAGTTTACTTGCAAGTCCGGACATCCCCTTCAGTAATATTCAGGTATACGATGGCAAAGCCGATAAATATGCCACTGTAGTGGTGGACAAAAACCGGTACTCAGTGCCAACTCGTTATGCCGGTTTTAAAATGCGAATTTTGTTGTATGTGGATCGGGTTGAAATTTATTATGGAAGTAAGAAGTTATCCAGCCATGAAAGAGTTTATGGAAACAATAAGTGGATCCTTGAGCCGGGGCATTACCTGAAACTGATTCAGCAACGACCAATGGCTTTCAACAGTGCACGGCCAATTCGTCAGTGGCGCCAGTCCTGGCCGAAGATTCTTGAACAGCTTTTGTCAAAATTCTGTGCTGCCCAAGGAGAAACCAAAGGCATAAAAGACTTCATTTCTGTTCTCATGCTCTACCAGCATCACGATTCCAGCGAGATTGATGCCGTTGTAGATTTAGCGCTACAGTCATATATCAGCTCAAGCGAAGGCGTTAAGCACCTTTTGATATACGCCAACAGCAAAGACCTACAGCAAGCTCCTTTAGACAACTGGTCATCACTTCCGGATGCCGACTTAGAGGATTATGCTCCCCTGGGAGGTATCCAATGAATCCAGGTACACTTATGGCTCTCAAACAGAACTTAAAGGCTTTGAGAATTTCAACCATGGGGCAAGAAATAGAGGCCACGGTGCGTCATGCTAAAGAAGGGGGTATTAGCCATGAAGAGTTTTTGCTGGAACTCACAGAAACAGAACTACAGGTAAGGTCGGAAAACAGACAAAAACGGCGGCTTCGAGAAGCAAAATTTCCCCTGATGAAGCCATTGGAAACCTTTGATTTGGAATCAGCCCCGGATCTTGATAATGCCCTGTTTCGAGAGTTGGCAACATGTAATTTTATCAAGGAAAAGCGAAACATTGTCTTTCTAGGTCGTAGCGGTACCGGCAAGACCCATATGACAACAGCACTTGGCATAGAATCCTGCCAAAACGACTTCCAAACCCGCTACGTTGCCGGCTATGGTGTGTTTAAGGAGCTGAAAGAAGACAGGAAAGATAAAGATTTATCCAGATTTCTCCAAAGGTATACACGATATGACGCACTTATCCTCGATGAACTTGGTTACGTACCTTTTTCAAAGGAAGGTGCCGAACTGCTTTTTCAAGTCTTAGCAGAACGCCATGAACGCGGGTC
>JAAELB010000734.1 GCA_024227155.1 Desulfobulbaceae bacterium
ATACAACCTGCTGTATTTTAATAGATTTATTCTTTTTCTTGACATATTTCTCGGTGCATTATAGATTTATGACGTTTATGACGTTTATGACGTTTATGACGTTTATGACGTTTATAATTGCATTTAACTTTACTGAAGTGTGAGTCATAAAATGAAAGTAGAAATGCTCAGTTTAGGCAAAGCCGCAGAAATTTGTGCCATAACTCGGGGGACGCTTTGGTCTTATGTTAAATCCGGGGATTTAAAAGCATCTCGTACTCCGGGAGGCCATTACCGTGTTGCTCAAAAAGATATAGATGAATTTATCCTACAAAAAGGGATGAAAGCAAAAAATGTAAAGCAGCTATCCACTGGCACGATTTTGATTGTTGATGATGAAGCGTCCGTTCGCAAAACCTTAAAACAAAAATTGGTCCGTGAAGGATTTGTAGCTGAAACAGCGCCAGACGGATTCAACGCAGGTCTGAAGGCAAGAGATATCAAACCAGGTCTCATCATCCTGGACCTTATGATGAATGGAATTGACGGATTTGAAGTGTGCAGAGCGATAAAAAAGAATAGCACCTTAAAAAAAACCAAAATTCTTATCATGACGGGTTTCGATACTCCAGAAAATCGGGAGCGAGCAATACGAGAAGGAGCTGATGGATATCTGACAAAAGGAGTTTCATTCGAGGAAATTCTAGAACGAATTAATAAATTACTGGCTATTTGATGCTTGCTATCTTCAAAAATGAAACCGGCAATAAATATTTTCGGTCTATGCAAGTATGCTGCATAAAAAATAAGGGGCTATTCGTTTACGGGACACTTGCGCCCGGCCGGCCTAACGAGCATGTGCTGGCCGAGGTCCCTGGTAAGTGGGAGCCAGCTACTGTTAAAGGTATACTGCTCCAGGAAGGATGGGGTGCTGTGGCAGGCTACCCTGGCAGATGCTAACGCCCAAACATGTGACTTTAATTCGGGCATGTTGACGCAGCTGTTTTATGAAGAGGTTTAATGATGAGAATAATTTTAGCATTTTTACTCACTACGATAGTATTGAAGCCGGCATATGCCTTCGACACCATTATTTGCGCGGCGAATTTCCCGCCATACCAGATCGAAGAAGGCCCGCAACCCGGTTTTGCTATTGAGATTTTAAAAGAAGCCGAGAGACGTATCGGGCGCACGTCACATGTAAAATTCGGGCCATGGGCTCGGTCTCTAAAAATGGCGACCACTAGTGACAATGTCATTTTGCCGGCGATTTATCGCACACTTTCACGGGAAAAAGATTTCAAGTGGATTGTCGAATATACGACGTCTAAAACTGTGTTTCTTACCATTGATGACCCGATTAATAGTCTTGACCAAGCCCGCTGCCTTGATCGAATTGGCGTGACGCTCAAAAGCGCCATGGATGATTTTCTAACGGGACAAGGGTTCACCAATCTTGATCGTGTCGACTACACACGAACCAATATTAAAAAACTCATGGCTGGACGAATAGATGCTTGGTGTTTTTCCGATAATTTAGCCCGCTGGGCATGGCGAGAAGCGGGCTTATCCAGCGAGGTGCTTGTCACTGGAAAAGCAATTAAAACAACTCATGCCTGGATTGCCGCAGGCCCGATGTTTCCCGATGATCTATCAGTCAGGTATCGTGACGTTGTTAAAAAAATGACGGCTGATGGAACTATCGAGAAAATACTAAATGGGTATCGGTAATTGAAACAGAAACACACGGATGCCCACAGAACATTACAAACAATGCTTCCATTTAAA
>JAAELB010000735.1 GCA_024227155.1 Desulfobulbaceae bacterium
ATTGCCTCCTCAAGGACACCAGGGTCGCTAACTCGGTCACAGGTGACATAAAAAGCAATATTATTTACCGCAGAATCAGGGTGTTCGTTCTCCATATACCAGGTTCGTCGTTGCGGGTGACTAAGAGAAAATAAATCCATACCAACCTCATTTTATTAAAAGAATTCACACATCAAGTGTGACCGATTTTTGTTTTCGTTGATTCATTAATGTATAGAAAATGGCGGCAACAAACAGTAACAATATGCAGACAAGAATACTCTGCATAGAGAGGATAAAACCGGAATAGGCCTCCTGGCCTTTACTCCCCACGGATTCTCCATGGGCATAAATACTTGCAAAAAGCGCTACTCCCACTGAGCCTGCTACAGGTAAAACAAGAGAATTCAGGGCTGAAAAAATACCCTCCTGCCCAGCTGGAGCCTGCTTGAGAATGAGGACACTGGTAGCAACCATCAGCACCGCCATTGCTCCGCCAAAGCCAGCCAACACCACTCCCATAATGATTTTTGATGGAACGGCACCGATGCAGAAAGCGCCAATGATAACTAAAAATAAAACAAATGCTGCAATCAAAACAAGGTGTATTTCCTGAAATCTATCGGTCATCTTTCCTGCAATGGGAGTTGTTACAGCCATGGCAACAGCACTTATAAGAAGAAACATACCAGCCTGGGCAATTGTCATATCAGAACTTCCCGTAATAAAGAAGGGGAAAACAAGCATCACACCATTCATAACAATAAAGACCAGGCCTTTAATAAAAAGAATAAGGACCAGGCCCGCATTTTTAAAAATAGACAATTGGATAAGAGGATTTGCTACACTGTTTTCCGTCCACGCAAAAAGCGACCCACTCACCAAAAAGATGATAACTGTACCAAGGAAATATTGTGAATCCCAGCCCTTGTCAGAGCCAAGAGTGAAGATGGCAGGAAGGGCAATCAGCATGATAATGCTAAAGACAGCTCCTTTGATATCCAGACTTTTCAACGCTTCCTGCAAATTATCCCTGGAATATTCCTCCCTATTGTTAACTAAATATTTACAAATTATACCTATTGAAATTGCTGTTATGGGCAGATTGATGAGAAACACCCAATGCCAGGAGACGTGCTCGGCCAGAAAACCACCTAAAGGGGGACCAATAAGAATCCCCAGGCTCATCACCATCATTACAGCACCAATGACACTTCCTGTTTTTTCTCTGGGAACATAGGTGAGAATGATGGCACCAAAGGATGCTGCAAGCATTGCCGCACCTACCCCCTGAATGCCGCGACCA
>JAAELB010000736.1 GCA_024227155.1 Desulfobulbaceae bacterium
AAAAATCCCCTTTATGAAGTTCTTTCACATTTAAATTGATAAATGTATAGTGGAACCCCTAAAGAAGCCCTTAAATTGGGCATTGACGACCTGCTTGGCCTGCAAATAGCCTAATATCAAGCATCAACGGATAACAGATGGCATCTGTGGCGGAATTTCCCTCTATGTTTAGTTTTACCCGATATGGTTCGATTTATCTGTAAATAATGCAATTGGTTAAAGGTGCAGATATTTAAACCCTATCACAACAGCGGATGCCAAATAAAGTGAGCCTATACCGGTCTGTGTTAGTGACCTATAATGTGGGTCCGGACCGATGATTCCGAGTCAGAGCGATTATGGTTCAGATCCTCTACAGCTATCGGATTCTCTACCGGACTTTTCGGGGGTTTGGGCAAAAATACCCACATTAATACTTTAATGATTCAGGAAATCTTATTGAAAAACGAATGGCATAAACGTATGAAACCTGAAGATTATAGAGCGTTAACACCTCTAATATACCTCCATATAAATACATATGGAAATTTTGATCTAAAAATGGACGAAAGATTAGCTTTAAATATCAGCTAATTATATGCTACTTTGCGGCTGGTGACAGCTTCGCTTCCACTACCCCTATTCCTGGCCAGTAACACTTAATTCTGGCCCATTATCGAATAAAGCTGGCCCGGGGGCCTTCTTGGTAACGAATAATCCTGGCCCAGATCCGGCCATT
>JAAELB010000737.1 GCA_024227155.1 Desulfobulbaceae bacterium
AGCCATCATTCTTTAGATAAATACAGAATTAAATCGCTTCAAAAGCTGTTGCAAGCAAACAAACTAACTGATAATCAGCGAAATGCTGCAATGAAAATATTTAATACGAAATGCAAAATTTATGGTAATGGATGCATAAAACGTGGGAAAACAGATGAAGGTAAAAACTATTTAAATCTTGTTTCTGAATATAGACAGTAGGGTTGTTGATTCAAAGGTCTTGCCCTGTTTTGTTTCTATTTTTTGAAACTTTGTTTGTCATGTGATACGATTTATAGTACACTTATTTTTATTATTCAATTCAATTTAGGATCTAATCATGTTTCAATCAAAAACGATGTTTGAACCTTTATTGTTATTAAAATAAAATTATAATTATTATCGTTTCGAGGGGAAAATGGAATACAATTTTAAAGAATTAGTTGATATGTCAAAGTTGCAAGACTTGACTGATGAATTATACAATGCTTCATCTATTCCTTCTGCTATCGTTGCAATGGATGGTGAAGTCTTAACCGGATCGGGATGGCAGAGAATATGCACTGAT
>JAAELB010000738.1 GCA_024227155.1 Desulfobulbaceae bacterium
TAAGAGGTGTGAAAATGATTGAAACAACGGCTAACGAATTCAGGAAAACACTCAAGGCCAAGGTTGATGCTTGTATATCTAACCATGAGGTTTTAAAAGTTAATCGCCGTTCGGGCGAGAATTTTGTGGTTCTCGGTGAAGAAGATTGGAGAGCAGTGGAAGAGTCACTTTACCTTAACCAGTTTCCTGGACTTGTTGATTCTATTCATAAGGCTGCAGTTGAACCAATCTCAGAAGGCACTGCCTTTAAGGATCTTGACCTATGAATTGGTCTGTCGTTCTTTCGCTGCAGGCAGTTAAGGATACTGAAAAGATCAAAAGGGCAGGACTGGCGCTTAAGACCAGGGAACTGTTGAAATATTTAGAGGCTGATCCTTTTTCAAATCCACCACGGTATGAGTCGCTTGTCGGTAATCTTAAAGGTTTTTACTCTCGCAGAATTAATATTATACACCGTTTGGTTTATTCAATAGATGTAGATCGTCACATTGTCCATGTTCTTAGAATGTGGACCCATTATGATTGATGTTGACAGGGAATGAAGCGGGGGTCATGAAAAAGCACATTCAAGTGGTATGAGAACCTTATTTTGTATTTCAATGGCCTCAGTTGTCTGAGCCTCTCCAGCCCTGGCCAGTTGTTCATATCTATGAATATACTCTGTAACGCTTGTAATTTTCGGTCGAGGATGAGTGCCCATAATTGAGGAAAGAGCATCCCCGGCCTCATGGGCCAAAGGACTGAAGTTAGCAGAGATGCAGAGTTGAACGTGCCAGTCGGTCCAGGCGTGTTACAACAAGCACATCGCCTTCCCTGACATATTCCCAAAAAGATTCCAGCTGGATTCGCTTATTGAATGCGGCATTTTTCTTTTCTCTATTCAAACCAGTGCTTTTCATCTCTGGGAGTTATTTAAGTACCCCCAGGTGAACTGCAACTGTCTGAAGTTTTTTATCTCTATAATATTCCAGTTCAACTAACGATTCAGGGCTTGTTAGAGAAATCCTATTGCGTAAGTCTGCGGCACTTTTAATAGGGGTACCATTTATTTTTGTGATAATGTCTTTTTTCTTAAATCCACCACGCTGGGCGGCTGATTTTTTCCTGATTTTAACTATTTTGGCCCCCCCATTAGGGGCAGATATGCCTAAAGCTTTAAGCTGTCTTGGGGTGGCGTCTACAAGCCCAACTCCGAGCCAGGCCCGGGTGACCTTACCTTTGTCAATCAGTTGTTCAGTAACCAGCCTTGCCATATTGATGGGCACGGCAAAGCCGATACCCATATAACCGCCAGTCTGGGTTAAAAAGGCGGTGTTGATACCGATTACTTTGCCATCAATATTAACAAGCGGTCCACCTGAATTACCCGGATTAATTGCTGCATCGGTCTGAATAAAGTCTTCATAGTCTGAGATGCCGACCCCACTCCTGCCAGAGGCACTTATGATACCCGCTGTTACTGTCTGGGTGAACTCGTATGGAGAACCGATAGCAAGTACCCAGGAGCCTACTTTTTCTTTATCTGAGTCACCAAGTGGGAGATATGGCAGATCTTCACTGTCAATTTTAAGTAAACCTATGTCTGTTTTGGGGTCGGAACCGATAATTTTGGCCTTGTGTTTGGTTTTGTCGGCGAGTGTAATGGTGACTTGACTTCCATCTTTGATCACGTGGCTGTTGGTGAGTATATAACCTCCACTATTGAAGATGAAGCCTGAACCAAAGGCGTATTTGCTCTCTTCTGTAAAAAAAGACTCCTCAGATTCTCGCTTTTTATCGCCAAACCATTCCTTGAGAACAGGGTTGGTTGAGATTAGTTCATCATCAGGGCTGCCTTTTTCACCACCACTCTTCTTTTTGACATGAATATAAACAACTGCGGGTTTTGCTCTTTCAATGACTTCTGAAAAATAATTTGCAGTTTGAACGATTTGCTTTTTAGTGCCTGTTGGTAGAGGAGCACTTGCTATTGATGATGCTACAGATACTAACGTTACAAGGAGAAGAATAAGAACCAGGTTTGTTTTTTTCGTCACTGGGGTTACCATTATTGATGCAGGAATCTACGGATTAGTTGCTGATAGTTGTTTGGTAGTGATCTTTTTGTATGTGTTACCAGGTAAAATTTTCTCTTCATTTCAACAGAGTCAATGTGAACATGTTTGATGGTTTTGTTTCTCAGCTCATCCTCAACTGCCATTTTTGATAAAATGGATAGTCCAAGATCCGCTTTTATGGCTTCTTTTACGGCTGCACTTGAACCAAGGGTTGCACAAATGTTGAGTTTATTTGGAGGAAAACTCCCTTCAATCAAAAAAAGCTCGGTGGATTTGAGAGTGCCGGAGCCCTGTTCCCGTGTAATGAACGGTAGTTCAGCGAGTTGATTCAGTGATATGGAAGCTTCAATTGGATTGTTGTAGGCTGCCGCCAGTATCAGTTCATCTTTAGCTATTGCTTGAAAATGAACTTTAGTCGTCTGCAATTTTGCCCCTACTACACCCACAAAGAGCTCATTGTTTGCCACCAAATCAACAATGGTTGCTGTGTCCTTTATGCGTATTTCAAAGGAAATTTCTGGGTATTCCTGCTTAAAAGCCGCCGCCAGGCGCGGAAGTAGGTATGTACCAGGGATTGTGCTGGCGCCGATTACCAACTCCCCTGTGACACTATCTTGTGACGCTGATATATCTTCTTCCAGTTGCTGCAGATCATCAAGGATTGTTTTGGCCCTTGGATAGAGAAGTTCAGCTTCAGCTGTGGGTAGAATTGTTCTGCCCAGCCGGTCAAAAAGTTTACAGTTTAGACGGGATTCCAGGTTCTGAATATGTTCACTTACTGTTGGCTGGCTGGTATACAGTTCCTCTGCCGCCCTGGTGAAGCTTCGTGTTCTATAAACGGTGACAAAAATATTTAAGTGTCTAATTTCTATTGATCTTCCTCAGTTACTGCATTTATTATTGGATATGGTAATTGAAAATGATAGGAATATACTGTGCACCCATATCTTTTACCAGTAATTTCCACAGGTGAAAGATATGGGTAGAGTGAGGGGTTGGCTGTTTCTTTGCCACAGTCCAGCAGGAGGCGGGACAGGCATGACATTTTCTGGTGACCTGAATGAAATAAGTCTGCTTGGCGAGTGTTGACAAAAGGCTGACAAGAGCATATAATTAGAGACATGAAATACTTGAGTTGGAGTTCTGAGAAGAACGAATTGTTAAAAACTGAGCGAGGGATTTCTTTTGAAGAAATAGTCTATCAAATTGAAACTGGGAACTTACTTGGAATTGAGGAAAATCCAACTCGCTCAAATCAAAAAATCTATATAATTGAGCTCAATAATTATGCTTATGTTGTTCCGTTTGTAGAAAATGCACAGGAGGTATTTCTTAAAACTGCATTTCCAAGTCGGAAGTATAGCAAACGATATGGATTAGGGGGAGATGAATAATGGGGAAAATAGACAAAAAAATGTTTCTACCGCTTGATCAAGAAGAAAAGGATTTAATGGAATCTCTCGACTCGGATGATTGGCAACCGGTACAAAAGGAAGAAAAAGAAAAAAAAGTAGTTCTAAATGCGGCACGGAATACCTTAAAAAAAGATAAGCGAATCAATCTTCGTTTAACTGAAAAGGATTATCAGCAAATTCAAATAAAAGCGATTGAAGAAGGTATCCCATATCAGACCCTTATTTCAAGCCTTGTTCATAAATATTTGAATGGAACATTGATTTCGAGGATGTGAAATTTTTGAATTCTGATAACTTCAGTCGATACCTTGCGACATTTCCTTCGTGCAGTTGCTCTAAAGCCTGCTAGTCATTGGCCAACCATTTGAGATTCAGAGCAGGCACTCTGGATGCCAGTTTTTTTTAATTTTCAAGGATTGTTTTAGCCCTTGGATAGAGAAGTTCAGCTTCAGCTGTGGCTGATTTTGTCATGCCCGAGGTCGTTATCGGCAGATAAGCGCAGACTTCGATCCAGAAAATACCATCTGTTATTGAGCATGAATTCCCTCCTGACGGGAATATCCTCATGCAATCGCCCCCTTGAAGGGGGTTCCTGAGGCCTCCCGCTCTGCGGGAGGAGTTTTATTCACCAAGAAGGGGGGTACTCAGGTATCTCTCTCCGGTATCCGGGAGAACAACGACTATGTTTTTACCCTTGTTTTCCCCTCGCTGAGCTATTTGTATTGCCGCAAATGCGGCTGCGCCACTGGAGATGCCACAGAGTACACCTTCTTTAAGTGCAACCTGCCGTGCTGATTCAAAGGCTTGATCATTGCCAACCTGAATGACCTCATCTATTATCTCTGTGTTTAAGATTGCCGGTATAAATCCTGCGCCGATACCTTGGATTTTATGTGGGCCAGGACTTCCCCCAGAGAGTATTGGGGAGTCTTCAGGCTCTACTGCTATAGTTACCATATTGGGATTTTTCTTTTTAAGGACCTCTGAAACCCCGGTAATAGTGCCACCTGTTCCCACTCCCGCCACAAAGATATCTATCTTCCCAGCGGTGTCTCGCCAAATCTCTTCAGCGGTTGTTGTTCGGTGGATTTCTGGATTGGCGGGATTTTCGAACTGATTTGGCATAAAACTGTTGGGAGTGTCGCTTATCAGTTGTTCTGCTTTGGCAATGGCGCCTTTCATACCTTCTGCGGCTGGGGTTAACACAAGTTCTGCTCCAAGATGTACGAGAAGCTTCCTTCTTTCAATGGACATGGACTCGGGCATGGTGAGAATCAACCGCAGTTTTTTATGGGCGCAGACAAAAGCTAAACCAATACCGGTGTTACCACTGGTTGGCTCGATAATCGTTGTGCTATTATCAATTTTTCCATCCCTTTCTGCCGCATCTATCATTGAAACTGCTATGCGGCATTTGACGCTCCCTGTCGGATTTCTCGATTCCTGCTTTCCAAGAATGTTGGCACCAGTTTCGCTCGAAATATTTTTAAGGTGTAATAAGGGAGTGTTTCCTATGGACTCAACTATAGTCTGGGACATGGCGGGCCTCTTTTCAGTAATTAGATCACTTTGAATGTGAATAAATCAGCTCTGGCCTTTTAAGTAACACTTTAGTACCGGTGTCGACACTTTCTGTCAGCCAGATGTTACCACCGATGATAGATCCTTCACCGATGATTGTATCACCACCTAAAATAGTGGTGTTGGAGAAAACAATAACGTTGTCCTCTAAGGTTGGGTGTCTCTTTTGGTTTTGCAATTTGGTCCCGGCATTTCGTGGCAGGGACAGAGCTCCGAGGGTTACCCCCTGGTAGATACGGACATTTTTTCCAATAATTGTCGTTTCGCCAATAACAACCCCTGTTCCATGATCGATAAAAAAGCCTTCTCCTATGGTCGCACCGGGATGAATATCAATGCCGGTAAGACTATGGGCATGTTCTGTCATAATGCGGGGAATTATCGGTACATCCAGGAGGAAAAGCTCATGGGCCAGGCGAAAAACTACAGTGGCGAGTAGACCTGGATAACAAAAAATGACCTCATCAGAACTCTTGGTTGCAGGGTCACCCCGAAGAGCAGCACGGATATCTGTAGCCAGAGTTGCCGCAACCTTTGGCAGTGATTCAATGAATTTTAGAGCAATACCATGGCTTTGGGCTTCACAATTGGTACATGGAAGTTCATTGCGCCTGCAGTCATGGCGAATTGCCATTGTGATCTGCTCGGAAATTTTATCGTAGAGGTCGGTGGTCTGTTTGCCTATATAATATTCAAGATTTGCAGCATGGAGTTTTGATTTGGTGAAATAGCCGGGAAAAAGAATACGCCTGGTCTGCTCGACTATTTCAATGATTTTAATCTGGGACGGCATTGATACCGGGCTGATATGCTCGTAACATTCCTTTGTGCTCCAAGAGGATAGCAGTTCACGTACTACGTTTGGAACTTTAGCGTGCAGACTGTTGTTGGTGATCCTAACATGATCACATGTTGCGGCAATTGTGGAAGTGTCAAGAATTTGCTCTGGTCTTTGTCCCATGTCGAATATTCTTTTTGTTCAGGTTCAGTTTTTCGCTTTCTCAATAACATAAATACCGTAAGTAGCACGGATATTATTAAAATATTTGATAATTTTACCCTCGTTGTTAGCGGGGTCTGTGTTAATGGCAATTTCTTTGATGATATTATAGCCCACATCCCTGCTGAATTTTTTAAAGTCTTTGAGGGTGATAACCCTGATGTTGGGTGAATCGTACCAGGAGTAGGGGAGTTGATCGTTTTTCGGAGCAATTCCCTTGGCCAGAAGTTGCAGCCTGATAGAGTAATGACTGAAATTTGGAAAACTGACGATTACTTTACGTCCAATGCGCGCCAGGGAGTAGAGGAGCCTGGCCGGTTCAAAAACCTGCTGCAGGGTCTGACTGAGGATCACATAATCAAAGCTGCAGTCGGGGTAATCATCAACCTCTTCATTCAAATCCCCCTGTAGAACACTTAAGCCCCTGCTGATGCAGTGTGTTGCTTTCTGCTTGGACTGTTCAATGCCGGTACCGATAACATTTTTGTTTTCGGCAAGCCAGGACAGGAGCTCTCCATTGCCGCAGCCAAGGTCGAGAATTCTACTGCCGTCGGGAATTATCGAGCCAATTATCTGAAGATCAAAACGTATGGTTTCAGTTTGAGGAGATACCATCGATAAATCCTTTAAGGAGTAATGTGAGACGATTGTCCGGGACAAGAAAGGCATCATGTCCGCAATCCGCCTCGATTTCGCAAAAACTTACGTCCTGGCCGGATCGTTTAAGGGTCTGTACAAGTTCTTTGGCCTGGTATGTGGGGTAAAGCCAGTCTGAGCTATAAGAAACAACAAGATATTTAATTTTAAGAGAGGGGTCACCTTTCAATGGCCCACTCGCCCCCATTTGATCGACAACATCAAAATAGTCCGAGGCCTTGGTGATGTAGAGCACAGAATTAGCATCGAAGCGATGGACAAATTTGGAACCCTGGTGACGGAGGTAACTTTCAACCTGAAAGTCTCCATCAAAGCCAAAGGAGAAAGACTCTTTATCTTGAAGTCTTCTGCCAAATTTTCGCCTCATTGCCTCGTCCGAGAGGTAGGTGACATGGCCCACCATTCGGGCTACGGCAAGGCCCATATTGGGGCGATCTCCACCGTAGTAGTTGCCATTTGCCCAGTTCGGATCTGCCATGATTGACTGGCGGGCAATTTCATTAAAAGCGATGGCCAGGGCCGAATGGCGCATGGTGGTGGCAATTGGCAGGGCCGCCTGCACCATTCCAGGGTAACGAACACACCATTCAAGGACCTGCATCCCGCCAACCGATCCACCAATAACAGCTCTTAACTGTGTGATTTCTAAATAATCCACCAGTGCTTTCTGGGTGATGACCATATCACCAATGGTCATCATCGGAAAATCCAAGCCATAGGGGGAACCGGTATCAGGGTTTATTGAACTCGGCCCCGTGGAACCCATGCAACTCCCTAGGATGTTGGGGCAGATAACAAAATATTTGTTTGTATCTATCCCTTTCCCGGGGCCTATTAAAAAATCCCACCAGCCCGGTTTTTCACCATCCTTATCGGTTGCATAGTGGCCGGCTACATGTGAGTCTCCAGAAAAGGCGTGGGCAAGAAGTATTGCGTTGTTTTTATTTTTGTTGAGAGTTCCGTAAGTCTCATAAGCGATGGTTATGGGACCTAGTTCTGCGCCACTCTCCAATATAAATTTTTCAGGAGGTGCTGCAAAGGTAAAATACTGTTTCTCAACTATGCCGACAGATGATTCCATGGAGCGTTTTTCAAAGTAGTAAAAAAAATTATAAAGTTTTTGACAGGGCCTGATCGAGGTCTGCCACTATATCATCAACATGTTCAATGCCTATTGAAAGTCTGATCATTCCCTCATCAATATCCCCGTCAGCAAGTTGTTCCGGGGTAAGCTGTGAGTGCGTAGTCGATGCCGGATGGATTGCAAGGGACTTGGCATCACCAACATTTGCAAGATGTGATACAAGCTTAAGGCTGTCAATAAAGGTGCTACCCGCTGTTCTTCCACCTTTAATGTTAAAAGCAATCATGCCGCCAAAACCATTTTTCAGATATTTTACTGCAATGTCATGATCTGGGGCTCCTTCAAGGCCCGGGTAATGTACCCAGTCAACAGCAGGATGTCTACTAAGATATTCAGCTACTTTCATGCCGTTTTCATTGTGTCTCTCCATTCTGAGGCTCAGGGTTTCCAGCCCTTGCAGGAATGACCAACAGTTGTCAGGGCTAATTGAGGCTCCTAGATTCCTGAGCGGCACAAGCCGCATGCGGAGTGCAAATGCGACAGGGTTTAAATCACCAAGGTCATGGGCAAAACGCATATCGTGATACGATGAATCCGGCTCGTTGTACAGAGTGAATTTTGGATCCTGCCAATTAAAATTGGCCGCATCTATTACAATTCCGCCGATTCCTGTACCGTGGCCACCTATCCATTTGGTGAGCGAATGGATAACCACATTAGCGCCATATTCTATAGGTCTCAAAATGGAGGGTGGGGTGAAGGTTGAGTCAACGATAAGAGGCAGGTTGTACTCCTGGGCAATTTTAGCCAGGGCCTCAAGATCCGTCATATTTATGGATGGGTTGCCAAGAGTCTCACAGTAGATTGCCCGGGTCTTATCGTTTATTGCATTCCTGAAATTATCAGGGTCTTCAGGGGAGACCATTTTTACATTTATACCAAGTTGGGGCAAGATAGAATTAAACTGTACGTAGGTGCCGCCATAAAGATTATTGGCGCTGACAATCTCATCTCCTAGGCCACAGATATTGATTATGGTGTAAAAGATTGCAGAGGTCCCTGAAGCGAGCGCAAGGGATGCTGCTCCCCCTTCGAGTTGAGCCATACGCTGTTCAAGCACGTCCTGGGTCGGGTTACCTATACGGGTGTAAATGTTGCCAAGTTCTTTCAAGGCAAAAAGATTTGCAGCATGTTCGGTGCTTTTAAACATGTAGGCAGCTGTTCGGTGGAGGGGGACAGCCCTTGAGAGGGAATCCTGTTCGATGTTCTGTCCTGCATGCAATGCGAGGGTTTCAAACTTCATATGGAAATCTCCTGTTAAACTTGAGAAGTTAGCTCTAACTTAGTTGCTACTGCTTGTTGTCCATTTCCGCTTTTATTCTATCGATAAAATCACGAATTGATTCACCGTTTCCAGCTTTCGCCTTCGGGTCAATTTTAAGAATATTTTCCCAGCTTTCTATAGCTCCAGCGGGGTCATCGAGGTCATACATTAGAACTATACCTTTATTAAATCTTGAAGGCATATGACTTGCATCTTTGGCAATTGCCTCATCAAAGGAGGCAATTGCTTTTTCTGGCTGATTGACCCTGCGGTACATGACACCGAGATCTGTGAGTAGATTGGCATCCCCTTCGTGGAGTTCTAAAGATTTTGTGTAGGCTCCAATCGCCTGCTCAGGATGATTTGCGTCAAAATAGAGATGTCCCAGTCGAACCCATGCCTCGTGATTCTCAGGGTTGGCTGTCACCTCCGCTTCAAGATTGGCCATTGCCTGGGTTGTTTCCTCGTCGTGTTGATGAGCCTGGTCTTTTGATTGAGCCTGTGTACTGCCGCCGGTTGGAATATCAGTTTTAAAAACAGTGAAGGCAATCCCTGCTAAAAATCCAAAAACAAAAATGGCAAAATAGGTGACTAACTGGTTTTTAGGCTTCTGATTTGTATGCTTTGGCTCATTTGGTTCCTGCTTGTTGTTCGATCGGTTTTTCTTTGCCATGAATTTTTATTATTAGTGTTGAGGTTGTCTGGAATCAGTGCAATAATTACTTAATGTTGTCTCTATCCTTGTTAACTCTTTCAATACCACGCTGTAGTGTTTGGTTCAATGGAAATGAAAGATAGATGGTGTTAAATGTACATTTTAAAAATTCTGATTTATTCGGGTTTGCTATTTTGATAGTCAATTGTCGTAAGGGCCTTATAGTCATCCACAGTATTATTTGGTCCCCTGCAGTACAAATAGATATGTCCGTTATGTTGAATTGTCCAGAACTGTTCAATATCTCTGAGATCATCAAGTTGTCAAACAAAAAATAAAAACAATAGTAATTCAGGCGGTTAGGAATTCCTGAAGGGAGTTGGTATGAAAGCTTTGGATAAAGTAGAGAAGCAAAACGATTTGGATGGGGCAACCTGGCCGTCGGCACCCTATCCATCGACCGTGGAAGCGATTAAGGAAAACATAGTCCATCACCTGATGAGTTTTCAAGGGCGGGATCCGGAACGTTCTGGGGCAAGTGATGTTTATAAGGCGCTGGCATACACCATGCGTGACCTGATGGTACAAAAGTGGATTTCCACCCAGAAAACTTTTTATGCCAAGGAAAAAAAACGGGTCTATTATCTCTCTTTAGAGTTTCTCATAGGCAGGTCGCTGGGTAATTCCATCACTAACCTTGGAGTGATGGAGGATGTCAAACAGGCTGTGGAGGAAATCGGTTTTAATATGGATGAAATCCGTGATCAGGAGGAAGATGCGGCTCTTGGTAACGGAGGGCTCGGTCGACTCGCTGCATGTTTCATGGATTCTATAGCAACCCTTAAGATTCCGGCCTATGGCTATGGTATCAGGTACGAGTATGGCCTGTTTTTCCAGCAGTTGATTGATGGATACCAGGTGGAGGGTCCGGATAACTGGTTGCAGAACGGATCGCCTTGGGAGTTTGAGCGGACGATGCCGCTTTTTAAGATAAAGTTTTTCGGTCATGTGAGTTCCTACCAGGATGAAAATGGTCACTATCGGGCAAAATGGATCAACACCAAGGATGTGATGGCCAAGGCCAGTGATATTATGGTTCCAGGTTATAAAAATGACCATGTCATTAACATGAGGCTCTGGTCGGCATTTTCATCAAGAGAACTTGATCTCACCGATTTCAGCCGGGGGGATTATATCGGTGCCGTTGAATCAAAGGTGAGTTCTGAAACAATTTCTAAGGTACTTTATCCACCCGATCACAACTATGCAGGGCAGGAATTGCGGCTGAAACAGCAGTATTTTTTTGTGGCCGCAACCTTTCAAGACATTATGCGGCGCTACAAGAAAAAACACACCACTTTTGAAAAATTTACAGATCGCGTGGCGGTGCAGCTTAACGATACCCATCCTTCCATAGCAATTCCGGAGTTGATGAGACTGTTGCTTGATATTGAAGGTTTGTCCTGGGAAGTGGCCTGGAAGATTACGGTGGATACCTTTGCCTACACCAATCATACCCTGATGCCGGAGGCGCTTGAACGCTGGACTGTTGAAATGGTGGGCCGGGTTTTACCAAGGCATCTACAGATCATTTTTGAGATAAATCAGCGCTTTCTTGATGAAGTTGCAGAACGATATCCAGGTAATGAGAGGCGTTTGCGAGAACTCTCTATTATTGAAGAAGGGCCTGTGCAAATGGTGAGAATGGCCCATTTGGCAATCATTGGCAGCCATAGTGTCAATGGAGTAGCAGAGTTGCATTCACAATTATTAAAGGATCGTATCTTCCCTGATTTTCATGAATTTTATCCAGGAAAATTTAACTCCAAGACAAATGGGATAACCCCTCGGCGCTGGCTCCTTGATGTAAACCAGGAGCTCGCGCAGTTAATAACAGAAAAAATTGGAGATGGGTGGATAACGGACTTAGATCAATTGCGTGGTTTAGAGCCCTTTGTGGACAATGACCAGTTTTGTGAAATCTGGAGGGGGATAAAACTCTATAAAAAGGAAAAACTTGCTGGATATATCAAAAACAGATGTGGTGTAGTGGTGGATCCAACCACCATGTTTGATATCCAGGTAAAAAGAATACACGAATATAAGCGCCAGCTACTCAATGCCCTTCATCTCATTCATCTCTATCACCGGATTATTCGTGGAGAGGCTGATGGTGTGGCGCCTCGCACAGCAATTTTTGCGGGTAAGGCGGCGCCTTCGTACTGGAGGGCAAAGCTTATAATAAAACTTATCACCTCCATAGGTGATGTGGTAAACAACGATCCGAGGGTGAAAAATCGATTAAAGGTTGTTTTTTTACCAAATTACAATGTTTCCCAGGCGGAGATAATCATGCCTGCGGCTGATCTGTCAGAGCAGATCTCCACGGCGGGGACGGAGGCATCAGGTACCGGAAATATGAAGTTTTCACTCAATGGTGCACTGACTATTGGCACCCTGGATGGAGCAAATATTGAGATCCGGGAAGAAGTCGGTGAAGAAAATATTTTTATTTTTGGCATGACCGCGGATGAGGCGGAGTTTGAACGAAAAAATATAAGTAAAACACCATGGCAGGTGTGTAAGATGAATGAAGGGATTGCAGAAGTTATCGAGTCCATTGGTGATGGTTCTTTCAGCAATGGCGATAAAGAAATCTTCAAACCTCTTGTTGATAGTCTCATGGACCGACATGATCCATACCTGCTTCTTCTTGATCTGGAATCCTATTTAACCTGTCAGAATGAGGTGAGCGATGCTTTTCTGGATCAGAGTCTCTGGACCAAAAAAGCGATACTCAACGTGGCAAGAATGGGTAAGTTCTCAACGGATCGGACAATTAAGCAATATTCCGAGGAGATTTGGGGTATCCCAGTAGAGTAGTCTTACGGAGATAGTGCGGTGTAAACCTTAAATTGGCAATTTGGACCCATCCGTCATCCCCGAGTGTTGCTATCGGGGATGACTTCAATGAGACGATTTAAGCTATACGGCCTCCTGAGACAGGTCAGCGTGGCGATACTGTGTTGACCTGTGCATGATAATGGGGTAATTACTCGTTCCATAAGAAGCGCTAAAGAAAACAAAAAAAGGGATTACAGATATTTCAATCTGTAATCCCTTTGAATTTGCTGGAGGCGGCGATCGGAGTCGAACCGATGAATAATGGTTTTGCAGACCACTGCCTTAGCCACTTGGCTACGCCGCCACACTGTGAAGGTCAGTTTTATACCATAGTAGAAAAATTTGACAAGGAAAATATTCAATGGGAAAGGATATTGATTCATTAGTTCGGATCAACAAGCAGCGTTTAACTGAGTTCGAAAGGATTCTAGGCTACAGATTTACTGACTTACGATTGCTCCAGAGGGCCCTGGTGCATTCATCATTTGCTTTTGAGCAAACCCAAAGTGGTAAGGATAATGAAAAACTGGAATTCTTAGGAGATGCGGTTTTAGATCTGGTGATAGGGCATATGTTGTTCCTGCGCTACAAAGATCTCCGAGAAGGTGAGCTTACAAAATTACGTGCCTCACTGGTAAACGAGCAGCATCTGGCAAAGATGGCAAGGGAAATTGAGCTTGGCAGTTTTCTTTCACTGGGAAAAGGTGAGGATGCTTCCCACGGAAGAGAAAAGTCTTCGATTCTCTCCTGTGGTTATGAGGCCGTGATTGGAGCAGTTTTCGAAGATGGTGGCTATCAGACCGCTTCGGAAATTATTGAAGGTTTTTTCTTGCCAGCAGTTGAAGAAAAAAAAGAAGAACTGCTGATTGCTGACTCCAAAAGTCGTCTCCAGGAACTACTACAGGAAAAACACAATGAGGCTCCACAGTACAGGGTAGATGCTGAAGAGGGGCCGTCTCATCAGAAGCTTTTCACCGTCTCTGCCTGTTTTAAAGAACGGGTCCTTGGAACCGGACAGGCGGGTTCTAAAAAGGAAGCAGAACAACGGGCTGCGGCGGATGCTTTAGTCGGCTTAGCCAAGGTTCAGGAGTAAGGTGGCCCTGATGCCTTTTGTTATCCCTGTTTTTATACCCCATCGTGGTTGTCCACACGATTGTTTGTTCTGTAATCAACAAAAAATTTCCGGAGTGAGCAGAGAACTACTGCAAACCGGGGAGGTGAGTAAAACAATAGAGCTGTGGCTTACACGTAAACGAGGGTCAGCGGCAGTGCAGGTCGCTTTTTTTGGCGGCTCCTTCACCTGCATGGATTTGGACCAGCAGCAGGCTTTACTCGAAGAGGTACAACCATATATCCGTAGAGGGGAAGTTGATTCGATACGCTGCTCAACCAGACCGGACTGTATAGACCAAGAGTTATGTGCTTTTCTTGTGAAACACCATGTACGGACTGTTGAACTTGGGGTGCAGTCTCTGAGCGATACGGTATTGCAAAACTCGCGGCGGGGCCATACCGCATCTGACTGTCGTATTGCATCGCAACTTTTACAAACAGCAGGGCTTGAGCTCGGAATACAACTTATGCCTGGTCTGCCTGGGGAGACAACAGTTTCTTTTCTCAAGACGATTAAGAGTGTAATTGAGATCAA
>JAAELB010000739.1 GCA_024227155.1 Desulfobulbaceae bacterium
GCGGCTATTCTCTGAACAAGCATAAGGACGCCACCTTCATCCACCCCATAGCTTCCGGCAGTGTAGGTTAAAGTCCATTCCATCATCTGACCTGCAGTTACCGCCCCTTTCGGTGAAAACTCAACTCTGCCAAGACGATCTTCAATATTTTTCATTTTTATATACTCTTTTGGATTCGTTGATCAATTTGTTTTTTTGCCGCTTCCAGATTCTCACCCATTCTGGCTGTGTCGACTTCAAGTGTTGAAAAAAGACGTTCCATCCATTGCAGCATCCCCGATGACAGCAGAAATACTTCAGGGACAATGACCCATTCTGCAATCCATACACCTCC
Organism: Desulfobulbaceae bacterium; assembly: GCA_024227155.1. Taxonomy (GTDB): domain Bacteria; phylum Desulfobacterota; class Desulfobulbia; order Desulfobulbales; family Desulfocapsaceae; genus Desulforhopalus_A. The sequence continues at coordinate 335 of JAAELB010000739.1, forward strand.
TGAACGCTCATGCTCCTGAATGGCTGTTTCAGCAATCTGCATGGCACGACCTCGAGTCAGGCGGCCAAGGGCTTCTCCAAACTCAGAGCAACGCTGGTTGCGCTTATGGGCCATGACAGACGAGGCGCCTTTGCCTTGGGCAGGGGCTTCGTATAATTCACTGATTTCTGAGGAAGAAAGGAGGTTCACATTGTGGGCAATTTTTTCAATACTGGTTCCGAGCTGACCAAGGGAAAGGATAATTTCACCGATACCATCCCGCGAATTTTGCCAGGAAATTTCTCTGCTTTTTAGGCCGAGTCGTTCAGCAAGGTGTTTTCGCAACTCAAAGCCGACAGATCCTTTAAACGTATCCAAATTCCCCACTGGTCCACCAAATTGTACTTGAAGGCCACGTGTTGAGGTATCGTTGATTGCGTCTAGGCGACGTTGTAGCTCAGCTGCCCAGAGCGAAGCTTTGTCTCCGAAGGTGATCGGTTTGGCCCATTGCCCATTAGTTCTTCCGATCATCCTTGTTTCTACATGTTGTTTTGCCAAAAGTATTATTGCTTCGATAATTTTCTGCAGAGTCTGGAGGATACATTTCACGCCATCACGCATCTGTAGAACCGTCGCGGTATCCATGATATCCTGAGTTGTTGTACCGTAATGGATGTATTGGCTGTAGTCTGGCCCGACACATGCCTTGAGTTGTCTGACAAAACCGACAATAGGTCTGCCGACAAGCAGCATTTCATCGGCCAGTACATTGAGGTTAATATTGTCTAGTGTTACATCATTTAGAGCCTTTGCAGCATTGGAAGGAATAAGGTTCATCTCAGCTTGTAACAGTGCAAGAGTCTGTTCGATTTGCAGCCAGAATGAAATGGTAGATCTGTCAGACCATATATCTCGTACTTGCTGAGTGGAAAAAAAATCTCCATATAAATTACTGCCCAACATGGTTACCTCCATTTCATATTGGCAGTTTGCCAACAGAACTTTTTTGTGAAAAGAATTATCCCAAGGGTCATAATGCTGATATCAGGTACCGCAGAATAATGGACACAGCCAGGAATATCAGAATGACACGAAATGCTTTAAAATAGTTGTCAGATGGCATCGAGGTAAACAATCGTATACCCAGATATGAACCCAAAAATGCTGCAGGTGCCAAAATAAGGCTCTCCCAAAACAGGGAAGCGGTGATCATTCCTTGGGTGCATTGAACAAATAGTCGCCATAGCCCCATCAGGATTGAAATAAGAAAAAGGGTAGCCCTGAACCTTCGGGCCTCCTTAAAAACCGTTTTGAGATACAGTGAGAGAAAGATCAGGTTTCCAGCGCCTACTATGCCGTTGAGAGTGCCGCCTATAGCCGCCATCGTTATTGCTCCTAAACGGGGAAATCTCCCGGAAATACTGCGAATACGCTGCTCCGGGATAATGACATCGGCTAAGATTACACAAATCAGCAGGATACCAAGAATAAGACCCAGCCACGAATGCTCCAGTCTGCCGAAAACCCAGACCCCAAATACCACTGTCGGTATGTAGCCGATGCTTAAGAGTCCGCAAAGTCGCCAATCTCCATGACGGAAGGCTTCTGGTAAGAACATAACATGGTTATACATCAAAATAAGCATGCCGAGTAATACGGCGTGATGAGGCTCAAGGACCCAGACACTTAAGAGCAAAATGAGCGGTAAGGCACCTATGCCAAAGAAGCCTTTGATTGTGTATGCAACGAAGTACAGTAGTTCTAAAAAAAACAAATCCCAGAAAGACGTGCCCTGAAAGATCGGTGTGCTGGTAAAGTTAAATAAAGGCTCCATACTTTGACATTATTTCCTTAAAAACCATATAACTTTGAAGGGTTATTTACCAGCACCGCCTGTCGGACTTCTTGTTGTGGTACCCAATCAACCAGAAGATTGAGGAGGTCACCATCATTTGGTAGTGGAGTTCGTATAGCAGGGTGCGGCCAGTCCGTTGCCCAGACAGCTTTCTCGGGATTTGTCTTGAGTATCGCCTTGATAAAAGGTGTGATATCCTGGTATGGATACCCAGTGCAGCTAAGTCGATAAGGAGCTGATAATTTGACCCATGCTTTTCCTGATTCCAGCATTTTTAACATGGTGATAAAGCCGGGGTTATTCACTCCCTTTCTCGTATCAAGGTGCCCCATATGGTCAAAGACAAGATCAACGGGAAGCTTTTGGAGGACATCAAGATCTGGAAAAGAGGATACGTCGACTAAGAACTGTATGTGCCAGCCTAAATTTTTAATTTTTTCTGCTACGTGATGCACTGCAGATAGCGTTATTCCTCCCTTGAAGAGGAGGTTGAACCTCACCCCTCTCACACCGATATCATGCATCTGAGCAAGTTCGCTGGAAGTGATATTTTCGTCTATTACAACAACACCCCTAAAGTTTTTTCCTCCTTTTTGAACTGCATCCAGGGTCGCACGATTGTCGGTTCCGTAAACACTTGGTTGAACAATCACTGCCCGATCTATTCCAAGGGTAGTAAGTAGAGATGTATAACTGGACAACAGAGCATCGGGTGGAGTGTAGCTTCGGTTCGTTGCATAGGGGTACTTTTCCGGACCAAAGATGTGAGCATGGCAGTCGCATGAACCGGGTGGCGGGGAAAAGAGAGGTTTTTTAGGGTATTGATCAGCCATAATTGCGTCTCTGTAAGAAATTACAAAGTCCTTTTTTCAAAATTATTGATGCTTTTTGGAATAGATCCATCCGGTAAGAGGATTGGTTGCACCACCAAATTACTGTGAAGCGACCAGGGACGGATGACACAAGAGTGGCCACCCTTGCCTCCGGCAACTACTATTTCAATATCTTCGGGACATCTGGTAGCTTTAAAAAATGGCTCATTTGCTCCCCTTTTGGGGCCAATTCCCACAAGACCTCTCCCGGTAAGTTTTTGGGTTGGATTGCCGACCTTGTGATGTAAATATCCTCTAATGGATTCTTTGTCATAGCCATCTCTTACAAGCAGTTGTGCATGATCAGGCGTGAGGACAACAAGCAGGTTCCCGGGAAGATACCCATTGTTACTTCCCAGTGTTGTACAGCAATCAGCTATTGTTTCAAGCAGACCGTTACCAGTGGTGCTGGCAAAATCCATGACGTTATGTGGGGCCTCTGCCATGAGAACACTTACGGTTGTTGTGTTCCCGTCATAGCGCTCTGCATTTATAGTATCCCAAGGTGAGTTTTCAATGTTTTCTGCAAAGCAATAGCTGTATTCAGCAGGTGAAGACAAGCAGGCAAGATCAGAAAATCCTGTAATAACCCGGCAGCTGTTTCTCAGCGTCAGGTTGATTGCACGGCCAATGGTCGCATTGGCTCTTGTTCCAGGTCCCAAACATCCTTGACTACTGTTTATTCCCAGCTCCTCGGCTAGCGGACCGCTGATAAGGAGCAGATTGCCTCCACCATGTGAGGTGGTAATGGCCTGGAAAAGATTAAAGGCCGGATCACAAAGGGCAGTCATAGCCGTTGTCAGTACCGGCATAAATTCTGGTTTGCACCCGGCCATGACAGAATTGATGGCTAGTTGTTCTACGGTAATCGGACTCCCGCTTGGTCCTATATCTGTGCAGAAAACGTGGTGAGGTTTCAGAGGGCTAAAACCTTCCATCTTCCTTACTCGTTTTTCTGTGGGAGGGATCACCGGGAGGCCGTCACCGATGGAGCTTTTTTCAACCTGCTCATAGAGTGCGTCCAGATAATCGTCTGTGTTGGTATGGCACTGTAATAAGCCAGAGGCACATCCTCTTATTTCCAGGAAACCATTATCCGAAGGGGGTGCGGTGTCATAATGATTTGTCAGATGTGTTTGAGATTCAATATTTCCCTGTAAGGTGCAAAGCATACTAATTATTGTATCAACCTGCTGGGTGATTTCTGCCTCAACTTCTATATCTGAGCTTCCTGGAAATACATCAAGACCAACTAGACATAATCTACCAGCCCTATAATAGGCCACAGCCTTTGCAAGTTGAGCCCCCGGCCCTGCCGTCACACACACGGTTGGCACACCAGCTTTTTCAAGGGCGATGGTTAAAAGAACCATACCGGGGCTGACACCCATGTCACCAAGGGTTAATATGGCGGATTTGTATCCGGAAAATGTAACGTCTTTAGCCATCTGCTCAATCTGCACACTGTTTTTCCCTCGAATTGTCTTTCTGATAAGTTCAATCTGTTGAAAACCATTTCCTTCGAGAGAAGACTGTAAAGTAGTGAGGATAGTACTGTAATTGCCGATGTCGAGTTTGGTATTATCCAGTAAAAAAAGCTTCTTTTTACGAATATTCTCAAGTGTTGTTCTTTCGGCAAGCAACAGTGGCTTCTTGAGAGTTTTTGGGCGTGGATCGATGATGTGTGATGTGTCTGAGCCCAATGCAGTGTCCATACTATTGTGTTTCAGGTTGTTTAAAAAAATACATAGGACTTGACCATGCAACGTGCCCATCTTCAAAAATGACTTTGGCGTAGATCCGTGTATCCCCGTGTGGTTGAATGGCTACAGTTCGTTCAAAGCAATATTCTTTCATTTTCATCTCTGTGGGCAGACGAAAGATCCGAGCCCTTTTGTTCAGCCCGCCTGCTTCATAAACACGATCCTCTATACCTATCTCACTGATCGGCAAGTCAAATGAAAGCTGGTTTGTCTGAAAGGACAGGGTTCCAACATCGGGATCGTCAAGCCAGAGATCAACGCCAAGAAAGTTACCGGTTGTCACAGCGTTCCATGAGAGGTTTTTGTTAGCCAGTAAAGTGGGCAAGTGTTCAATGTTTTTAAAATTGATGGGAGAAAAACGGTTAATAGAGTTGTTATGCAATTCGAGTCCACCATTCCAGTAAACCGTTCTTCCACGGCCTTTATATTCGGCGCCCTCCCAGAGAATCCGTATCCGATCCTGCAAATCTTCATCTGTATAAAAGCGGATTGTATCGAGTAGTGTGGTTGTATCGTAAAGTTCCACTCGTTCAATGGGAACACTGCTCTCTATTTCCACTGAGACTATACAATCAGTATCGAAAACCTGGGCGATATCTCCCATGATAGCCTTAGAAGCTTCTTCGGGATGGACATCAAAGTGAAGTGGGTCCCGGGGATAAACCAAAGCTGGTGTTGCAAACTTGGCATGGACATCGAGGTAAACCCGGTTGCCAGTTGTACCATAATGATGCCTGCGGCGAATGGCCTCAAACAGAGAATCACGGTTCAGTTCTTCCATCAGATAGCAGGTCAGGCCGCCATAAGCCCCAAACAGAGAGGCACCTGGGTGGCTTGCCCCGGGCCTGCACTTGTGGTCATCACTATGGCAGACAACACCCACCCGGTGACCTAGCTCAAAGGCTTGGTGCAGCAGCCACTCAAAGGTGCCCCATGCTGAGTGAATTTCCACCGCATGTTCTGTTCTGCCGTCATGGCCAATGGATAAATCGGCGTATCGGCCACCCACATGGGCAAAGACGACAGATGGTATCCGAGATTTCCTGAGCGCCTCAAAGAGGATATCTGCTCGGTAACATTCTGGATCTTCATCCGGTTCATCGGGGACTAATGCGTGGCTTGATCGGTAAATTGTTGCTCCTTCGCTTGCGAAATATACATTCCTATCACCTCCAAGACCTGAATTTCCAGACCATTCATAACCCGGCAGGGTGATAAAGCGTCCCGGTTCGTGGAATTTGGCAGCGAGTTGATCCAGGTGTTGCCAGAAGCTTGCTGTGATCTGAAAATCATTTCCCTGGTGCCCTGTTATATCAAGAAATGCCAAATCCCTTGCGAAGGTAAAATAATCATCAGCTGTATTGGTACCAACTGTCTCCCGGCTCTGGCCATGTAGGTCTCCCCAAAAGTGTTTGTATGTGGGATTTTCCTGGAGCTGCATCGGATTGCTGATGGCGAGTAGCCTTCCATCTGGGTCATAAAGGGCAATGGAAAGAGAACCACTCTTTTCAACGCTCAGGCCTTCAAGCACAGCACTGAATTTACCGGGACGAAAGACAACTTTTTCTGGTAAACCTGTAACAGGGATTGAGGGTTTGAGGTAAACTGTGGCATCTATCTGATCGGAAGGGTTGCCCCATTCGTCTTCACACTTTAGAGACAATCTAAAGGTCTTACCTGCATCGATGAGTGTTGGGAGAACAGCTATCCAGTGGGCAGGCATTCCGGGGACTATTTTTATCCTGGGGCTATCCGGTAACTGTAAATAGTTCTGGTTTGAGAAAATATCGACAAGGGTTCGAAATTCAAAATCATTTTGGCAAAATGTCTGCATCCGAATCCCAGGACTTCCTGATCTTCGATCTCCAAAACGAATGTGTATGGTATCGCCTTGCTGCAGGTTGCCTTTCACAAGATTTACCCGAAAGACCTTATACCAGGGCCGTTTATGACCTCTAGGGTCGTAGCTGATATCTGCTTTTACATGAGAAGGGAGCACCACAGTGGTGTACCCTGGTGCCTTGGGATCATCAAACTGTATTCTGGATTGATCATTTGCCAACCGAAAAATCACGTTAATACCACCGGTGTCATCAATCCCGTAAAGTCCTGCGGTGTAAACATATTCAAAAGATTGATAGGATCCTGCCTCGAAATCTCCACCTGGGGTGATTTCAGCATAGCCGAATTTTTCAGAAGTTATCGTTAACATTATTTTTTTTGTTTTTATATTTTTGTAGAGAGGGAAGTAATCAGCCGTCTGTCACTTTTTTCACATTCGCTGTCTGGCTTTTCGTACCCTGAAAAAGATAGAACTGGCTCCTAGAATAAGAAAGGCTAGTGACACAGGCCGTTGGATAAAAATCAGCAACCCGTGGTCTGATAGCAGAAGCGCCTGGCGAAAAGTTTCTTCAGCACCGCCTGCGAGGACAAACGAGATGATAAAGGCGGCTGGGTTAAAATCGAGCTTACGCATCAACCAGCCGATAAAACCGGCCACCACCATGACCACCACATCAAATAGGTTGCCGCGTGAAGTATAGGCTGCAATGAAGGATGTGAGAAAAATTATGGGATACATGATGTCTGTCGGTATTTTTACAATAAATCGGCCAAGGGTGGCAGCACCGTAATAGCCGATGAGGCCATAAGCGACTATCCCCAGGAGCCCGCAGGCAAACAGACTGTATACTAATTCCCTGGAAGTGATAAACAGGGTAGGACCAATCTGAATACCATGAATCATAAAAACTCCAACCAGGATTGCCCCGATGGTTGACCCTGGAATACCCAGAGTCAGAAGCGGCGCCATGGACGGGCCAGATACGGCATTATTGGCAGACTCCGGTGCTGCCAGTCCCTCCAAGGCTCCTTTGCCCCATTTCTCAGGATTTTTAGCACGACGCTTTCCTTCACCATAGGCCACAAAAGCGGCCACTGTTGATCCAAGGCCTGGTAACATGCCGATACCGGTACCAATAAAGGCCGAACGGATTATATGGGGAATACAGGGTTTAAATTCCTTAAAACTTAAACGATTACGAGCCTTGGACTCCTCGTCATTGACTTCCTCGACCATCTCTGTTTTGGAGTGTGTCTGTTCAAGTTGACAAAATACTTCACCAAGCACAAAAATACCGATCATTAATGCCACAAGAGAAATACCATTGGACAATTGGAAAAAGCCAAAGGTAAACCTTTCCTGGCTGGAGATGGGATCGATGCCGATCATTCTGATCAGTACGCCCAGTGCAGCACTTGCAAGCCCCTTGATAATGGACTTGCCGATTACTGAACCAATTACAACAAAGGCTGCTAAATAGATCGAAAAAAGTTCAGGTGGGCCAAGTTTGAGAGCTATTGCAGCAATAAAGCCCACTCCACAAATTAGGATGATTTCACCAATAAAATCTCCAAAAATAGAAGCAAGTGTTGCCACTCGCATGGCCTTTGTCGCCATACCTTTTCTGGCAAGGGGGTAACCGTCTATCTGGGTTGCGGCTGAAGCGGCTGTTCCAGGTGTATTAAAGAGAATTGCTGAAATCGAGCCTCCATATCGGCCTGATTTACCAATAACATAGAGAAAGGCTAAGGCAACCAGTGGATCGAGGTAAAAGGTTAAGGGTACCAGCATTGCTATGGCAGCCGATGCGGTCAAACCAGGAATGGCGCCAACAACCATTCCGACCAAGGCACCCATGAACACAGTAAAAATAAGAACCGGATCAGTCAGTACTGTGACAAGGCCAGGAATAATATCAAGCATACTTTCTCCTATTTCTGGAAGAGATCAAGCAGATCAAACCATTCGCCATAGGGAGGATAAACACCGAGTCCCATAAAAAAGATAGCGTGATAGATAGCTGGGCAGACAATTGCTGCAATCAGTAGAATAAGGGGATTGCGAAGTCCGAACAATATCAGTATGAGGGGAGCAACAAGAGCCGTTGACACGAGGTAACCGACCTTGCTAATGAGCCATACATAGAAGAGGGATAATCCCAGCAATAGAGGTATCTGCACAAAAAGATTTTTCCCTTCCTCTTCTTGTGGCTTTTTTGTTGGCTTCTTTATCCCTGCCGGAATCCCCAAAATTCCAAGAAGAATCAGTGCGCCGGACGACATCATCGGAAATACCCGGGCCCCAAGACCTCCATCTAGATCTCTTGGAATATACATACTTGCTGCCATGGCACACACTCCGATCAGGAGCAGGCCAAGGGAGGTAAGTGTCGACTGATTGATAACTGACCGGTTTCCCATGATAAGCTATTTATTGTCGTTGTTTTTTTACGTGTCAGAAGACAATACAGCCCATGACCAGGACACCAAACGATTGCTCCCAGTCATGGGCCGGTGAGTTGCTTTAATGTCAATTATTTACTTCTTCAAGGAATCAATTATTGGTTGAGCATCGTTTTTCAAAGCATGAAGCTTCGCCTCTGCAGTTTTTCCATTTTGATATGCAGGGGCATTTCCACGTTTGAGCATGAGTTCAGCAAATTTGGGAGAAGCAGCAATTTGCTCGAGGGCTTTTTCCAAGCCTTTAACAACCTCATCATCGACATCTTTCTGAGCAAAAACAATAATCGGTGAACTGACATCAACAAAAGAAAGACCCTGTTCTTTAAAGGTAGGTACGTCTTTCATAACTTTGTCTCTTACAGGTGCATTCAGGGCAAGAATCCGGAGTTTGCCTTCAAAACCAGCTCCCTGTTGCACACCGACCATGCCAAAATCAACCTGGCCGCCCATGACTGCAGCACGAGTTGCACTCCCTCCTTTATAGGGGACGTCTACCGCTTTTACACCATTTTCATTCAAAAATCCCTGACCTGCAACATGGTGAAAGCCTCCACGACCTGTATGTGCCCAGCGTAACTTACCGGGATTTGCTTTAGCAGCTTCGACCAGATCTTTCACGGTTTTAAATGGGCTATCATGAGCAACCATGAGAGATGTTGTAAGATTTCCTACCTGGGCAACAACTTTGAAACTCTCCAGAGGGGTAATCTCGGTGTCGCGAAGCATAGAGGTAAGCGTAAATGAACCTGAAGAGGTCATTAAAAAGGTTGATCCATCCGGACGGGCATTAAACGCAGCTGTGCAACCAGTCATCCCTGAAGAACCGGGTTTGTTTACTACTACTATCGGCACTTTGACTATCCCTTTTGCGGCTGCTGAGATAGCTCGACCAAAGGAGTCAGTCCCCCCTCCTGCCTTATAGGGAACGATTAAATTAATGGGACGCTTAGGGTTCCACTCAGCCATTGCGGAAACAGGAACTAAGGCAATCATGAGTGCCGTCAGTGTAAGAGCTGTTCCGGTGAGCACCTTCCTCAAACTGTTTTTCTTCATAACTTCCTCCAATTAATATTATTCGAAAATTGTTGCTAAATAAGGAGTGTCCATGCTACCATAATAGTAGCAGTTATTGCAACTACTATTTGATTTATAGGTTTTTCTTGTCTTGTCCATAGAATAGTTGCATTATATATGAATCAATACTCACACTTTCACTTAACTGATATGTCAAATACAAAACAAAAAAACGGTCCATCATCATCTGTACTCACAATGTCTGATGATGGTGAACTTATCAGGGATCTGCGTTCATTGGGCTTTGGTGAGTACGAAGCTCGAGCCTATGTAAGTCTTTTGAAGTGCGGTCCTGCAACCGCTTATGAAGTGGCCAAAATCTCAGGACTGCCCAGAGCTAACGTCTATGGAATTCTTAAGACGCTGGCGGAAAAGGGTGTGGCCCAACCTGTTAATGAGAAACCGGTGAGGTATATGCCTGTGAACCCGGAAGAAGTTTTTCAAAGGATTTCTGAGTCAACCTCCCAACTCTGCAAGAGTCTTCGCAAACGTTTGTCTTCGATCGAAAATAAAGATGGCAGGGAGTATGTATGGATTTACAAGGGTGAAACGGAAATAATCAGAAAAATTTCTGAAATTCTTCAAACTGCTGAAAAGCAAGTAATGCTCAAAGGAACAGATAACTATATCAAACTCCTGCTCCCTGAAATAGAAAAGGCTTGTAAGCGGGGTATTTCAGTTGTTCTTATTCTGTTTACTCAGTCGGATGAACCGCTTTCTTGCCATCCAAACTGTAAAGTTTTTCTTCATGAGGCAAACGGAATTATCGTGGGAGGTGCCTCTCATTTTATAACCGTCACAGCGGATGGGAATAAGGCTTTTATAGCAAAGGTTATAGAAGGCATGGAGGCTGCTTATTCGGAAAACTATTCCTTTGTATATGGTGTTGATGTCATGATTAAACACGAAATTTATTTGGCAGAAATTATACATAGATTTAAAGATGATATTGAAAAGGAATTTGGGCCTGGTCTCTCCGATTTACGAAAAATATATTCCAGCGCTCCACCGAGTACACAATTTGATGAATATGTCCAAAAAAGATTGGACGAATTGAAAATAGTTTAGTGTTGTTTTAAATTTTGAATCCATCACTTATTTTTTGTTGCCAGAGTCACCCAGAACTCGGCGGAAACATCAACGGACCATGTGTTATTCGGGTACCGGAATGGATCGATGATGCTCCGGGCAAGTACCTGATGTATTTTGGTCATCATCAGGGGGAGTATATCCGGCTTGCCTATGCAGACTCGCCATTGGGCAAGTGGTCTCTTTATGAGGGCGGTTGTTTGCATTTGAAGGATGTCAACTGCATTAAGGATCATATTGCTTCACCGGAAGCAGTGATTGTAGAGGAAGAAAGAGAAATACGTTTATACTTCCATGGATATAGGCAAAACACCACCATCAATCCCCGCAAAATAAGTGAAGGACAGGTGACTTATTGTGCCAGATCTAGCGATGGAATTCATTTTCAGGCCGAAGAAACGAAGCTTGGCCCTTACTATATGCGGGTCTTCAGGCAAGAAAACACATGGTATGGGATAGCAAAAAATCATTACGATGGCAATGTACTGCTACGCTCAGAAGATGGTCTTTCTCCCTTTGAATCTGGCCAGAAACTCCTCCCAAGGTCTCGACATGTAGGGATACAGAGAGATAGTGAAGGGAGATTATGGGTATATTTTTCAAGGATTGGTGACAAACCCGAACGAATCCTCAAGAGTGAATTAATCATACATGGCACATGGACGGATTGGCATTGTGAGGACACAATTGAAGTCAAAACTCCCGAGTATGATTGGGAGGGCACTGATTGTCCAAGATTAAACTCCAAAAATGGTGTTGTCCATGGGAGAGCCTGGCAGTTAAGAGATCCTTATGTTTTTAGCGATTTATCCGAAAAGAACTATCTCTATTATTCCATTGCCGGGGAAAGTGGACTAGCTGTTATTGAACTTGAGAAGTGACAGAAATAATCTGAAGAAATGGGGTAGAGTATTTGTCCTGTAAACTCAACATTTCATTTGCTTTAACGAATAAAGGTGTTTCCTGATATTGTAATTTCAGAAACTGAGTCTTCAACTAAACATTTCCATTCAATAGGCTCTACCATTGCGACACCGTGTGTTCCTGTAACCTCAAAATAGAGCCCTCAAGTTGTGTTATACTTCGCTGTTTCTGAATGTTTACAAAGAGAAAAAGAAACAGCGAGCACCACCGGTTGCCGCACCCAATGATCTGCCAATCGAAAGAGAACCCTACGACGATGGCTGGCTGGGATATGAGGAGCCGGTTTTTGAATTTTAAATTTAGAGATTGCTAATGGATAGGTCTGTTCAAAAACAGCAAAATAGGGGAGATGAATCAGTTTTTTCCGCTGCATATATTGAATGTCACTTGGAGTACTCAAAATTGGTTGAAATGGAGGTTGGGAAAAGTTAGGGTTGTGTATATTGATGGCTGTTTTGATGAATATTGCGGAAAAGTAAGGGCGGGCTTACAAAGCAACTTCTTATCACCTTGCTGGAAGGCCGGCCTGAAGCAGATGGCCGGGCCCACTTCCGTAAAACCGCCGCTCGCTGCTGGGCCCTGCTGCTGGCCAGGAGGATCGAGGGTGATCTGGGGATGTGATGGAATGGGGGATGTCTTTGGGGATTTGGGGGAAACTATGCGTTTGTTTTTACTATCGGCTACACTGGATTCCGATATGGCTGTCAGTTTGCCGAAAATTGTCCACGAACATTGATCAATAACCCAAACAGAGAAGGAGAAAAAATGCAACTTCGATGGCATAAGTAACCTGAATCGTGCTGGATCCTGACATACCCATCATTAAAATTTGCAATTACCTGAAAAAAAGGGGGCAACTATGGCACGCATGGCTGATTACCTTGACCTGATACAGGATCACCTGCCAGATGAAGTGGTCTCACAGGATGCCTATGGTGAGATTCGAAGTGTAGCCTCCTGTCTACCGGGCACATTGGCCTTCTCCTGTTTTATTTTCGAGTGTTTGTTGAGCTCCCCCGACTGTGCTGCCGATTTTTCTATCTTCCTCTCTAAAGACGATTATGGCGCGGAGGTGTTAGCGGGAATCCTTCCTGAACACGACTTTGCCCCTGAACTGTGGCGTTTTCCGCAATGGAAAATAGTACGTGATGTAGGTCGGTTGTGGACAACTTCTACCGATCCGGAATGGAGGGATATTGCAGATGCGTGGCTTGAGTTCGATATTAAGAGTAGCCGCGTGCAACTACCAATTCCCAATCTGTTCGTCAATAGTCGCCACCTTTTTAATTCTGGCGACCATGAGGATAGCTTTAAAGGGAGAGCGGCAGACTTTGCAAGTTCGCTATATCGCGTTACCCAGCAACGTGCACTTTCGCTATCGGCACACAAAGGATTGTTAATGTCTCTTGATCGACTTCCGAAAAACAGATCTGTTTGTCAAATGGGAAGAATGATCGCACGCGATACTGCCGATGATCGACTTCGACTGGTGATCCATATGTCCGCTGACGAGTTGATATCCTATTTGACAGATATTGGTTGGTCAGGTGATATCAATGAAGTTGCCAAAATGGTGTTGCTTTTGCAGGATCAGTGCAAGATCGCCCTGGCTCTGGATGTCGGAGAGGAGGTGGGGGAGCAAATTGGTATCGAATGTTTCCCGCATGTTTCAGTAAAAAACAGACAGCAGATGTCGACATGGGTTGAACTATTACAGCTTTTTGTTCAGCGGGGTCTTTGCCTTCCTGAAAAAGCTGCCGTGCTGGGGCAGTTCTTTGGTAAGGAGGCGAATAACAGAGGGAATTGCCCACCGCAGCTTCGTCGTGTCATAGATGAGAACCATCTTATCTATTGGAGCTTCTTCTCCCGTTCGATAAGTCATGTCAAGCTTGTCTATCACTCTCCGGGAGAGTGGCAGGCAAAGTGTTACCTGCAATTTAGACACCACTGGCAAAGTGCCACATTTCCGAGCATCGGAGGAGTCGGTAAATGGGGTGCTATAGGATAGAGAGACCAATAGATTTTATTGCCAGCGTCAACAACGGCAAACGATATACATATTCATCCTGTAGTCTATTGGTTTCTTAAGCCCTTGAACCTGTGGGATATAAAGCGAAAGCCATGCCCACCACCCGTCAATGTTTTTTCGGTGTATGACGAGCAGCCGGGGCCCAGTGCAGATGACTATATTATTGACCCGGCATACCCCGAAGAAGCCTGGTTTAAAAAAAACCATACCCGGGCGAAAAATGTCTGATTTTTAGACATGAAGTCGAGTTGACAAATGGTATGTGTGTAATATATGTAACTAAATTAACAGGAAAAAATGCTAAATAAAAGGATCGCTACATATTGTGATTAATCCGTCTACTACACACAATGACAATCTTAAACTTAATTCACTTTCAAAAAGCAAATTCTTATCAAATATCAAAAAAAATAGTCATGGAAACTTCTATAGGCTATGAGTAATGTTAGCGTATCCTGAAATATGGCATGGTCCTTGCGGTAATTGGCATCAGTATTCTGTCCGAACAAACCAAATATGCTGGTTTGTCATCCATAACTCTGACTCTATTTTTTCATAGCAGGTTCAATGATTGAAACAGCAAAAAATTGGATTGTAAAAAATGACGTGATTTTCTTAGTTCTCTCCATATAGTTTACAAAATACACTTACATTATGATGCCACATTGTAATGTTGCAAGTCAAATAGAATACTACCTCTGATAATCTCAACTGGTTAAGCAAATGCTTAACTAGCCATTCGTCGTAGGCACTCAAAGTAACAATCTCCTCTTGCTTAAAAAGAGAATGTTTAAGTGATCACATTTTGTTGCCAAAGGCAAGGTTAACCTTTTTAGTTCAAACGGTACCATGCAAAAAAGATTTACGCAAAAATGAGCATTTTGGCACTTTTGAAAATTCAGAATTATTTCTAGAAAATGTGCAACAAATGGAGCATTCTCAATTATTGATGGTTCCTGATTATCAACCGAGATAATTGCTACATTCATCCAGTATCTGATGACCGATACGACTTTTCAATCAGCCATGATCGACCAATTGACATTGCCAGGTAAAACCTCACCGATACGCATTCCACCCCTTGCCATAAGTTCCAGCATCAACCTATTCCGTGTGTTTGTCGTTCGGAAAATGATCTCATCAACAGTTTCTTTGTCAACGATTTGCCATTGAATTGCATGAGGTCGTTTGAAAATCTTTTTAATCACTGCAGTATTGCAGGGGTTTGTGAGTGCGGGGAGACCAGTGTTAATGTTGAAATTGTAAAAAGATGAGAGCACCGAGTAACGATTTCTCTTGGTGGCTTGTTTGTTATTTTTGGCTAAAGTTAGCAGAAATTCCAGAACCTCTTCTTGTGAGATACTGGCCAAATCACGCTTGCTGAATTTGCCAGAGACTCTGGCAAGAACAAACTCACAGGTTTTAATAGTATTATTTTTTTAGAGTTTGCTCGATGGTACTGCAAGTGGAAACTGATTGCCTGTGAAAC
This sequence comes from Desulfobulbaceae bacterium, assembly GCA_024227155.1. Classification (GTDB taxonomy): domain Bacteria; phylum Desulfobacterota; class Desulfobulbia; order Desulfobulbales; family Desulfocapsaceae; genus Desulforhopalus_A. Next base: position 15,714 of record JAAELB010000739.1, read on the forward strand.
TTTCATGATACACCTCCTGTTTAGATGGATATTTGACCGAAATGGCTCTAGTATCATGATATACCAAAATACATGTCAGGCAACAGGAGGGGTTAGTGGATACAGGAATAGTCCTAATTTGCAGAGTTGCTTAAATGGTTAACCTTGCCAATTCTAGTCTCTGAGACCGTGATATCGTGTGTCCCTGTAAGCTATCATGGATAAGATATACTTTTACATTGATTTTTTATTGTTAGGCTTTGGGAAAGGTGAATTTTTCTAGATACAGGAGTAACATATTTTTAGACGAAATGATAAGGCTGATTACCTTCGTCCTGGCAATGCAAAATTAAATGATCAGGTTCCAAAATCACCTCATTATGAAACATCTTAAACAACTATAGCAACCTCTTTTTTTATGCAGGAGAAAAGTTCTGCGCACTATTTACCAACGTGTAATTTGCCGTGATCTGACAATAATGTCCGACTTATATACGCTGAACCGGATTCCTATTATTTTAACTTCCTGAAACCATAGAAGAATGTATGTGTTCAAAATTGGATGGTAAAATGTTTATAAAACACCTTTTTCCAGTTATAAGTTGATAAAAAATTATAAATAATATATTACCTGATGATGCATGTAAAGTTAGACAGGTTTCTTGTCACGCCAGCTGGGTTGCTCTATTGTAAGAGGTTACGACTACCTTGCTAAGCAATACCTTACTCCATGATCTAACCCAAGCTAGCCTACAAGTGTACGTATAAATTTGATGTTAAGTACCAAATCTACACGAATACTCATTACATGGAGGACGGCGAGAAATGAAGAACGGAACTACTAAGAGTAGATGGCCAACGAGGATGTTTTCATTATTATCGGCTGGTGCATTAGCCACGTGTATACTAGGAAAACCCGTTCTGGCACAAGACCTCCAGTTCTCGTGGGCCAAGGGAATAGGTGGTAATTTGTACGATTTTGGCCTGAGCGTGGCAACTGATTCACAAGGCAATGTCATCACGGTTGGGTGGTTTGGCGGCACGATCGATTTTGACCCAGGAGCTGGAACTGAAGAACTGACAAGTAAAGGTGGCGGTGATATATTTATCAGCAAATTGGATCGTAGCGGCAATTTTGTCTGGGCTAAAGCCATTGGAGGCACTAGCGAAGAAAATGCCGTATCTATGCATATCGATGCCGCCAACAGCATTTATATTACCGGTGAGTTCCTCGATACCGTAGACTTTGACCCTGGAACCGGAACATCTAATCTTGTCTCCACTGGCAATGGAGACGTTTATGTTCTCAAACTTGCAAGTGACGGCTCTTTTCAATGGGTAACGGGCTTTTCTGGAACAGGCGGAAAAACAAGCGGTGGGGTAGCCGTTGACGGTTCAGGAAATGTATACGCAGCCGGCGGATTCACTGGCAGTGTTGATTTTGGCGGGGGCACTGTATATGATGCTGGTTCGACCTGGGACGCCTATATCGTTAAACTCGATAGCAACGGAGACACGACCTGGGCCAAGCGCTATGTTTCAGATGAAGGTTGCATTGCAAATGACATTGCTGTAGACAACTCGGGCAATGTCATCACAACCGGGGAATTTGAAGGTACAACGGATTTTAGCCCCCGCGATGATACCAGCATAAATGTCACCAGCAATGGAGATACAGATATTTTCATTGCCAAACTGGCTAGCAACGGCGAGGTGGCTAACGTAAATGAGATTGAAGTGATTGGAACCACCGCCGGGGAATACGGAGAGTCGGTTACAGTCGATTCGGACGGAAATATCTACTGCGTTGGTTATTTTGAAGGGTCGCCGATAATATTTGGCCACACTACTCTCACCTCCAACGGCGGTGGAGATGTTTTTGTTGCCAAAATAGATAACAATGGTGGCGTCAAATGGGCTAAAAATATTGGCGGCAGTGGTACTGATTATGGCATGGACATTGCCATTGATGCCAGTGGAAATATCTATACCACTGGATCCTATTGGGTATCGGGCGACTTTGATCCGGGGCCTAACACCTTTACCCTGACAAGCGAGCAATATGAGGATGTCTTTATCAGCAAGCTCGATAACGACGGGGATTTCATTTGGGCAAAGAGCATTGGCGGTACTAATGCCGAGACAGGACGAGGTGTTCACGTTGACTCCTCCGGCAATCTATACCTCACAGGGGATTTCAAGGAGACTTGTGATTTTGACCCGAGTGATGGTGACCATACCCTCACTGCTACAGGAGATGGGTCCGGAGGAAACACTGAAGACATTTATGTCGTGAAACTATCACCTCCCCCTTCATCACCCTTTGCTTGGCCACTGTTCCTTCCGGCAATTTACCATAAATAAGGCTGCGAACAGAGACTAACAAGTCATTGATTCCAATTCGATCCAGAAATAGTGTCCTTCATTCATTATCATGCACAAGGATTCTGTCTCCTGTTTTTCCAGGAACTAGAAATTCGCTTAGCATTTCATAATCATCATCCAAGTCAGCAGAGTTGGAGGGTGTTGATTCCAGGCGTTTTCTGCACAGCATGAGATTGAAGAAGACAGTTCAATCTATACCACCTCTGGAAATACTTATTATAGTACTCCAGAAACTCGTTGAAATGATGGTCAAAGAATTACCGTATATACATTTTTTCTAGAGATGTGCTCATTTTTTCATGCAGACAAGAGTACAGAAATGGAGTAACTGTGAATTATAGATTACCAAAGATAGCGTAAATTTGGTAACTGAGAGTTGGGCTTGATATTGCCATGTCGAAGGTTATATTATCCTGCCAGCACCTCTATTTGACCTTATTAACTGTGAATCTGGGAAGAGGTGGTTCGATATTCCTAACAACATCACCATACTTGTTATTGAACGATGTTTCCTGAAAACAGCAGAGCCTACATGTTATAAAACCCCAGTTCTAAGCAAGATGCCTGTGTCTTCTCAGATATTAAAGATTGCACCAGACAAATCTTTGAAGAAGTCGAAATCCTGAAACCTAAGATGTTCCGGAAACATTGTCGAAATGAAAAAGCTTTTAAAAATTCCCTATTATTCCTGATATCAACTTGATCCAGTCAAGGAAGCAGCTTGGAATGGAGCATTTCGAGAGTTGAGGTCTTCCAAGAGACGGTTGACCTTGACCACGTTCGGGAAGATATCAATATCCAGCGTGCAATTTATTGGTTAGGTTTCAGGGTTTCATCATGTTTTGGTGTACAGGAATAAGTTACA
>JAAELB010000740.1 GCA_024227155.1 Desulfobulbaceae bacterium
GGAAATTAAAAGAAAAAACCACCCTGCAAAGAGATCTTTACAGGGTGGTTTCTTGGAAAAATAGAATATGTTGTTACAGACTACTTATGCAGAGGCGGCAGCCTTCTTTTTTCGTCGTTTCTTTTTTTCCTCAACAGGTGGTCCTAGAAGAGATTTGATTTTTTCTATATCACTGGCTTCAATAGTGGCGTTTTCTGCAATTCCAAGGGTTGCCTCATCCAGTCCGAGACAGAGGCCTAAAAGTTGCGGGTAGAGGAGGACAGGCAACAGGTTTCCCGATTTTTTATTTTCTATCATCTGTAGCTGGGTAGTATCAAATTGAAGATGACAGTAGGAACAGATAGGGGTTATATATGCTGCACCCGCTTCCTGTGCTCCGGTTATCTTCTCTAGAAGGAGTTTCTGTGAAAGATCGTTGTTGATGCCTGCAAGGGCAGCACCGCAACATTCGAGTTTCCCTTGCCATTCAAGACTGGTAGCACCGGTGGTACTGAGAAGTTCTTCTGTAATCTTTGGAACGAAAGAGTCATCAAAGGCTGTAATTTCCCTTGGCCTTAAGATGTGGCAACCGTGGATTACAGAGATATTGAGATCTTTGAATTTGTACGCGAGCTGTTTACGTATCTCTTCGGTTCCAATATCTTCATAGAGCACGGTTAAAAAATGTTTGATTCTTACGCTACCTGTATAACTTAGACCTTCTTTTGCGAGAATTGCATTGAGTTCTACTTTGAACTGATTATCCGTTGCCATGACGTTTTTGGCTTTCTGCAGGCTGGCAAAGCAGCAGTTGCAGATTACCATAATATCAAGGCCAAGTTTTTCGGCAATGGCCATGTTACGGACTGAAGGCAGAATATACGCTTTTTCGTCAACGTTTCTTACTGGGTAGCCACAACAATTAAAATCATCAACAACTTCAAGTTGAATATTAAATTTATTTAATACGGCCTCTGTGGATTGCGCATACTGCTGGATACGAATAGGGATATTGCACCCTTGGAAAAATGCGTATTTCATGATTTCGCTCCTGCCTCTATTTTATTAATGGCACCATTCTTCAGGCTATAAAAAATATCAGTAAGTTCAACTTCATTTGGGCAGTGTTCCTGGCAGAGATAGCAGGTAGAACAACTCCAGATCATTTCGGCTCCCATGGCCAGTTCAACATTGCCGATTCCGAGGCTGTACATTATCTGATGAGGGAGCATTCCGAGGCTTTCAGATGGATTTTCGTAGCTGCGTACCACCGGGCAGATATTTGTGCATCGCTGGCACGAATAGCAGCCTTTAAAGGAAGAGTTAGTCAGTGTATCAGCTTTTGCAAGACGAAGTGGTGTGCTGAAATCGGTGAGACTTCTAAAGCTCTCTTTGAAAAGATCGGTCACTTTTTTCAGTGCCTTGAGGTGATCATCTACAAAGTTTTGAGCAAGTGCCAGAGGAAAAGAAAAATGACTTAGCATTGTAGTTTCTGGCGCCCCTTCCTCGAGTAGGCAATATCTTGCACTGACAAAAATCTCTTTCAGGTTAATTCCAGATGGACAGATGGTAGTACATCTGTCACAGCTGGTACATACGTAGAGCCCCTGCTGCATTCGTTTTTTAATGGCAGGATCTGTCTCTTTTTTTGCTGCAAAATTCTTTAGATACTGAATTTTCTCAGATGGCAGGATAAAATCGTTATCAAAATGTTCATAGAACATAGATGATGAACACTCAATGGAACAGGATCCGCAATGGGTGCAGGCTGAAAGCCCAACCATCTGTCTGTTGAGTGCATTGACGGGGTCTTTAACCTCATCTCCGGTGACACTCTTAATAATCAGACTTACCGGGGCAGCGATAATATGGAACATTTTACTAAACGGGAGCCAGGCAAGAAATCCGAAGCAGGCAAGGATATGCAGAATGTAAAACAAGGTAACTGCGGCTCCATCTCCAAAGATTGCAGAAAATGGTCTGGTGAGTGGTGCAGCAGCTACACTGGCAAATGCCCAGCTATTGGAGGCGTGGCAATCCATGCAGCTGTCGCTATTTACCTCCATACCCTGTGCCACCAGCTCGGGGCTTGGGGGAGCTGAGAGGTTAGGGGAGACGAGGCCGTTTTCCGCAACCCAGTATGCTTCTAGTGCTGCTTCTTCGTCTTCATCCAGGGATGCGTACTCCTCAATCATGCCCTGATAGTAGCTATATGAGGATATCTTTGCACCCTCTAGAAGCATTCCCGAGATTATAATGGCAGCAACAAAGCCTATGGCTGCCCAGTCACTTGAATAGGTTTTTAAGCGTTGTGTCTTGAGGGCAAAACGTCGGTAAATGGCGAGTCCAAGACCTATCAGAACCATTACCCCAAAGACGTTTCTTAGGAACAGAAAAGGGTTAAGTGTCGGCTGATAATCACTGAAGAGACTATCGGAGATAACGGGACTCAGGGCGTGGATGAAAAAAAGCAGCATGAAGCCAAAAAAAATGAGGCTATGGGTGGCCCAGCGCAGATAGCTCTTGTCGAAAATACGCTTCTGGAACAGGAGATCAACAAAAAAAGATTTGAGGACCATGACAACCTTGGAGCTGAAAATGGCCCCTGTTACTCCTTGGAGAGCAGCACTGGCTCTATCCCCAGGGGAAGTGGGTGGGGTTGAGGTTTGTAATCCTTGGGAAAACCAGATTGAGAATCGAATAAATAATCCAACCAGGCAGACAATGACAGATAATCCTAGCAGTATATTAAAACCCATAATTAATTCTCTATACCTTTAGTCTTTTTCCAGTACCTGGAATGTTGAGTTGGTTAGTCAATTAATGATCATTTAGTACCTGAACCCTAAAGGAATATAACGTGTTTTATGAAGTGAGTCGAGGGATGATTTGTTGTTGTATAAAAAAAATTGATCAATGTTATCTGCTAAATGGCCAGGTAGTCTTCAGCAAAGTGTTGGTTCGTAAGGTGAGCTGAAACGTCCAGGGCTCTTCAATGTTAGTATACTCGTCAGGGTGGTCGGAGTTTTCATTACAGTTATAATGAAGTAAGGTTTTAACGAATTTAGCCGATGGACATAAAGTGAAACTCATCAGAAACAGGTTCTTCGGGGAACTCAAGGAGGAATGTGGTGCCCTCTGGTCCAGTCTCTTTGACGGAAATTCGACCATGGTTTTCTTCGAGAATTCCGTATGCCATGCTGAGTCCTAGCCCCGTTCCTTTCCCCAATTCTTTTGTGGTAAAGAATGGATCAAAAATTTTTGAAAGATTTTCTGGGGGAATTCCGCTACCGGTATCTGTCACCTCTATAAAGGCCTTACCTGCTTTGCGGTCACGGAAGGTTTTCAGGTTGAGAGTACCTCTGCCGTCCATTGCATCCATTGCGTTAATAATAAGGTTTATCAATACCTGGCAAAGCTGGTTTTTATCGGCATTGACAAGAATTTGATAGTCATCAAGTTCTTTAATAATTTCCACATTCATAAAGAGTTTCTGGTCTCGGATGAGCCTCAGGCTTTCACCAACGAGATTATTGAGATAAAAAACATCTTTTGCGGGCCTTGTCTGACGGCTGTAAGCCAGGAGGTTCTTGACTATTTCCTGGCAACGTTCGGCATCCTCAAGGATATAGTTGAGATTGCTGGCAAGAGGATGCTCTTCTTCAAGTTTTTCACGCATCAGGTTGCCATAGAGCAAAATACTTGTTAGTGGATTGTTTATTTCATGGGCCACACCCGCCGCCAGGCGGCCCAGTGAAGCCAGTTTTTCCGACTGAAAAAGTTGGCTCTCAGCCTCTTCCAGTTTTTTTTGTACAGCCTGTTTCTCTCGGAGATCATTAAATATTGCGGCAGTGGCAGCCTCTTTGCCTTCTTCATAAATAATGGCGGCTGTCATCTCCACTGGCACCTCTTCCAGCTCTTTGGTGACGATGTTGAACTGGGTGGAAGGAAGTTTGCCTTTTTCACCAATATTTTCATCCCGCAGCTTTTTCATTATATCTCTTGCAACGCCGGGCGGATAAAAATCTTCAATTGTAACACTGTTGGCGTCAGCTGCTGAATAGCCAAAAAGCTCTTCTGCGGCCTTATTCAGCAGGATAATTTCACCTTTTCTGTTTGCTGCTATAATGCCACTGACAGAACTTTGGACGACTTTGTCGATGAGTTGCCTCACATCGCTGTATTTTTTTTCTAAGTCTTTGACGGCCGTGATGTCACGTAAACTCTCGATTATGTACTTTACTTCATGCTGATCGCCAAATATAGGCGCAAAAACCCTTTCTTCCCATACCTCCTCACCGTTTGTGCCAATATTTTTTTGTACTACAGACTTGGTTTGTTTCGTCTCAATTACGCCTTGCAGGGGGCAGTCACTGCCATTGCAGGAAAGGTGTTTGAGATTGTTATCTTCACGGAAAATATGCTGACAGGTCTTTCCGAGAATTTCCTCTATCCGAGTTCTGTTTCTCTCGTGAAATTTTTTATTGGCAGCGATTATTGTACGATCAGGTCGGAGCACGAGGGTTGGAAAAGATAAGGAGTCAAATAGCCGCAGGCGCCAGTCCGTTTCCAATGAATCAAATTGATTTGAATCTGTCATGATGTTGCGTGAAAGGTTACTTGTTGTGAAAGGAAAAAATGAAAAATAAATGTATAGTTGACTATCAAGGTATTTCTGTAAATCAAGTGGACGTAGGGATAATAAATGTTGCTTTGAGCACCTCTTTGGCCTTGGCTCCATTTCCTTTGGGTACTACGAGGTACATGCTGGTACCGGCACAACCTGAAACCAGGAGATCAATTTTATTTTGGTTGAGAGCATTTATGGCCACATCAATTATGCCAAATCTATCTTGAAAATGAGGACCGTGCAAAAAGAGCACATCAACAGGCAGTTCCCTATCGATGCTAAGGGTTTGCACATTATTCGCTGTAGACTTGACTCTGTTAAATAAAGTGTTTGCTGAGCTAGCGTCTACAAGTAGGTGAAGAGTTACCCAATTTTCGATACCGTGGTAAGTAACAAGCTCAAAACGTTTTATCTGTTCCTCAAGTTGGCTGATCCACATTCCCCAGTGTGAAAGTTCAGAAGAGGGAAAATTGAGTGTTACCAGGCGTAAGTCATATTTATGAGATATTCCATAAACTTTTACCTGTTCCTCCCAGTAAACAGCTATAGTTTCCACCATAAATTCTCCTTGTCATTGCAGTGTCATTACAACTGGGGCTGTTTGAGCTGAAACTCCTGCCTGAATGGTGCATGGTTCCTGGGTAATTCCACAATTGTTTCCAGTTTTTCCGCAACATTGTCCAGGAGACAAAAGTCAGTAGTAAAGGCAAGCGCAGAGATAGAGGTGGAAAAAGAGTAGAGAGGGAAAGTAAATTCACCAAATATATGAATTATTTTCCCGAGCAGCCCAAGGCTGTTTCTGTGTGGGAAAACCGTGCATAACCCAACCTCTGGTACTACTTTGGTGTCAAGGTCCTCAAAAATAGATTGGCTCAGAATTTGCTGCAGTTGAGAAAAATCAGAGCTGTCTACGCAGAAACTGGTTGTGGGAACTTGTTTCGTGGCGGAAGCACAGAGAAAGGGGATGTTGATATTTTTTTCTGCGACTTGGTGGAGCAGTTCACTCATGGAAAAAACGGGCGCAGAACTCTGCTGGACGGAAATATGAGTGAGTTTCTCACTAAATTTTATTCCACCGATGTGGATTTTATCTATATGAGTCAAAAGATTCACTACCAGAAGGTAGCCCGCATATTCAGAAGATTTCTGAATATGCGGGCAAGTAAGCTACGGATTAGAGATTGTCCTGTACAATTTCCATGAGCTTGTCTAAGTCAATTGGCTTAGGCACAAAGTCGTCAGCCAACGTTGTCTTTCCACCCATATGGGTGTAATTGGTTGATTTAATGGCTTCTGTTACTGCGGTTAAAAGAACAACAACGATATCCTTGTAGTCAGCAGAGTTCTTTAACTCGTCACAAAGAGTGTAGCCGTCTTTTCGTGGCATCATCACATCGAGCACGATAAGAGCTGGTTTTTCTTCTTTGATACGATCCATGGCTTCAATGCCATCGTAGGCTTTGGCCACACGAAAGTTCTCACTTTCTAACTTCATGGAGACCATTTCCACGAGATCTGTATCGTCATCTACTACAAGAATTAGTTTACTATCGCTCATGTTGCATTTTCCTCCATCTGCTTTATGGTTGAAAACTACTTTATATCTTTATACCTGAGGTCGAGGAAGAAGTCCTGCTCTTTCGCAAATCTCTTCAACAATTTCTTCCCATTCGATGGCCATAATGTGTATTCCGGCGACTCCTTCAATCTTTTTAAGTCGCTCAATGGTCTCGATACAGATATCTACGCCTTCTTCTGCCTGCTTCTCTTTAGGTACTGCGGCCATTCTATCAACGATTTCCTGAGGTACATCCATACCTGGAACTCGTTTGGACATGTATCTGGCAGCCCCTAGGGATTTACATGGGGTAACCCCCGCAAGGATATGGCACTTTTTGTGCAATCCTCTTTTGCGAACGCCTTCCATCCAGGTTTCAAATTTATCTATATTAAAGATACACTGGGTCTGGATGAAGTCAGCTCCTGCCTCAATTTTCTTTTCAAGCCTCATTACCCGGAGTTCAAAGGGATCAGCAAAGGGGTTTGCAGCTGCACCTATGAACATTTTTGGTGGACCTTTAAGATCTGCGCCACCCTGGAATTTGCCTTCGTCACGCATATTCTTAACCATCTGGATCAGCTGGATGGAATCAATATCATGGACGTTCATCGCTTCAGGGTGATCACCAAACTTGGTGTGATCTCCAGAAAGACAGAGCATGGTGTCTACGCCGAGGGAGTATGCACCAATTATGTCAGCTTGCATCGCCAGTCGATTTCGGTCACGACAGGTAACCTGGAATAGAGGATTAAGGCCTTCCTGCTTGATGAGCACTGATGCAGCAAGACTCGACATACGAACCATTGCTGTCTGGTTGTCAGTCACGTTGACTGCATCAACAATTCCTTTCAGGTATTGAGATTTATCAATAACCTCCTCAGGCTTGCAACCTCTTGGAGGCCCACATTCACCTGTTACTGCAAGATGTCCAGCCGCCAATATTTTTTCTAAATTGCTTTCTGTTTTCATTCTGCCAGATCCTCTCTAATAATCTTTCTAGGGCCACTGCCGCCTGCTGGTCTCCAATCTTTGGCCGGTATATTTTCCAGGTATTTCTCAGTAAGGCCAAGGGCCTTAAGTCGATCCCAGATAAGCTGCCAGGCACAGTCCACATCTTCACTAATTTCACAATGACCTGTGACAGAACCGCCGCAAGGGCCATTCATCAGCTGTTTTGCACATCGAGCGATCGGGCAGATTCCGCCGGTAACACCAAGTAGACAGTTACCACATCCTTGACATCGCTCTCCCCAGACACCCTGACGCTCGGAAGCGCCCATGAACTCGGTGTTTACCGCAGGGAAAACAGGCTTATCTTTATAGCGCATGGCAAGTTGCTGGACACCGCATCCACAGGCCATGGATAATACGGCGTCTGCGCCATCTATCATTGGTACCAGCTCTTCAACATATTCAGGATCACATTGTCTTTCCAGGGTATGTTGCTGGATTTCAATGTTGATGCCGTTTTTTAACATTGCCATCTGCAGCGCGGAAGCAAGCAAGCCTACTTCCTTGCGACCGCCGGCTGAGCAGACAGTCACACACTCATTGCAGCCGAGCAGGAGTATGCGCTTAAATGGCTTTACGTATGCAATGATTTCATCTAAAGGTTTTCGTTCAGCAGTGATCATGGTGTTTCACTCTCCTTATTAAATATCCCGTAAGCTTTGGACTCTTCGGCTTACAATGCTGGGACTGCTTTTACGGGACTGGGGCCCAGTTCCCTTATTTTTGCGGTAATTTCTGTTGCTATTTCTGCAAAACGATGTCCCATTCCCGCAGACATCATGACCATTTCAAGACGATCACTTTCAATACCTATTTCTTCAAGATAGGTCTTGACGTAGGCAATTCGTTTAGCGGCTTTTTCGTTTCCGCTCTTAAAGTGACAGTCGCCCTCCAGGCAGCCAGCAACATAGACACCGTCAGCACCTTTTTCAAAGGCTTTGACGATATGCAGGGCATCGACTTTACCGGAACAAGGTACTCGAATAATCTTTACATTTGAGGGATAGGGAAGACGTTGGCTTCCCGCCATATCTGCGGCGGTATAGGCGCAGTAGTGGCAGCAGAAGGCTACTATTACCGGTTCAAAATTTTCCATTATGCAGTTATCCTTTCAAATAGTTGTTCGACTTTTGCAAGTATTCTATCATCTTCGAATTGCATCAGCTGAATGGCCTTGGCGGGACACTCTGAAACACATATACCACATCCGTGACACTTGGCTGGGTCAATTTCAGAATAACCGTCTGCGTTTATAAATGGGATGTCAAAAGGACATGCTCGGACGCAGATAAGACAAGAGGCGCAGAGTTTACCATCTACCTTGGCACTTGCTGCACCAAGATTGATTTCATTACGGGCCAGCATGGTCTGTGCCCTTGCAGCTACGGCATTGGCCTGGGTGACACTTTCCCTGATGAGTTTTGGTGAATGGGCGGTTCCTGCAACAAAAAAACCTGGTACAGGCATATCAACCGGTCGTAGTTTAACATGATCTTCAAGGAAATAACCATCATTGGTACGTGGTAATTTGAAGATCATCGACAGTTCCTCGGTGGAATCTGTGTCAGCAACCATACCAGTGCTAAGACTGAGGTTGTCTGCGGCTACCGTGACGTGCATCGATAAGATGGAGTCATAATAGGTAACCTCAACCTGCTCACCCGCTGCGTTAACAACCGGTGGGTTATCGGCGTTGTATCTTACAAAGATGACACCTTTTTCCCTGGCCATTCGGTAATAGTCTTCCTGGAAACCGTAGGTCCGCATATCACGGTAGAGTACAAATACTCTGGCATCAGGGTTAGTTTCCAGAATGGCAAGTGAGTTCTTAATGGCATTTTGGCAGCAAATGCGGGAACAGTTGGGATTCTCTTTGGTGCGTGATCCAACACATTGGATCATTACAACATTGTCCCACTCTTTCACTTTTTCAGGGTTGTCTGCTATGTATCGCTGTGTTTCAAGTTGTGTGCGAACAGCAGGGGATTCATCCAGCAGATATTGATTCGGCCTACTGGAAATAGCACCAGTTGCCAAGATGGTTATGCCGTGTTCCAGTTGGCGGTAAAACATCTGTTTGCCGCTCTGGAAGCCGGTGGTGAACATACCGGGCATACCGGAGTGGTCAACAATAAGTGCCCTGGTGAATACCTGGATATTTGCATGACCGTTGACTTTTGCAACAAGTTCTTCAATAAAGGCAGGAACATAATTGCCTTCCAGGGTCTTGATTAAAAGATTAGCTAACCCACCAAGTTTGTCACTTTTTTCAGCTAGATAGATCTGGAAGCCCTGGTCAGCAAGATTAAGTGCTGCGGTCATACCGGTGATACCACCACCCACAACAAGAACATTTTTGTTCATGGGCAGAGACTGCTCCACCAGAGGTTGTGCATTGACGACAGCACCTACTGACATTTGCAGGAGAACTTTGGCTTTCTCTGTTGCTTCTTCTGGTTTTGCGGAGTGTACCCAGGTAGCCTGATCTCGGATGTTGGCAATTTCCAGAAGATATTTATTGAGTCCGGCCTTGGCCAGTAAATCCTCAAATTTAGCCTGATGGGTACGGGGGGAGCAACCTCCAATTACAACACGGTTCAACTGTTCATCTTCAATTATCTGACGAATGTCATTCATTGAAAGACGGCTACAGCCGTGTCCCTCTGATTTCGCGACAGCAACATGGGGGAGCCCAGCAGCATGTTCAACCAGGGTTTCAACATCAACGACGGCACCAATATTATCGCCACAATCACAAATAAAGACACCAACTTTAGGCTCTTCCAGAGAGATATCTCTTTCCACCACCTCAAGTTCTTCTAAGGACTCATGGTCTTCTTCCGCTACTTCTTCAATTGCTGGAGTGGAGATACCGGCATCAGCGCCTGCCATAAAGGCAGCGGCACTGGCCTGGACCATGGTTTCAGGGATATCCTTTGGGCTTTCAAATGTTCCAGCAACATAAACACCTGGTTTGGTGGTAACAACAGGGTTAAAGCCATCAGTTACAGGAAAGAAATCATCATTGAGCTCAATACCTACTTTGTCGGCAAGTTCCCTTGTTGAGTCAGAGGTCTTAAAACCGGTGGACAGTACAACCATGTCGAATTTTTCTTCGAGCTGTTTGGTGCTGTCTTCTACAGTGTAGTTCATGGTGAGATCAGTCTCGCCGGGGTGCTGGAGGATCGAGTGTGGTCTGGATCTTAGAAAACGGACATCATATTCATTCTTTGCCCGATTAAAATAGAGTTCGTAGTCCTTACCAAAGGTACGCATATCCATGTAAAATATAGTGGTTTCTATATCTTCCTGGAATCGCTCTTTGGTGACGATTGCCTCTTTCAATGCGAACATGCAACAGGCGTGAGAGCAGTACGAACCGGATCCTTTCTGAAGTCCTCTTGATCCTATACACTGAATCCAGGCAACTTTTTTCGGTTGCTTTCCTGTGGACGGGCAGACGAGTTTCCCTCCGGTTGGACCTGAAGCGGATAAAATTCTTTCGTATTCAAGACTCGTCACCACATCAGGGAAATTGGCATAACCTAGATAGTCAAGGTGACTGGGATCAAAAAGCGATGCTCCTGGAGAGAGTACAACAGAGGCGCATTTCACTTCCCGGTTAATCGGCATATCGTCCGGGTTGATTGCTCCTGCGGGGCAAACTTTTACAAGTGCCTGGACATCCGTACATTTTTTGAGATCAATGGAGAATGCCTGTGGTGTTGCCTGGGGATAGCGCATGCAGGTTGGTGCCCTGTGGTCGAGTCCGGGATGAAAACGGACACATTCAGGGAATTGGTTGAGACATTCTCCGCAACCGGTACATTTGTCGAGATTAATGTAGCGTGGTTCAGTTATCAGAGTTGCAGTAAAATTTCCTTTTTCGCCGGTTACACTTTCGACACTGGTCATCGACATCAGTTCGATATGCTCCTGGCGGTTACTTTCTGAGAGGTAGGGGGCTATGGTGCAAAGATCACAATTGTTTGTTGGAAAGGTTCGATCCAACTGGGTCATTAATCCGCCAATCGTGTAATCCTTATCAACGAGAACGACGTCTTTTTCCGCTTCAGCTAAATCCAGAGCCGTTCGTATTCCACCGAGACCACCACCGACAACAAGCACTTTGCTATTTGGGTTTTGGATTTTTTTTGAATTCTGCATTGTTACCTTTTCTTATTACAGGTTTAGCAGGGTTAAACGAATTACTCGGTCAATCCTTGGATAGTATGCCATGGTTGAATGACAGTTTATCAAATGGAGGCTGCATCAAGAATCTCAGGCAGTTTGTGTTCCCAGCCCAGAGTTTGAATGAGTACGCCTTGACAATTATCTTTCAATGCAGAAATGGTTTCAGCTGCAATAGCGACACCTTCCTGTTCACGGTCTGATGACTTACGAATTCGACGAATCAGCTCGTCTTTGATATTAGCCCCTGGTTCGCTGTTAGCTATATACTGGGCGATAGCCAAGGATTTGAGTAAGAAAACTGTCGGAATCACAGGCACATCTAAAGATTTAATCTTCTCAAAGGCTGGTGCGCAGCTTGCTAGATCAAATACAGGTGGGGTGATAATATACTTGGCACCTGCATCTATTCTTGCCTTGGCCGTTTCGAGGGCTGAATTAAGTTCCTTCTCGTCGGCAAAGGGAGCAAGTGTGCAGCCAACTGTGTAGTCTGGGGCACCGTCAAGATCAAAACCGCTCAGGTCTTTACCTTTTTGCAAGGCCATAAGTGCCTCGATTAATCCAGCTTCATCAAGATCGCTTACGGTTGAAGCATCGCTATGATCGCTTTCACTCATGTCTGAACTGTCGGCGACAATAATGTTTTGGATACCCAGGACATGGGCAGCAAGGGCGTCTCCCTGGAGCGCCATTCTATTACGGTCCCTGCAATACATGTGCATTATAGTTTCTACACCCTGTTGTTGCAGGAGAACACCCCCGGCAAGTGCACTCATGCGCATTATGCCATTTTCCATATCGGGTACTACAACCGCATCCACTCTGCCTTTCAGGCGTCTGGCATCGTTAACCAGTTTGGAAATATTAATGCCTTTTGGGGTGTGAATTTCGGCAAGAACCGCGAACTCATTTGACGCTAATCGTTTTTGAAAACTCATAGGTTTATTTTCCCTCCAAATAAGAATATGTCATTTTAGAACAGTGCTGTTTCTGGGTGAAAGACGTCTACATCTTTTAGGTCATCACCTAAATAGGCCCTTTCGTTGGGACCAAGAATTCCAAGGGACAGACAAAGCAGTGTCCAGATATGAACAGTGCCAAATGTTGCTCCATGGTGATGTCCTAGATCATGTACCTGCGCGTGACAGTTATGGCAGCCTGTAATACAGTAATCGGCGCCTGTAGAGATGATCTGGTCAAATTTCAACTGTCCATAGGCCCGGCGCTGCTCCGTATAGCCTGACTGGAGAAAGCCACCGCCCCCACCACAGCAGTAGTTGTTTGATTTATTGGGGGTCATTTCTATGAGATTTTCTTCGCCAACGATAGATTTAATAACGTAACGAAGATCATCTGCAACGACATCTCCCTCGCCCTTGCGTATAATCTGACATGGATCTTGAACAGTAAATTTAATTTTACGCTCTTTATTCCAATCAGAATTTACTTTCAGGCGACCTTCACGAATCCATTTAGCGTAATAGGTGTAGATTGATGCAACTTCAAATTTATGATCAATTCCGAATTTTTTCAGTCCGGCCCGGACTGAGAATGTGATGTGTCCTCATTCGGTATTGAGAAAGACCTTACACCCCAGTTCGTCCGCTTGGTTGGCTGAAACCCTCGTGACTCTCTCCCAGCAGTCATTGTCAGCGAGAAACATACAGTAATTTTCCGCTGCCCAGCCTTTACTGCCATAGGTCCAGTCGACGCCAGCGAGATTAAGGATTTTCCACAATGGCACCATCTCGTCAGGTTCTGTAACCGGTTCTCGGGAATTTTGATTTATAAAAAAGAAGGCGCCCTCTTTGTCAATGGGGGCTTCCATCTCTTTGAATTCCGGCTGCGATTCTTTGTACTCTTCCAAGACATCTTCAACAACAAAGATAAAATCGTCTGGAGCTGTGCCCATGGCACTGTTAGAGTCGTTTCTAAGAGCCATATCGCAGGACTTCATGATACCGGAAGGACGCTCTTCTCGAGGCCACTCCGCCCTTGCATTAAATACAAGTTGCGGGATATCTATCTTCATCGGACAGACATAGACGCAGCGCTGACACATGGTGCACATCCATACCCACGGTGAATTGACAGCTTGCTCATCCATACCCATGGCGATCATTCGCAGGAATTTGCGAGGGTCCATATCTTCAAGTCCAGTCGCTGGACAGCCTGAGGCACACGCTCCGCACGTCAAACAGAGGTTTAAATTTCCTCCGTCAGGGACTATGCCCTTGGCCTTGTCAAGAAATGTACTTTTCTTCTTGCCTTTTATTGTGATGGTGCTTTCTGACATTGATGTTGTTCCTTTTTTCCTATCCAATTTCATAAAGTAGGGAATGTGAAGTAACTAACCCTAACTTTGCTCAATTGTGGTTGAAGAATTAAATTTACGCCAGTGTGGTTCCCGTTTACCTCCTTAAAACATTTTCAACTTTGGCATGTAAAATTGCATTTAGCGCTTCAGAAATTCATTTCTTGTTCATTATGAATGAATTTCGTGAAGGTACTTATCGCTGTTAAATTTTCGTTTAACTGAACTAGGTGTGACTGCTCTGTTAATCTCGGCCGTATATTGTATACAATTAGGTGAAGTGCGTAATTGATACATTGTGCTCTGGTGCGCTGGTGAAATGCATGTACACAGGTAGCCTGGACGTTCTACGACGCCCCTTTGTGGTTGTGTGATTTTGGTTGAACCCAAATGTTGCATTCTTTTTGCCCTGTGAGCATATGAAAGAGATTGTCAAATGCCTGGAACTTTTGGAAACCGGGTATTTAACGTTGATTTTTAACCAGCAACACTCCAGCAGGCACGAATCTACAAATACCCAATTTAAAAGTCAATCCTAATGGATAGGGCAAGGGAGCCCGTAGGGATTGACTTGTTGGGTACAAAATGAAAAAAACAAGAGTTTTAGCTTTATTTATATTTAAAATACAGTTACATACCTTCTTTTTTTGGAAAACGGAGTAGTGATGTTTTTGTGCAATAGAACGTTTATCAATAATAGTTTGCAAGTCTTGTAGTATTATTGAACAATAGTGTTAAGGATTGTAACTTGCCTATATTGTTGGTTGAAATTTTTGACAATACAAATGTTTATGTTATCTTAGACGTAAACGTGACATTTTGTCTGGTTTTTTTTTGGCAGGGGAGGGGGTATTATTGCCCGGCTTAATCAAAAAAAAGATGCGGGCTTTCAAGTAAACCTGGCAGTGATTAAAATTGTTTAAAGGGTAGATGTTGAGGGAAATTATGGGTCAAACAGGATTCAGTGGATCGGCAAAATATGTTCTTGATGATGAACTTGCTAAAATTGTAAATATTTCAATGGTGCTGGAAATGCCATTGTTGCTAAAGGGTGAACCCGGTACCGGTAAGACCATGCTCGCCCATGCGATTGCAGAAACATTGCGCATGGAGCTGATAATTCTTAACGTCAAGTCGAGCATGAAGCTGATTGAGGCCCTGTACCAATATGATACATTGACCAGGCTCAACGATAGTCGCTTTGGCGATTCGACTCGCAATGTTGGTAATATCAGCGACTATATAAAGATGGGTAAAATTGGACAGGCCTTTGTCGCCGAAAAAAGATGTGTGTTGTTGATAGATGAGATTGATAAGGCTGAAACTGAGTTTCAAGATGATATGCTTGATGTTCTTGACCAGATGCAATTTGATATTATTGAGACGGATGAGGTGGTTAAAGCCAGACAGAGACCGGTAATAATCATCACTTCGAATGCAAAGAAAGATCTGTCAGATCCTTTTCTAGGGAGGTGTAATTTTCATCATATTGCTTTTCCTGATCCCAAGATGATGAGAAATATCCTCAATCTTCATTTTCCCGATATTAACAAGCGTCTCGTTGATCGGGCGATTAAGACTTTTTATGAGTTGCGTGGTATTGAAGGCATCGAAAAAAAACCGGCCACTAGAGAATTAATTAACTGGATAAGGGCTCTCGGTGCTGATCCTGATTTTTCTGATGGCGATCGGTTGAAAAAAGAAATTCCTTATCTTGGCGTGCTTTTTAAGAAGAGCGGTGATTATCACCGGTCAACGAGCAATCTTATGAAAAAACGGTTTTTTTAGACGATGTTTATAGATTTTTTCTATAAATTAAAGGATGTAGGTGTTCCTGTTACCGCCACCTCATTTCTCACCCTGCACAGAGCGGTCGCCTCAGATCTGGTTGGCTCTCTTGATGATCTGTACACGACCGCCCGTACAGTTCTTGTCAAAAATGAAAAATATTTCGATATTTATGACCAGGTGTTTGCCCATGTCTTTCAAGGCATCGAACTCGCTGATGTTGACAGTGAGGCACTTGAGCTTCTTGCTGAAAGCATGCTGGACGAGTGGCTGAGAAACCCCAAAGAGGTCGCGGATGCCCTTGGGATTGATGAAAAAAAACTGAGCCATCTGTCTCCCGATGAACTGCTCGATTATTTTAAGGAGCGTTTGAAGGATCAGGACGGGCGCCACGATGGTGGTTCCAAATGGATTGGAACAGGAGGAACGTCTCCTGTAGGTCATTCTGGTCATCATCCTGGGGGGTTGCGGGTAGGCGGGGTATCAAGAAATAAATCCGCGCTTCAAGTCGCCGGAGAGAGGCGTTTTCGAGACTACTCAACCCATGGTCCACTCACCAGAAGCTCCATGGGAGAGGCCCTGAAGAAATTGAGAAATCTTGTGCCTCAAGGTGCGAAAAACGAGTTGAATGTTGATGCCACTATCTACCAGACTATGAGGAACGGTGGTGAGATCGAGATGATCTTTGAAAGAGCCGTTGTCGATCGTCTTAAAGTGGTCCTGGCAATAGATAACGGTGGCTGGTCAATGGAGCCCCACGTTGAAATGGTGCAGGCTCTTTTTAACTACTCCAAATCCGAATTTAAGGATCTTAAAACCTATTTTTTTCACAATACGATTTATGATCTGCTGTGGCAGGACCCGGCTCGATATAAAAATCCGCTGGCTATTAGCCAGTTTTCAAAAATAGATCCTGAGACCAGATTTATTGTTGTTGGAGATGCGTCCATGGCACCCTACGAGCTCATGTCAACAGATGGCTCGATTTATGCGTTTGAAAGAAGCGGAAAACCCTCCATAGAGCAGTTGAAGTTTTTGAATAACTTTTTTAGTCGCTCGGTCTGGCTTAATCCGATTCCAGAGAACCACTGGCCTTATACCCACACAATAAACGTGATACGTTCGATTTTTCCAATGTTTGAACTGTCACTAGATGGTCTTGATAAGGCGGTTAAGCATCTTATGAGTTCTTGAAAAAATGAGTTTCTAAAGTGATTATACGATGGATACAACGTCTTGTTTTGCAATGATAAATCATTTTCCCTGTACTTTGCGTATGCAAGATTTAGGTGACAATTATAATTGCCTGATTATCATTTCCACTCATCCATTAGATTAAATTTTTCCATTGAAAAAGGTACATAACCATGGGCCAATTTTTGCCAGCCTGTCTTCCTCTTCTTATCGGTAGTCTCCCTCTTGTTGACCATCAGGAGGCCACTGATATTATTTTTGATTATACACCTCACTTTCCCCTGTGGCCGCAACTTCCGATGTATAAGCAGGAAGGGATGATTCTTCAGTATATTCCTGGTTTTCCTGGGGTTACTGAAAGGGATGATAAAGTTTTTATCAATACGCAAGGGGAGGGTTTTGAAGCAGAGCTCGTGGAGTTTTACGAAGAATACCTGATGGTAACCGAAGGTGGTGGATCGCTTGATGGCTCCAGATTTCAACTGTCCGAGGAATCCGCCAGGGGGTTTTATACATTTTTAGCAACTGCAAATAACAACATGAGCAGTCTCATCGCTCTCAAGGGTCAGACAACAGGGCCAGTTACCTTCTGTACAGGCCTTGTGGATCAAGATGGCAGGGCCATCTTTTACAATGATCAGTTACGGGATGCGGCGATAAAACATCTCTCCTTGAAAGCTCGGTGGCAAACCGGGGAAATGGCAAAAATCGCTGACCAGCCAATTATGTTTTTTGATGAACCGGCGCTTGCTGGCCTTGGAACTTCAGCATTTATCACTATCACAGCAGATGAAATAATATCAGGCCTGACCGAGGTTTTTGATGCTGTGAAAGCTGAAGGTGGATTGACCGGGGTGCATGTGTGTGCAAATACTGAGTGGCCTGTGGTCTTTGATTCTGGAGTTGATATAGTTAGTTTTGACGCATATTCTTTTTTCGATAAATTAATTCTTTATGCGGACCATCTTCAGAGTTTTTTTAGCAGGGGAGGGGTGCTCGCAACTGGTATCGTGCCAACCACCTCTGAGTTAATCGATTTAGAAACCGTGGACAGTCTTGTTGGTAAATGGTTTGATCAAACCAGTCAATTGGTACGGCTTGGGATTGAAGAACAAACTATTTTTCAGCAAACCCTTATTACCCCAAGTTGTGGAACCGGAACCGTAACAGCTGCACAGGCGATAAAAGTTCTTGAGATGACAAAGGGGGTTTCTGAAAAAATACGTGCACAATTGTCCTGACCCTGTAAGTGAGGAGTAAGTTGGGGTATATACCTTAGTGCCTTACTCCATAGAAGCTGTAATAAAAAACAAGAAATTTTGAAAATTGGTTTGAAATCATAAGCTTAGAGCTATCGCCAAGGCACTTATCCAGCGATTCTAAAAAAGTTTCCGACTAGTCGGGTTAGTATGAATACTGTTGTCCGACTTCTGACTGGATCAGCTTTTTCTTCGCCGCTGGTGTTAATTTTTTTATTAAGTATTCCCTTTTTGACGCGCCACTTCTGCTGGTGGCGCTTTCAAAATAGACAAGTTGAACAGGTCGTCTGGCTCTGGTGTACCTTGCACCCTTAGTTGTGAAGTTGTGTTCGTTCATCCGCCGGCAAAGATCTGTGGTAATGCCTGTGTACAGTGAATCGTCACTGCAGCGGATGATGTAGACAAACCAGGATGTCCTCTCTTTTGAGATGATGTTATTTTTCCCTGTCATTATACAGATATCTTGCCAAAATTAGTTACAGATGGTATTCAGAACCATCCGTAAAACAGAGGGCTCTCTTGAAATTTATGTAACCGTTCACCGCCCCCTTCAAAAGACTGCATAACCAGAGTCGGTAACCGTTCGTCCTGTGCTCCAGGTTCGTTCAAGCTGGTCTCCTGGCTATAGTTGGCTATGCCAGGAGGCCTGATCGGACGAAAATGGGGTGCTGGTGAACGGTTACAAATTTATTTCCCACTCAAACCACCTTTATGACACATGAATACAGAAGCCGGAAGCGAAAATTTAGAGAAACAGGCCCTCACAGAACATCTGCGTGAGCTGCGCTCTTGCCTGATTGTTTCTTTTATTGCGGTGTTTATAGGTTTCTGTCTTTCCTATACAGTGATCAGGCCGATCGGCACCTGGTTTTTCAAACCTTTGACCGAAGTTCTACCCGTTGGTACTTCACTTATATTTACTTCATATCAGGAAGGGTTTTTTTTTATCTAAAGCTCGCACTGGTGTGTGGTCTGTTGTTGGGATGTCCGGTAATTTTTGCTCAGATCTGGAGGTTTGTCGCTCCCGGGCTCTTTGCCCATGAAAAAAAGGTTCTGATCCCTTTCACGGTTCTTTCAACTGTCTGCTTCATAGGTGGAGCAGCCTTTGGCTATTTCGTTGTTTTTCCTCCGGCCTTCAAGTTTCTTGTGGGGTATAATAATGATTTTTTGACTTCGCTTCCCGCGATCAGTGAATATTTTTCTCTTGCGACTCGTCTTTTGCTTGCCTTTGGAGTTATTTTTGAAATGCCACTTTTTATGGTATTCTTAGCAAAGGTGGGAGTGATTGATGTATCTTTTCTGAATAGAAATCGGAAATATGCCATTCTGATAAATTTTATTATAGCAGCAATTCTCACACCTACACCGGATATTGTTAACCAGATGATGATGGGTATTCCACTAATGGTTTTATACGAAATTAGTGTGGTTGCTGTCTGGATGTTTGGTAAAAAAGGGTTTTCTGGGTTTGGTGAAACTCCTCCGGCTATTTGAAAAGAGCCAGGAATAACAGGAGTAGGTTCACTGGATTTATGTAAAAATAATTGTAACTATTCAGCAGCACCCCATAGGCTCACGATCAAGCTGTCCAGCATACAGGTGTATAGCTAAACCAGCTTGCTTGTGCCCCACTGGAGCACTGCTAAACAGTTACAGTTCCCTGCTTAAATAAGGTTTTTTGCTGTTGGTTGAATAGTTAAGAATAATTTAAGGTCTAAATGGAGGTAATTTATGTCGAATAATGCAGACTTTAGTAAATTGATTCAGGTTGGCCGCCCCCCTAATATAGTACAACGTTTTCCAAACTCCCAGGCCCTTATTGTGAGTGGCAAGGTCATTGACCAGGCTTTAACTCAAAAAGGCGGGGCGATGACTATGGCTGCAAACGGCAGGAACAGTCTTGTAATCAGGGGAGCACTTCTTGCCGCGCAGCGGGCCGATGCCGCCATAATCATCGAAATTGCCCGCTCTGAGAGTAGTTACTGCCCAATCACTTTTTACAATATAGCCATGCAGGTCGATGCAGCGTGTAATGAGCTTGGTATAACCATACCGGTTGCAATCCACGCAGACCATTATGGCATAAAATCAGAAGATGATCTTCCTTTTGCCAGGATGGAAATCCCTTCAATTTTTGATGCCGGAATGACATCCATCGCGGTGGATGCGTCCCACATGCCGGATGATAAAAACCTGTTGGCAAATATTGAATTGAATGCGTTTATTCCCGCCTGGGCCGGACTTGAAACAGAGGTTGGCGAGATTAAGGGTAACCAGGGGCTGTCAACGGTAGATGATGCGTCTTTCCTTATCAAAGGACTTAACGCCCATGGTATCTTTGCAGATTGGATTGCCTTAAATAACGGCTCCTCACATGGATTAGAAGCAAGTGGAACCGGTATTCAGGTAGAGTTGACCGGAGAAATCCACAAACATCTGGAACCGTATGGAGTGTCTGGTGCCCAGCATGGTACATCTGGCAATAATTCTGATAAATTACGGGCTATTACAGCGAACACCCGGACCACAAAGGCCAATGTTGCGACCGCTTTGCAAATGGTCAGTTGGGGGGTGGAGGTGAATGATTTTGGTAATGCCACTCAGGATAGTGAAGGCAATTTCATCAAGGTGCAAGGAGAGGGTGTTACTGACGAGACCTGGCAGAAAATGACAAATTATGCCACTGCACATGGCTTGTCCGGGGGAGATTATAAAAAATTGAATCTGCCATTCGAATCGCTTATTCTAGCGCAGCCAGCGGATGTTCGCGAAAGAATGGTGCACCGTGTCGAAGACTTTGTATTTAATATGTTGACCAATGTGTTCAGCGCTGGTGGTACCGCAACTATTGCCAAAGAACTTATTTTAGAGGCGGGATCCCATGATCTTGGTGCAAAGGGTAAGAGGATCGAAGATCCAGCTGAATGGACGAGAGAATTAATAATTGAAAGAGCAAAAACTCTTGATGTGGATAAAGGGCCGGATGGAGATTTTGACGACTGAAAGAGTTTTGAGTCGTTGTCGGAATAGTTCTGGATGAAAGGCAGATAGAAATATATGAATGAAATAAAGAAAGTTCTTATTACAGGGGGTGCCGGTTTTATTGGTGCTCATTTAGCGAAAAAACTGATAGCTGGTGGGGCTGAGGTTGTTGGTCTGGATAATCTCAACGATTACTACGACCCGCAGTTGAAAAAAGACCGAATGGAGTCTTTGGCTTCCGGTCCCGGATTTGTCCACGCTCCAGTGGAACTTTCGGATAGAGATGCAGTTGCCGACCTGTTTGAGCAAAATAATTTTGATGCGGTGGTAAATCTCGCTGCCCAGGCTGGGGTTCGTTACTCTCTTATTAACCCAGCCTCGTATGTTGATACTAACCTGGTGGGTTTTGTTAATATCCTCGAGGGGTGCAGGCATTCCGGGGTAAAGCATCTTGTCTATGCATCGTCGAGTTCAGTTTACGGTGCTAACACCAAGATGCCCTTTTCGGTCCATGACAATGTGGACCATCCTGTATCTCTGTATGCTGCCTCAAAAAAAGCAAATGAGTTGATGGCGCATACCTATAGTCATCTGTTTAATCTTCCGACAACTGGACTTCGTTTCTTTACCGTATATGGGCCTTGGGGGCGACCGGATATGGCGCTCTTCCTCTTCACCAAGGCAATTCTTGAAGACAGACCAATAGATGTGTTTAATCATGGTAATATGGAACGTGATTTTACTTATATAGATGATATTGTTGAGGGTGTTTATAGGGTTATCCACAAGATTCCGACTGGGAATCCGAGCTGGAGTGGAGATGATCCCGATCCAGCCACGTCCTATTGTCCCTACAGGGTGTACAATATAGGCAATAACAATAAGGAAAAGTTACTCAGGTATATTGAGGTTCTTGAAGAGAGTTTGGGGAAAAAGGCTGAAAAGAACTTTATGCCCATGCAGCCCGGGGATGTACCTGCAACCTATGCCAATGTTGATGATCTGGTGTCCGATTTTGACTATAAACCAGGGACTACTCTGGAGTACGGTATCGGTAAATTTGTGGATTGGTATAAGGACTATTTTAAAGTTTGAGTTTGGTCACGGTCACTCTTTGAACAAAAACTGCGTATCCTGAGTCTTCAGGATACGCAGTTTTTTTAAATCCAGAGAGTACCATATTTACTCCTTGGATTCGGCCATAAGTTGTATGGCTGTTTGGATTATTGACGGCGCATCGATTCCACTGTTTTTCCACAAAGTCTTTTGGGGCCCATGTTCCACAAAGTTATCCGGATGCCCAAGCAATCGTGTTTTTACTCCAGAGAGGTCGCTGCGGCTTAAGAGTTCCAATACCGAACTGCCAAAGCCACCCTGTCGAACATTATCCTCAATTGTAATCATTTTTGAGGTGTGTCTTGCCCAATGGGCAATGAGGTCACCGTCAAGTGGTTTGACAAATCGAGGATTTATCACAGCCGCACCTATGCCTATTTTTTTCAGCCCATCTGCCGCTTTGAGAGCAGAGTAGACTCGGTTTCCAATAGGCAACAGGAGGATGTCATCACCTTCTGCCAGTAATTCCCCTTTGCCTATCTCAAGCGGCTGTAGCTTTTCAGAAAGTTCAACATCATGGCCAGCCCCCCTTGGATAGCGAATAGCAGTGGGGCCATTATGGTTTACAGCGGTAAAAAGCATGTGTCGCAGTTCATCTTCATCCTTTGGCGCCATTATCACCATATTGGGGATAAAGCTGAGAAATGAAAGGTCAAACACTCCGTGGTGGGTTGGGCCATCATCTCCGACAACTCCAGCTCTGTCAATTGCCAGGGTAACCGGCAGGCCAGGGATGCAGATATCATGGATGATTTGATCCAGCGCCCGCTGGTAAAAAGAAGAGTAGATTGCGACAACCGGCCTCAACCCCTCTGATGCAAGGCCTGCGGCAAAAGTTAACGCATGCTGTTCAGCAATTCCAACATCGACAAAACGATCTGGAAACTCTTCTGCAAATTTGACCAAACCAGTACCTGATGTCATGGCGGCGGATATTGCCACAATTCGTTTGTCTGTTTGGGCCATTCGGGCAAGGGTGTCGCCAAATACTTTTGTGTATGTTACGGGGCCGTTGGATGTATGGGGCTTGCCACTGACTATATCGAAAGGGCCAATGCCGTGAAAGATATCAGGGTTTATCTCTGCCGGCTCATATCCTTTTCCTTTTTTAGTCAGGACATGAATCAACATCGGCCCCTGGGAGGTGTCACGCACGGTTTCCAGGGTTTCAAGCAAATCCTCGAGATTATGTCCGTCAATCGGACCAATGTAGTTGAACTTAAATGCCTCAAAAAGCATTCCGGGTGTAAAGAAGCTTTTAAAGCTTTCTTCACTCTTTCTGAGAATATTGAGTATATTTTCGCCAACATCTGAAATGCCGAGCTTTTCAACCAGATGGGCCTTGACTCGGCTCATGGTTTTGCCGGTGAGCTTGCGACTCAAGAAATTAGAAAGTGCTCCAACATTGGGCGATATAGACATCTCGTTGTCATTTAGTACGACAATCAAGTCCTTGTCAAGATGACCTGCATGATTGAGAGCTTCAAAAGCCATACCTGCGGTCATGGAACCGTCGCCGATAACAGCTATGGCCTTCTGGCTACAATCTTTTAGAGCCTTGGCAAGTGTAATACCTGTTGCCGCAGATATAGAGGTGGAGCTGTGGCCAGTCTCAAAGGCATCGTACTCAGATTCTTTCGTTTTAGGGAATCCGCTCATCCCTTTATACTGCCGAAGTGTAGCAAACTGCTCTCTTCTGCCCGTAAGCAGTTTATGGGCATAGGATTGATGGCCAACGTCCCAGATTATCTTATCATTAGGGGTGTCAAAGATATAGTGTAAGGCTATAGTGAGTTCAACGACACCCAGGCTTGGGGCAAGGTGACCACCGGTCCTCGAAACGGTTTGAACAATGGTGTCTCGTAAGTCTTGTGCCAACTCTTCCAGCTGCGCAATCGAGAATTCTCGAATGTCTTTTGGCGATTCAACGTTTTCTAAAAGATTTGTAGATCTTATGGGTTCAGGTATCGACATAACTTCTTTCTTGAAACAGTAATCTGTTATTTTTCAATTACTTCTAGTGTAAATGTATCTCGCTAGAGCCCGTAGTGGGTCGGCTTGATCATCAAAATCCTGCAGGGCACCAATTGCCCCATCAACTGCCTCTAAAGCTTTTTGGCGTGTTCCTTCAACGCCAAAGTATGCTGGATAGGTAGCCTTGCCGCGGGAAGCATCTGAGCCGGCGGCTTTCCCTAACTGTTCCGTTGTAGAGGTTGCATTGAGTAAATCATCAACAATTTGGAACGCAAGACCGATTTTATCACCATAGATCTTGAGCTGCTCTATCTGTTCTTTTGACGCATCAGCCCCGAGGCCACCTGCATGTACAGAACCTGTGATGAGAGCCCCGGTCTTACTTTTATGAATGGTTTGTAATGTACTAAATGGAAAGTCGCTGTTTTCGCTGCCGATGTCAAGAGCCTGCCCTCCAACCATCCCATATGGCCCTGCTGCCCTGGAAATCACCTGGATAATAGCAAGACGTTTTTCGGCAGACAGTGGACTGTTTGTCGTGTCACTTAAGATGTCAAAACCCCAGGTCAGTAAACCATCTCCGGCCAGTATTGCTGCGGCCTCGCCATAGAGTGTATGGTTGGTGTCCTGTCCCCTGCGCAAGTCATCATCGTCCATCGCGGGAAGGTCGTCATGGACCAGGGAGTAGGTGTGTATGCACTCAAGTGCACAGGCTACCGGCAGAAGGTTTTTTTGTGTATCTGCTGAATGGTTTACAGCTTCTGCTGCCGCAAGGCATAGGATGGGTCGAACTCTTTTCCCACCTGCGAAGAGGCTGTAGCGCATTGCCTCAAAATGGTTTAAAAAAGGGCCTTCTTCAGGGAGCATTAGCTCTTTCAAACCATTTTCTACTATCTTTTTCTTGTCATTCAGGTAGGTTTTGATGTCCACTTTCTTGTCCGTCAAAGGGTACTGGTTCGAGTTTACCATCTTTTTCAAGCAACATCTCTACCTTGGCCTTTGCCTCAGTAAGCTGCTCTGTACAGTAGGTGGCGAGCTGGATACCTTCGTCAAATTTTTTTAAACTGTTTTCAAGACTCAATTCTCCGGCTTCTAATTCGTCGGTAATTTTCTCAAGTTTAGTGAGCGCTGCTTCAAATGTCTTTTTGGCCATATCAATATAGTAAGTAGGGCTATTATTAGTACCTTAGAAATTCATTTCGTGTTTTTTATGAATGAATTTCGTGAAGGTACTTATCCAGCGATTCTAAAAAAGTTTCCGACTAGTCGGGTTAGTTACCTGCTGGGGTTGCTGTCCCGATTACGGGTTGGTTGTTGACGGGGGATTAACAGGACAAAAAAGGGTGTTGCCTCCCTTCAATATTCTGACTAAAACGGATGCACAATTTACTAACAATGCGGGAAATTACTATACACAAGAGCATAATTGTCAGAAAAAATCATCGTATATATTCTCAAACAGCGAAGATGTCGAGATGAAAAATTATCATCCCGCACTTGTTTTCTACATTTATGAGTCTGTTGATTTAATAGCATTTTTGTTCAATATCGAGGCAAACAAAAAATTTTACCACAGGCATATAATTGATATTCCGAGGATAAAATTTTTGGTTTAACGAAGAGATTGGGCGAAAAGGCATTAAATCAACGGGCTCATTTATTGCAATTTGCATTCCATGGGTTTTTACCAAACCGGTATATAATGATAAAAACTATAAAGATTTTTACAAGGTGGCTGGAAACTGAAAAAGGATATTCCGAACACACAGTAAGTGGGTACAGGAGGGATCTTGAGGATCTCTGCAATCACCTCGGAGACAACCTGCTCTTGAAAAACGTCGATTCCGTAGCTGTACGGAGTTTCATAGCGAGTCTCCATGGAAGAAATAGCACTGCGACTGTCGCCAGAAAAATATCAGCTCTACGCTCCTTTTTTCGATATGCAATTCGAATAAAAGCTATTGACGTAGATCCTCTGGTAAGCATATCCAGTCCCAAGATAGGTCGTTATATACCTGTTTTTTTGACAGTTGATGAAACCTTTGCCCTATTGGATGCCCCGGCTGAATCCGATAGATTCATGCTTCGGGACAAGGCTCTTTTGGAACTGCTCTATTCAACAGGGATACGGGTTTCAGAGCTTGTGTCAAGGAATGTGGCGGATCTTGATTTTACAGAGGAAGTGCTTACGGTACGGGGCAAAGGGAACAAGGAGAGATTGGTGCCGGTGGGAAGTCCCGCTGTTGAGGCAATTAGCAGCTGGTTGCCGCAGAGAAGACAACTTATGCAGCAACGGGCAGCACGTGGACGGGATGTTGAAGACAAAGCTCTATTTTTAAACGGGAGGGGGGGGCGTCTCTCCGTACGAAGTGTGGAGAGATTTGTTAAAAGCTATGGAGAGCGATGTGGTATAACACAGATTGTTACCCCACATGCACTGAGGCACTCTTTTGCAACGCATCTACTTGAGATGGGAGCTGACTTAAGATCTGTGCAGGAACTGCTGGGACACGCCAGTTTGTCTACCACCCAGAGATACACCCATCTGACCCTTGATCATCTCACGGATGTGTACGATAAGGCACATCCTTTATCCCAGGATAAAAAACAGAACAATTGAGGACGCTATGTCCTTTTTTGTGCACATTATTTTTTCAATAACATTTAAGAGTAACAATGAAAATAAGATCGACTACAATTTTGGCAGTTCGTCACCAGGGCGAGGTTGCTATTGGTGGTGATGGACAGGTTTCTTTGGGAAACACTGTAATGAAGCACCAGGCGCGCAAGGTACGACGGCTCTATCACGGTAAAGTCATTACAGGTTTTGCCGGTGCAACCGCCGATGCTTTTACCCTTTTTGACAGACTCGAGCAGAAACTAGAGCAGTATAAGGGAAACCTCATGCGGGCCTCCGTTGAGTTGGCTAAAGAGTGGCGTACAGATAAATACTTGCGTAGACTTGAAGCCATGCTGGTGGCAGTTGATAAGGATTACTCCCTGTTACTGTCCGGTACAGGAGATGTCATCGAGGCTGATGATGGTGTGATGGCCATTGGTTCGGGTGGTCCATATGCGCAGGCAGCGGCCCTGGCACTTGTAGAACATAGTGATCTGGATGCAGAATCGATCTGTAAAGCGGCACTTAATATTGCTGGCAATATATGTGTGTTTACCAATAACTCAATAACTGTAGAGAAAATATGAAGTCCAATCAGTCGTTTACGCCAAAAGAAACCCTGACAGAACTAGATAAGTATATTGTCGGCCAGCATGATGCAAAAAGATCAGTTGCAATTGCCCTTAGAAACAGGTGGCGAAGAAAGCAGGTCCCTTCTCCGTTACGAGAGGAAATTGCCCCAAAAAACATCATCATGATTGGACCCACCGGTGTTGGTAAAACAGAGATCGCCAGAAGACTAGCAGCTCTTGCGCAGTCCCCTTTTATTAAAGTGGAGGCATCTAAATATACAGAAGTGGGCTATGTGGGCAGGGATGTTGAGTCGATGATCCGTGACTTGGTGGAACTTGCCATTAATATGGTTAAAAAGGAAGAAAAAGAGAGGATTAAGGGAGTCGCCGAGGCAAATGCCGAAGACAGAATCCTTGATATACTACTGCCTCCAGGACCTGCTCCGACACCAGCCGTAGGACCCGATGGAAATGGGAGTTTCACAATAGAGAATCCGGACCTGCCGGTAACGCAGGATGATAACGAGCAAGATTCGACCCGTGAAAAATTCAGGAAGATGTTGCGCACCGGCAGGCTTGATGACCGGGAACTTGAAGTTGCCATAACTGAGGCAAAATCGATGCCCATGGTGGAGATAATGACAACTTCCGGCATGGAGGATATGCAGTCCAATTTACAGGATGCTTTTGGCAAACTATTTCCAAAAAATAAGAAGCCGAGGAAGATGAAAGTTCCCGATGCAGTTGATGCTGTAACAAAAGAAGAGATGGAAAAACTTGTCGATATGGACAAGGTGGTGAAGGAGGCGCTGAAACGAACGGAAGAATCGGGGATTGTCTTTCTCGATGAGATAGATAAAATTGCTTCAAAAGGTGGTGCTGGCAATACTCCCGAGGTATCAAGAGAGGGGGTGCAGCGGGACCTTCTGCCAATAGTTGAAGGCGCTACTGTCAATACAAAGCATGGTATGGTGAAAACTGACCATATCCTTTTTATTGCATCCGGGGCATTCCATTTGAGCAAACCATCGGATCTGATTCCTGAACTGCAGGGACGATTTCCTATCCGGGTTGAGTTACATCCCCTTGGAAAAGATGAATTTATTCGCATCCTCACCGAACCGGAAAACGCGCTTATTAAGCAATATGTGGCGCTTATGCAGACAGAAGGGGTGGAGCTTGTCATTGAAGACGAGGCGGTGGAGGAGATTGCAGCGATTGCCGTGGAGGTCAATGAAAAAACTGAGGAGATTGGGGCAAGGAGACTGTACACCGTAATGGAACGTATGCTTGATACCCTATCTTTTGATGCCTCAGATAAAGAAGGTGAAACATTTGTCGTAACCGCTGATTATGTGAGAGAACAACTCACAGAGATAGTGCAGGACCAGGATCTGAGTCGCTATATTCTGTAACTGCTATTCATGAAAGGGATGTGATGTTTCTGAAATTATTTGGTAGAAAATCAAAGAAAAATGACAGTGGTGGGGCTGGAAGTGTTCGGCTTGTTGACGGCATAGACCTGGAAATGAATTACTGCCCGACCTGTAATGAAGAATATCGAAGCGATATTTCGATTTGTGTCAGCTGTAATGTACAGCTTATAAACGGTAACGAGAAGCTGAGGCTTACCCAGGAGATGATGCAAGATTTTCACGGTCGGTCGATGGATATCAGTCCTGCAGATGAGCTTATAACTATTCGAAAAGGACCACTGGCAGAAATTAAGACCTTACAGAAAATGCTCGAAAGTAAACGAATTCCCTGCATTATTGCAGGTGATGAAAATAGCTGCAGTAAGGGATGTTGCGGGGGAGAGATGTTTCTCCAGATTAAAGAAAGTGATCTGGAGCCCACAACAGCCGTGCTCGCCAAAGACTTTGTTGCCAGCACGGCCTTAGATTTAAAGGATCTTGAACATGCAGATGTCGTTTTTGACCATCAGTCTGCAGAAACTGCCTGCCCCGCATGTGGTTGCAGGTTTTCACCAACTGTAGGGGCGTGCCCAGAGTGTGGGCTCTGCTTTGAATGATGGCCTGGTAAAAACTATTTAATTTTGTTTGGATTTTCCGTTATCCCACCTCTTTTTGCGAGGTCTGAGAGCGATCGGTTTTTTAGAAAAACTGATCGCTTTGTAGTTTAGAATCTCCTCTACAGAATCAGTAAGCTGTCTACAAGGGTTGATCGTCAAATCTTTCAATACTTCAATGTCAACTTCTCCGCGGCCGGGAAAATGGAGTGTGACCAGGATAGGGCAGGAGCCGTGGAAACTATACAGAGCTTTCTTCACCTTTTCCATCTGTTGCCTGCTGAGTTTATCTGATTTAAGTTTTATCCTCGCGGATTCAGTATATTTTTCCCTGGCACTTTGCAGGGAATCAATGGAGTCCGCTATGATTTTTGGTCCGCGCTCATCTTTTTGCACAGTACCTTGTATTATTATGGGATCAGTCGAAGAGAGAATTTCCTCGCAGCGACTGTAGGTGTCGGGGAAGACAACCACTTCGACGGCTTCAAAGATATCCTCCAGGGCCAAAAAGGCCATGGGATCCCCCCGTTTGCTTTTTAACCTTTTGCAGGAACGGATCAAGCCACCAATACGTACCGGCTGATCGTCTCCCCAGTTTTCAAGGTTTTGAATTTCACAATCAATAACGGTGTTAATCTCGTGAAGGGCATCATCTAAGGGATGGCCGGTAATATAAAAACCGACGGTTTCTTTTTCTTTTGCAAGCCTGTCCCGTTCTTCCCATTCCTCGATATCAGGCATGGGGATATGGGACAGTTCCTGTTTTTTTTCTGCTTCGGGAGCAACACCAAAGAGTGACATTTGGCCACTCTGTAGATCGCGTTGTACAGCCTTTGCCTGTTCCATTGCCTGATCGAGGACAGCTATATACTGGGCACGGTTATATCCAAGAGAATCGAAAGAGCCGGATTTGATCAAACTTTCTATGACTCGACTGTTGACCCTTCTCGAATCAACCCGGTTACAAAAATCACTGAGTGAGGAGAATTTTCCATTTTTTTCACGCTCTTCTACGATCATGTCAAGTGCCGCCTCACCAACATTCTTGACAGCGGCAAGTCCAAAACGAACACGGTCATCGATGACACTGAAATCTTTGAAGCTTGCGTTAATATCAGGGGGAAGCACTTCAATGTTATGTTCACTACACTCGTTGATATACAGAACAACCTTATCGGTATTGTTCATATCACAGGAGAGTAGAGCGGTCATGAACTGCGGCATATAATGCGCTTTCAAATAGGCGGTCTGGTAGGAGACCAGGGCATAGGCAGCCGAGTGGGACTTATTGAAGCCGTATCCGGCAAACTTAGCCATCAGGTCAAATATGTATTCAGCTTTATCCCCGGGGATGTCATTTTTTACAGAACCCGCCATGAATTTTATTTTTTCTTCCTCCATGACCTCCGGTTTCTTCTTACCCATAGCCCTACGTAGAATATCGGCATCACCCAGGCTGTAACTCGCGAGGATGTTTGCTATTTTCATAACCTGTTCCTGGTAAACAATAACGCCGTAGGTTTCCTCAAGAACGTGTTTTATTTCAAGAAGTGGATAATTTGCGGTTTTTCGTCTGTGCTTGGTTTCTACGAAGTCGTCCACCATCCCGGAGTCCAGAGGCCCAGGTCGGTAAAGGGCAACGAGGGCGATCAGGTCACTGAACTGTTCAGGGGCCATTTTCACAAGGAGTTCACGCATTCCTGAACTTTCGAGCTGAAATACGCCCTGGGCATCCCCACTGCACAGCAGGTCAAAGGTCTTGGCATCATCCATGGGGATGGTATCTATATTCAGGTCAATGCCATTGTCTTTTTTGATATGCTTTACGGCCTTGTCTATTACGGTCAGTGTTTTTAAGCCGAGGAAATCAAACTTGATGAGGCCAGTCATCTCGGTATGGGTCATATCATACTGAGTGAGTGTTTCCTCATTGCTCCCCCTGCATGTAGGCAGGTATTGGGTCATCGGCCCGGGTGAGACGACAACTCCCGCTGCGTGGGTGGAGGTGTGACGGGCAAGACCTTCGAGGGTTTTAGATACGGAGAGCAGCTCTTCTATACGCGGGTCAGCATCGGCTAAATCCTGTAACTTTGGTTCTTCAATAAGTGCTTTTTTAATCGTCATTTTTAGCTGATCGGGAATCAGTTTTGCAACTTTATCCACATCGCCAAAAGAAATATCGAGAGCGCGGCCTACATCACGTATTACGCCCCTGGCTTTCATTGAACCGTAGGTGACAATTTGTGCGACATGCTCAGCCCCGCCATATTTTCTTCGCACATAGTCGATGACTTCACCACGTCTTTCCTGGCAGAAGTCGATGTCAAAGTCCGGCATAGATTTTCGTTCGATGTTGAGAAAACGTTCGAAAATGAGGCCATAGGGAATGGGGTCTATGTTGGTGATGCTCATACAAAATGCTGCCAGACTCCCTGCACCGGAACCACGGCCAGGGCCCACCGGAATGTCATTGTCTTTGGCCCAGTTAATGAAGTCCGCCACGATGAGGAAGTAAGCTGGAAAACCCATGGTGGAGATAACCTCGATCTCCATCTTAAGTCTTTCTGTATAGATTTTTTCAGCCTCACTATTGAACGTGCCAGCCTCACGCATCTCGTTAAAACGTATTTTAAGGCCATCCCAACATGCAGTGACGAACATCGAGTCAAGGGTTTCACCTTCCTCTACTGGGAAATCAGGAAAATAATAGTCACCAAAATTGATTTCCAGATTACAGCGATCAGCGATTTCCTGTGTTGTAGTGATTGATTCGGGGCAATGAGCGAAGCTCTTTTTCATGGTTTCCGGTGATTTAAAGTAAAACTCATCGGTGGAGAACCTGAATCTTTTCGGATCGTTTATTGTTTTGCCTGTCTGAATACAGAGGAGGAGTTCATGGGCATGGGCTTCCTCTCGATTGAGGTAGTGGCAGTCATTGGTTGCGACTAGCTTAACTCCCATTTCAGCGCTGAGTTTTTTTAACCCGTCGTTCACTCCCTGCTGGTCGGCAATGCCGTTTTCCTGAAGTTCAAAGTAGAGCCGGTCACCGAAAATGTCATAGAGTTCCTGGGCCTTCTTCCTAGCACCGGGCATATCCTTTTTGTGAATGAGATAAGGGACCTGGCCGTGGAGGCAGGCAGTGAGGGCAATAATGCCTTCATTATTTTCCCTCAGTACATCCATATCAATACGGGGTTTGTAGTAAAATCCTTCAAATTGGGCTATTGAGGCCATCTTCATCAGGTTCTGGTAACCTGTGTGATTCATTGCCAGGAGTACAATATGGAAAGCAACGGTTCCGCCAACCACTTTTTTTACCCGCATATCTCCGGGTGCTACATAAAGCTCACAACCTACAATAGGTTTAATGCCAGCTTTTTTTGCTTTTACAT
This sequence comes from Desulfobulbaceae bacterium, assembly GCA_024227155.1. GTDB lineage: Bacteria > Desulfobacterota > Desulfobulbia > Desulfobulbales > Desulfocapsaceae > Desulforhopalus_A. The sequence goes on from JAAELB010000740.1 coordinate 32,613, forward strand.
AGAACTCTAAAGCGCCAAACATGGCACCATGGTCGGTAATAGCAACACTCTCCATGCCATATTCTTTACATTTATCTAAAAGATCGGCTATGCGTATGGCACCGTCGAGTAAGCTATATTGGGAATGGACGTGAAGATGTGTAAAACCAGCACTCATATTAATCTATTGTTCCTTGTAAACTGTTGAGAATAGCACCTTTTGTAATGGTACCTGTGAAATTAGCCCCGTGGACGATAGCCCTGGTAAGGTTGCTGCCACGTAAATCAGCGTTAGTGAGATTAGAGTCTGTTAAGTCAGCACCTGGTAAATTGGTTCGGATAAACCTGGCCCCGGAGAGATTGGCGTTTGTGAGATTTGCTCTGCGTAAATCCGCTCCGGAAAAGTCCGAACCACTCAAGTCCGCACCAGATAAATTTGCCCCCACCAATTGGGCACCTTTAAAATTGATATGGGAAAGATTACAGCCTGGACAATTTCGGGCAAGCCGGAGGATGCGATCAGGATCTCTGTTCGAGTTGGATGTTGTTGGCGATCTTTCGCTGCTGAGCTGGAAATCGTCTTGGGAGGTATTCTGTTTATTTTTATGCCGAGAGCTCGTGGTTTTCCTGGAGGATTGATTTGTTACGGTAGCAGTGTAGTACCTTGCGCCGTTTTGAGTAAAAAAGATAAAGCGGTTATCTTCATCCTTAAAGGTCTGGTAGCATTTGTTATCACCAAAATACCAGCTATCCCATTTGAGACAAAGAAGATTGTTTTCTGCGACATTCCAATTGCCGTTGTCGCTGCTGCCGTTAATTGATGTTCCTGATAGTTTTCCACTACTGCCAAATTGCACATTTGCATCAAAATCAGCCGCTTCAAGGTGTATTTCTTTTCCTGAAAAAGAGCTCCGTATCTGCTCTTTCGTCAGCTCTGTTTTTCCACGGGCCTCAAACTGTTTCACAGTTGCCGGAGCGCAGGCCGTAATCAACAGGGTAGAGCAAAGAAGTATCGGAAACAAAAAACTCTGATTTTTTACATTTCTCATATTGAGATCTTTTAAGAGTCCATTGGGAAATTGTTGAAGGTTATCCGGAAATCCAGGGCACTGACATGTACAAAAAATGTTGAGAGACTAACTCTGCTTTTGCCTAAATCTTGTATTAGCATAACACAATTCTTTTTGCACAGCATTTCCGTTAAAGTACGAAAAATGCTAAAATAACGATATAACAGGGATATAGGTGTGCGGGGCGCGCAGTTAGATATTGCCTTAGCTTAATTTAGTGAGCTAACACGCTACTGTTTGGTGAAAAATTATAGTATGAAAATCCATGGTTATGATAGACTTACATACTATTTACTTGTCGTTTTTCCAGTGGCAGAGTATTTTTTATTATGGATGTCAGTAAGAGCAGTTGTAATAAAATTAGAAAGTTGAGGGGCGTATAGCCTCAATAGGCTTGTAATATTCTAGCTGAATGCTGATTGTACTTTAAATAAAATTTCACTCCCGTTAACCCAACCTCATGTTTAATCTTAGCTCTATATTTTCTAAAAAGCACAAAGACAGGTTGCGGGCTAACAGTCCGGCGATGGAAGGTGTTGCGCTCCAGGGAGACCTGGCGGCGATCGAGCTGAATAATATCTTTCAATTTCTCGACTATGCGGCGCTGTCCGGTGAACTGCGAATCATTGCGGAAGCCAACAAAGCAAATTTTTTCTTCCAGAATGGAGTACTTATCTTTGGTTCTTTGAGTGTTAATCAAAAGAGAATCGGCGAAATGCTGCTTGAGTCTGAGGCTATTACAAGGGGGCAGTTGTCCCACTGTCTGCAGGAGCATTCCAGAAGTAATAATGAAGATCGCCTCGGTGAACTAATCGTGCAGAAAGGTTTTCTTGGTTACGATAGACTTTCAGAAATATTGCAATGTCAGGCGAGAGAGGCTTTCTTCGAGACGCTGAACTGGGTAGATGGCATGTTTTACTTCTATATCAACCAGTATCCATCTGAAAAAGAAATCCTGATCAATGAGCGGATTGACCATTTGCTTTTAGAGGGTATTGTCAGAATGGATGATCAGGCGGCAGAGGCAGCCGACGACTAAACAATTTAACCCCGGTTATACGGCAAGCAAGACGGGATAAGTAGCTCATAAACCATTCTGTTCCTGTTGTTTGCTGATGTTGAATCGTTCTCTGATTTTAGTGTAGGAAACGAGTTCTGCCCCCCTCTCGGAAGGAGTGAGAAAAGATTCCAGTTTAGTTTTTAGGATTACAGAGTTCATTTCTGAGCTGATTGCAATAACACCTTCCATGATGATTTTCTGCAACAGTAGTTCCTGATTTGTTCGTTCTTTGATGACTGCAGCAAAAGGGAGAAAGAAAAAGTTAGCAAAAATTAATCCATAAAGCGTTGAGGTAAGGGCAATAGGTATAGCCTTTAAAATAACGGTGGTGTCACCCAGTCCACCCAGCATGGTAATGAGACCGACAACCGAGCCTATTATGCCAAAAGCGGGGAAATAATCGGCAATTGCCCGCAATACTCTTTCAGAATCTTCTCTTCGCAACCTGAAAAAATACATCTCAGTATTTAATATATCCCGGATTTGATCAATCTCATAACCGTCTACAAGGCAGCCAAGTGCTCTCCGTAAAAAGAGTATGGTAGTCTCATTTTCCTGGTTTTGCAGTGAAAGAATTCCTTCAATTCTAGATCGGATTGAAAGGTCTATCAGGATGTTAATTATCTCTGTTTCTTTTTTTATCGGTTTCCGATAGGAGGAGGACAGAACCTTGGTGACGATTTTCAACTGATCAAATCTGAAGCTGATAAGAGTTGCTGAAATTGTACCACCGCAAACAATAAGCAAACCTGAAATATTGAAATAGAGACTCAGGTTGCCATGGATTAAAAAACCGATGACAAATAGCCCGCTAAATAAGATCAATCCTGTGAGATTTTTTTTCTTCATAACTGTTTTGGGTTCAATTCAGGTTGTTAGGAGTAGCCGGTAGCGGTGTTGGCAGTCGTTTAGAGATAATGACTTCAACTCTGCGATTTTTGGCCCTGTTTGCCGCGGAATTATTCGGTACAGTAGGTCTATAAGAGGAATAACCACTGACAACAAATTGGTTCGGATTCATGCCGATATAGTCTATTAAAAAACGGGCTACGGTACTCGCCCGGGCAACTGAGAGTTCCCAATTAGACTTGAATTTCTCAGATGACATGGGGATATTGTCCGTGTGACCTACAACATTGATCATATACGGTGTTCGTTTTAGCACTGTAGTGATTTTTTCAAGGGATTTTTGGGCACTATTTGACAAATCATTTTGTCCCAGACCAAAGAGCAGATCTCCTGTAAGGATGATACGCATGGTTTTATCAGGAACGATATCAATTGCTGCAAACTTATCGAGATTATTACTCGCAAGAGCACCTTTGCTCAGTCTATATATTTCCTGAAATGAGTCCTTGGTAGCCGGTATCACTGTCTCAGGGATAATGGGACGTGGTTCAACGACGGTATCTGCAGGGACCCTCACAGGAGTTCTGTCAAATATTGATGAGATTTCATCTTTTTCTTCAATAATTAGCGCAGTTTTTTCAGGCTCGGAGAGGCTGACTGCAGATGGCGTACTTACCTGCCCCTCAGGCACAGGATATGTTTCAGCTTCTGCAGGTTCACGTTTTTGGGCGGATGGCAGGGGATCAGAAAGCTGGTCAACAGGAACAGGTACAATCTTTTTTAGGGTACCTGCAGTGATCAGAGGAAGTCCATCTGTAACGGCTGGAAAGGGGAGGGTTGCTTTGCTGTCGTCAAAAGATTGCAGGGCCTCAGTGGTATCTCCGCCAATAATCTCCTGGCCATTCTCGTTTAAGAATTGCTGGTCTGCAGCCTTATAGATAAACATAGTGAGAAAAAGAACAAACATGGTCATCATAAGATCAGACCATGCTATGGACCAGTGGGACGTCTTTGGGTTCGTTGAGATAAAGGTGCTCTCATCGATATGGAAAACCGTGTGTCCTGGTCCGCGTCTGTCGATACTGACTACGTTTGAAGTGAATCTATTCAACGCTGCAGGATTCATTGCAGCAGCATCATCAGAAGGGAGTGCTACTGTTTCATCTTCAACATCTATTGTAGTATTGGTTTCATCCCGGTTCACTTTGATTCAATTACCAAATTATAGTGCTGTTAAACGACTGGTTACTGCGGATGAGTTAGCAGTAATGAGAGAAAATGTTATTACTCGTGCTATCAGCTATAGAATATATCGGTGTGAAATGGGATGAAATTTAAAAAATTATGAAGATTTCCAATATTTTAAGTATCTCTTAGGCTGATGTAAGAGATGAATTAGGGTGGAAATGTTATAAAATCACCAGGTTACCGTTGGTAAAGCTGTGGGGTTAATAAACTGGTTTAAAATCAAAGAAATGAGTGGTCTCAAGACTCCTGTAAGTATGAGTCTCGGCGCGCGCTATGAAGGAACTTGTTATTGCTCCATTTGCGGTGAAACGAACGCCTTCCAAAAACTCACCATCGGTTATTCCTGTTGCCGCAATTGCTATCTCTCTACTTTTAATAAGGTCCTGGGCTCGAAATATTTTTTGAAAATCGGTTATATCGTGTTTGGTAGCCTCTGTTTTATCTCGGTCGTTTTCATAAAATATTTTACCTTCAAAGTAACCACCTAAACAACTAATCGCTCCAGCGACAAGTACCGCCTCTGGGGCGTATCCATACCCGATATAGATATCAGCCTTTTCACCGGTAATTGCAGCAAGGCAACCTGAAACCTCACCCTCGTCTATAAGTTTGATTCGTGCCCCGCAACTGCGTACCTCATGGATTAATTGTTTGTGTCTGGTCTGATTAAGAATGCATACGGTAACATTTTCTGTGTATTTTTTTAGGGCTCTTGCAACTCTTTTTACGTTAATAATGGGCGGTTGGTTAATGTCGATTACCTCACCTACCTGTGGTCCAACAACAATCTTATACATATTAAGGTTAGGAACAGTTTGTATTGAGCCAGACTTAGCAATGACCGCATAGGAGGTTGAGTTGTTTTTACCATCAGCAGCGGAACGATATGCCTCAAGGGCAATGGCCATAACGTCTGATTTTTCGCCACCACTGCCAATTTTCTTAGGAAATTGAAAAGTCTCAGGCCGATGGGAAAAACGGTCATTGACGATGGTTCCGTCAATAGCAAGGCGATTGAGGGTTGTAGTGATGGCTCTTCGGGTAAGGTTCAAGATGTCAATATGATCACCAAGCCCCTGAATCCTGGCAGCCGTGAGTGCTGCAATCTCAGTTGCTCTGACAATTTCCATTCCGTAATTTTTATCCATAGCGTTTTTTACCTGGTAAATTAACTCTGGGTGGGATGATAGCCGTTGTGTTGAGCACATTCCATCAGCTTTTGCATTATCTCATCCCTTTGCTCTTTCATTCGTTTTCCGGCAATGGTGTCTTTGATTTTCATTGGATGCCTGAATTCGTCAATGAGTTCAATATCTAGTGGGGCAGATTCAAGTTTCCTTTCTGCTTCTTTAATTTCATCAGGGGTGGGAAGGATAATACCATAGAGCTGGTGTGGTGTATGGACCAGGGAGTGGCCACGGTTATAATATGCTGCGGCAAACCCACCATCTACATTAATAGCAACGCCATCCTCGCTTGCCATGTGCACTCCTTTTTTATAGTCCACCGGGGTGTGTCCGAAAATGACGCGTTGAACACCAAACTCCTCCTGCATTTTCTTTTTAAAACTGATGGTCTGCATATTATCCTTCCAATGCAGACTCCGTTCGACATGACTCTTTTTGTCGATAAGGAAATATCTTTCAAACGTTTTCATGGCGTGTTTGCCAAAAAAAGGTGATTTAGGACCGCACCAAAGGTAGAAAAAGAGGGCCTGATCCTCGGGATTCTGAGGTTGGCCGTTAAGATATTTTTTTCCTACTGAGAAAATTGTATCTTGAATATACGTGAGTAAATTTTTACCTTTTCGGCCAAGAAATTCTTCAAAGTAGCCAGTAGATGTCGATGGTACTAATGCGTGAATATTTAAAAAATTATTCTGAATGTGGTAGGTTTTACCTTTTTGGAATAAAAATTGTAACAAGCGCATTAGTCGCATGTTTGTGGTGAATTGTAGAGTCAGGTCATTGACAATTGTTTCCTCTTCATTGGTTAATTGACCGGGATTTTCAAGATCAACGGTGGGAAAATGAGTGTCATTGAGACCAGATTTTCCACTTTTTAACATGCCAGCAAGGCGATCCATCCATAGCCTGGATGCCATATCGTATTGTGGAAAATTATTAATGGTCTGCTCCTCAAGCTTAAACTGGATCACTGCTAGAGCTTTTTCCATTGAGCGACCACGATCTGTTTTAGCCTTAAAGTTGCCAGTGACCTTGTCCACCGGATAGGTTCGTTCGGCGAATTCGACGAGACTTGAAGTATCAAAACGTAACCTGTCAAGAAAGGCAAAATGGTCGTATCGGCAGGTAATTCTCATCGCTTCTGCTACCAGAGATCGGTTCCCGGATGCAGCACCCATCCAGAGAATATCATGGTTTCCATAGACGTAATCAACACCATCACGGTAGAAGTGCGAGGAAAGTATTCTCAGAATTTTATCCGGTTGATCTCCACGATCAAAGACATCACCTAATACTTGAATCCGATCGAGGAGGATTTGTCGAATGGCGAAGGATAAGTGTGAAATCAGCCTATCTGCAATTATTTGTTCTTCAAAAATAGGATCTGGAACGGGGAGACCAGCCAGTAACCTGTTAATAATATCTCTGAATTCTGGTCGAAAAATCTCGCCACCATGGGGGCGGATATTGGTGAGCTTATATTTCAATATTTCAACAAGACAGAGGATCACGTCCTGCATATCCATTTTAATTGCCTGATCGAGAAAATACTGCTGTTTCCGCACTATTTTAGTCAGGTATTGGATTTTTTCAGCACTGAAGGTGTTGGGCAAGGCTTCTTTGCAGGTTTGGTAGAGCATTCCAAAGCGACCACGTAGAATGGACTTGAATCTGTCTCCCTCGCCGTGGAGATCGCTAATCCAAAGAGTAGTTGGAATATTGGAGTTGAGCTCAAGATCAAGATCCAGGAGTTGGTTTGATAGTTTATCAACCTCACTGACACGGACCTTCATATTTGGTTGAAGAGGTGTACTTTCTTTGGAAGAGTGAGACATAATACCACCATTTTCAAGCTACGATTATTTTATAGAGCCTGCGGTTGAGTTCATTAAGGTAAGATCTAACTCCGGCTATGGAGAAGTAAGCTGAGAAAAATCGTTTAATGAAATTCATTCAAGAAAAACCGAGAACTGAATTACTAAGGTATTAATATATCAAAATATTAAGCAATAAACCAGTATGAAGAAATTGGAATAAGTAAAAAGAGCCAAAGATCTGAACAGTACAGCATCAGATTGATCCTTAAAAGAGAAAATAGCTGCATAATCCAAGGCTATGACAGGGAAGGGGAATAAGAACCCTGAAAACACAAAAAGCCCCAATCGATTTCTCGATTGGGGCTTTTGTTATATAATATCGGCGACGACCTACTCTCCCACACAGTCACCCGTGCAGTACCATCGGCGCTGAAGAGCTTAACTTCCGTGTTCGGAATGGGAACGGGTGGGGCCTCTTCGCTATGGTCACCGA
>JAAELB010000741.1 GCA_024227155.1 Desulfobulbaceae bacterium
ACGGTAACCTTTTTATTCCTCAGACCGTCACTTACGTTGTTGAGATAATCTGTTGCCGCATTCTTCATTTCGGCGGTCTCTTCCTCGTTATATGGAACCGAAACCGCCTCCCCCCCCCCACGTATATGGATCGAGTGCCTGACTGCTGTAATGACATGAAACAGGGTGATCGCAACCTCTTCCTCTGGGGCCAATCTAGAGATCAGTTTCTCAACATAAGAAAGAGCGGCTTCACCTAATTTAGAGCCATCCAATGGTATAAGTATTCTCTCAGACATTTTCCACCTCTTCTTTGTAATGAATCTTAGGGTGAGTTGACACCAATTTCCTTGCCAGTATATGGGTCTATACACAATTCTTTTGAATTTTCATTTAAGGCCAAGGCTGTCCATTGATTCTTTCATACAGAGTTGCCGTAAGCCTGCCTAACGCCAGCGAGGACGGTGCTGAGGCATTGGGAGCATCCACCAATGCGACCCTGTGTCCCATGTCCGCAAGAGCACAGGCGATATTGACTGCGACCATGGTCTTGCCGACTCCTCCTTTACCTCCGGTCACGCCGATTACCGGTGTCCGGAAGGGTTTTTCATGATAGGCTTCCCTGCCAAACCTGTTATCTACCTTTGCCTCAAGTTCTTTCCCTGTAGATGTTATGCAAAGTTTCATATCATGTTCCTTTTATTTACGGTGCGGTAATAGTTGATATCTCAACAAATGCCACATCGCTTTTCATATATAATGTACTGCAGAGACTATGCCAGCTGATAAGGATTTGCCTTCCGGTGAGGAATATGATCACCATGGAAATGACTGAACACAACATCCGTTGCCTTAGTCAAGGCCTTGACCACATGGTTCCACAGGTGTTCATCCAGAAAATGAGCCGGAACCGTAGAGACAGTGAAGAGCGCAATGGAGGAAAGAATAACCAGAGTCACCCTCAACCAGTTCCAGACAGCCGGCCCAAGTTGCCGTGTTACTACAGCAAGAAGAAACAACAGCAAGACAACGCTTAAGATACCTCGGGTAAAAAAGCTTTGCCCCACTGCTCTCGGAGACGTCCCCAGGGAAAACAGTGGCAGATATCTTCTTCATGGGTATCAAACTCACTTTGACAACCGCATAAAAATCCAAAATCACTGATGAGCAGTAAAGAACCCTGCACACCCCTCCTGGTATGGATTTTGCTACTTTCATGCCAAAAAGGTAAACGATGTTTTGTCGGATTTTATTATCTTTCCAATTACATTATGGCCAAAGTATCCGCACAAACAATTAGTTATGAAAAGTATTTACTCTTCTACGGAGGACTGAACCTATGGGAAAACAATTTCTTGTCACCATCAGTAGTAGTGTCGACCATCTCTTTGGAGTCAAGTTTATCTGTTCGTTCTTCAACAAAATGTCTGATGACCGGGTAACACTTTTCCATATCTGCAGGCGTGACAGCAACGATATGAACAAGATTTTATTGGCGCAATGGGATGACTCTGCCAGCAACATTCAAGGCCACCTGTCGGTAGGTACCAGGAGATCCATTAACAAGGCTAAAGGAATTCTTGGTGAGAGCAAAATGTCTATTGACCAGATAATCACCAAAACCGTTGATGAAAGGTATGGAAAGGTCAAGGATATTCTGGGAGAAAGCTCGAGAGGGTTCTATGATGCCATCATTTTGGGGAGACGTGCATCCTATTCCCTGCAGTGGATGTTTGAAAGATCAGCCGACGAGACGGTCCAGGCTATGATTAAGGACAGCAGCTGTTCCTCGCCCCTGTGGATCTGTCCAGAATCTGAGCCGGGCAGGAAAAATGTATTAGTATGCGTCGATGGCTCAGAGAATGCTTACCGGGCGGTTGATCATGTCGGCTACATTCTTTCCACTCAGCACCAGCATACAATCACAATATTCCATGTAGAAAACGGTAACGGAGAAGAATCCGAGGGGATGTTCCAGCGAGCAGAAGCGATACTGCAGGAGCATAACATCGGCACCGACCGTATCAGCCGGAATTCCATCAGGGGGATATCCGCATCGAGATCGATTCTCGGTGAAATTAAAAATGGTGGCTATTCAGCTGTCGCTTTGGGAATGCGCGGCCAGACACGGGGGCTGCTCAGGGACTTAAATCTTGCGGGTGGCACAACGTTGAAACTTATCAGCAAAATAGATAAAACAGCACTCTGGTGCTGTCCTTAAGGTGGAAACTGAGACGTTAGTACATGATTTCCAACCTTCTTGAAAAGTGGAGCATTATTTTTTGACATTTCTGAAGAGTTTGGGCGAAAGAGCATTCTCGGACAGCCTCCTAGATGAGTCTTCTTTCTAATCTGCG
>JAAELB010000742.1 GCA_024227155.1 Desulfobulbaceae bacterium
GAAGAGGGTCAAGTCTCCGTTTGACCTTTCTTCCCGAAAACCAGCGGGGGCAGGTCTTGACAATTGACGTTTCGTTGTCATTCACTAACACCATCAGTGTGAAAACAGGTTCAGGGTTTGACGAATAAATTACAAAGCCAGGGACCCAACAGTTAAAGATAGAAAGACTGAAAAAAGCTTAACCCTGTCAAGTATCAAGACCTGATTTCTTTGTTCTACGGGCGAACCATTTTTCGCACCTGTTGGGTGTAAATATCGTATTGATTTTATATGTTTATAATGATAGTTTTGACTTATGAGAATGGATAGAAAACATACCGCTGTTTACAAAATTACAGACAATCGAAACTTTGATTACGTTTCCGGTAGTTCTGAAGACCGAATTCTTCTTGTTTGGCCGTTAACAAAAGAAATTGCCTCTCTAAGCATAAAACACGATGTTGAACGAAGATTACAGAGACATATTACACGCCTTATCCGACGAGAATGTTAGGTTTATCCTTGTCGGAGCATATGCGCTTGCTGCCCATGGATATCCTCGAGCTACCATGGATATCGATATCTGGGTAATGCCATCCCAGGATAATGCAGAAGCCGTCCTCCGCGCATTACGCAGCTTCGGTTCACCGCTACACAATCTTACCCAAAAAGACCTTGAGGTAGATGGCACTATTTTCCAGATAGGAATCGCCCCGAGACGGATTGATATCATCACAGGGGCGAC
>JAAELB010000743.1 GCA_024227155.1 Desulfobulbaceae bacterium
AAAAAGGAAGAAAATGAAGTAAAGACAAAGAAAAAGAGAGGAAGAAGATATAAAAATTTACAATTTTAAAGACAGGGAAGAAAAACAAACAGAGAAGAAAAGACACAACATAAGAAATCTCGCACCATAATTCCTGTTAAGGTTGGATTTAATCATGCCTAAAAACCAGCTGCAAATGGAGCATTCCAGATTATTGATGCTTCCAGATTATATTTGCTGGTCTTTTTGAAAAAGGCGTTAGGAATTGTGGAAGATTCTAACTGAGTAAAGGTCGAAGCCAGATGGCTTCAGTTGCCTTAGAATTGTTTTGTTCACTTTTTGCTGCAGTAACAGAAGATAAAAATATGGGTTTCTGGTTTGGCACTATCCAGTCCCGTCCCGTTGATGGTGCCATATGTTATTACCTATTTTGGTTCTTTGTTTTTGTTCATTCAACGGGGCTCTTTATTCATAGCGATTAGCTATCGGCTGCAAGAGTATGGCTAGCTGAGTTTGACGGCTGTGCCATACACTAATAATTCGGCGGCACTGCCCACAACACTTGTAGTCATATATCGAACATTGATGACTGCATCGGCTCCCATGTCTGCAGCCTTAGCTGTCATCCTCCCGGCAGCTATTGACCGAGCACGGCCCATCATCTCTGTGTATTCAGTTAATTCACCGCCAAGAATCAGTCTGACTATGGCGGATAGGTCTTTGCCAAGCCATATTGCAAATACCGTGTGCCCCTGGACCAGACCGAGAACCTTAATAATTTCTCGGCCGGGCAGTACACTGGAGTTCAACAGTAGAATCGCACGATCAGAATCAGCAGGTAGCGGTTCTTCAACTAATCCCTTATGTGTCCTTTGTTCAAGAGCCAAGGTCACTAGCACCACAAGGATGCCGCCAACAAGACAGAAAATCGATATTCTTAGCCACCAAGGCATGACCGGATCATCGGCAACAATTACATACCATGGCAACCCAGCAAATAGTGTGGTAAAAATCCCTATCACGAATGCCATAGAGCCAATATGTCGAAGTACTTTCATGGCTTTTCCTTTTTGACTTTAACCATAATAAACTAACACCCAGCAGTAAGTGTGTAGAAACTGTCCACTATGCCCTTGCTTAGCAATTTATTCGATAAACATTAATCTTCATCTATTTATTTGCACATAACTTGATGATCACCGGTTTAACCAGTGAAATATATAGTTTTTTGAAGCTGCAATTTCTCCTCAACTTGTAACAAGAGTTAGAAGTCAGCTTGCCCCCTCGCCTTAAGCGACAATTTGTGCTTAAAAATCTGCACGCCAAACATTCAGTAGCCTAAATGTAAGCAATAAAGCTGATGCACTTAGCACGACAAAAATCAATGAAACTATGTGATAACAACCCCTAACCAACCAGATTCTTAGACGTTTATAAAATCGTTGTTGCATCACAGGTTTTGGTGGCACATGGGGAAATGCGGATAACATAAGTAAACAGACAAGCGACCAGAGCAAACCAACTACACATGGAATGATATAGACTTCTTTACCTGCACCATTTTCAGTGAGTACCACGTAGACAAACACAATGATTGCAGCAACAGTTGTAAGGAAAAACAGTGGTTTTAACCAAATAATTTTTCTTGAAAAAACACTTAAATGATCAATCATGCCTTATCTTTTACATTGTGCAAGAAAAATGTAACACGGCCATATTGATGAATGATGCTGATTTGCCCTGTTCCTCTGTCGACCATTGTGCAAGTCCACGTACCCGCTGGACATGCATCTTGAGAATTATCCCATGTGGCTTGGATTGTTGATTCCCAATAATGTACATACTTATAATTTGAAACCTTCACACTGGTTGTTGATTTTTCTCTTTGTTATATTCTACCGTCCCTCATATGGTTTTGCCAGTACCAAGCAATTATTATCCCTGGACCAACGTTTCTCTTGTCAGAAGAAAATCGAAGATCTGAATTTTTCGCATCGGATCTGGTATAGTCTCGGCAGGTGACGCTACTTCAATTCAAATCAATTGCTCTGAAATAATCCGTCTGCCCGGGATATTAATGAGGATGGTTATGTCGACCTGCAAGCTCCTAGGCCTACGGGTAACAGCGGGGAAATATCCGGTGGGTATCTCGACTAATCGTGATGTCAGAGGAAATTCTGCGATAGGGATCCAAGAGATAATATATAGCCTTGATAAAGCATCTGAGTAATGTTTATGACTGCATAATCCAACTCTCTCAGGGGGGAGTCAGTATTCGGAGAATGTTGCATGGCTTTTACATTTGTGCAATAATCATGCAGCTGTCGGCACAAATACAACAATTTTAATGAGGATCGTGATTTATGGAAGAAGGGCGGAAGGGCGTTGAGATCGATAGTAAGACTAAAGAATTGATAGAGAGTTGGCAGCAACAGGCCAAGCAACTTAAAAAGAAGCACCCCAAGTGGAATGCAGCCAAGATCCAGAAGGAGATGAAAGATAAGATTATTAAGCAGGCAGAGGCGGCCATTCCTACAAATAGTGCAAAAGAGTATATCGAGGGAGTAAATGCACATCTGAAAGAAGTCGAAGATTCAAGAAAAAAGGCCATAGACGAAATCATGAGATACATGGGGAAAACAAGCCCAGAGGCAGTTGCCACCGTTTTGTACGAATTGGATTGTGGATGTATCAGGGCATGTGCTGTATCAAAACAGGGTGCCCCCATGGGCGAAATGATCATGGTGTCCGGCAGGGCAGTGGAAAAGGGGTACGATTGCAGTGCCTGTCGGGAGGACGGAGGGGCGAAGCCGGAGCGGTGTATTGATAAGTCAATAATCTGGCCAGGAGATGCATCAGAACTGCCCTCCGAAGAGTTTAGATTGGCCATCGGCAAAGAGGTTTTCGGTGATGACTACTCCATGGGCGACATATAATAAATGTCCAGGCCCAAAAAGGACGTATCAGGGTGGAGCTCTTAACTGTAAGATCAGCACATTGTGTTGATTACAGCATTTACATATGAAGAGCATGTTTTTCTGAAGGTACTTATCAAAGCATTTCAAAAAGTTCCGCTTTGTTCGGGTTATGGGGTTAGGAGATATTAGGATTTAGAGTCCACTTGATAAACCAGTCCGCCTCATTATCCTCCCCCCTCTCCATATCCAGGCATACAATTCCAGAATTTTGAAACTTGAAAACTCGACAATTTTCAGTTCCTGTCGTTAAAAATGATACAAGTCGTTCCATGAATGGCATATGGCCAACCACCATTAAATTTTCCTTTGGATTAATAGTAGCAGCAAAGCTTCGAAAATCATCCATCGGCTGGATACCGGAAATCTTTTCCATGGGAGTTTCAAGGGCTAAAGCCTCATGAAATACACTGGCTGTCTGTTCAGCTCGGTTCTTGCCTGAGTGTACAATCTTCTGAACGGGAATTTTGTACATTTTGGCAACCTGAGCAATACGGTTTGTCTCCTCTCTACCAAAATCTGAAAGCCCTTTTTCTGGATCTATATCTTTGGGTGCACTTAACCCGTGTTGAACGAGAAATAACGCCATACTGCTGCCTCCAATAACAAGTTTGATTGAAAATGGGACGTAAACATAGGGTATGTCAACGGCCTCCGTTTTAAAATCGGTAAATTTTTTTTCGTGATGCGTTAAAAGTTCCCCGACGGCGTCAAAAATATCTGTTGCCAATCTCAGCTAAAAATGCCTGTTAAGGTAAAGAAGAAGAGCATTGCCATAATAGCACCGGCTGGCAAGGTGACGAGCCAGCTAATGAAAATCTCAGTGATAACTCTTAAGTCCAGGGCGCCGATACCGCGTGCAAGACCGACCCCGAGAACCGAGCCGACTAAGATATGAGTTGTTGAAACAGGCAAACCGGTTCGGCTGGCAATAACGACAGTCGTTGCAGCTGCAAGTTGAGCACAGAAACCACTCGATGGAGTTAGTTCAGTGATCTTTTTACCAACGGTCATCATCACCCGGTACCCCCACGTGACCAAGCCAAGAACAATGCCACTGCCGCCAAGCAGCAGTACCCAAATTGGCAAATCAGATTCCTGCATAACCTCACCGCCGGAACTGATAATGGAGATGACAGCTGCAAGCGGTCCGATACCATTTGCAACATCATTTGAACCATGAGCAAAAGCCATGGCACAAGCTGTAAAGAGCATCGTTGGGGCGAACACCTTTTCTACACTGGCAAAGCTAAAATCACGATCATCTGCACGATCTTCGTTGATTTTGCGGATAAATAACCAGCTTATGCCGGCGGTCAATAGACCAAAAAAGATAGCAACTGAAAAACTCTGAAAAACACTTAAGTCAATTTTCAGGTGCTTTAATCCTTTAAATATGGTGACCAGTGAGATAATGAAGCCAACCAGGAAGACATAGAAAGGGGCATAGCGTTTGGCATTCTTAAGAGGGTTATCGGTATTGAATATAAGCAGCCGTGTGCTCATAACTAGCAAATAAGAAACAGTCCCGCCAATTACTGGGCTTACCACCCAACTAGCTACTACACTACCCACCTTGCCCCATTTCACGGCATCTGGGCCAATGCCAACGATGGCAAAGCCAATCAGAGCTCCGATGATCGAATGGGTCGTGGATACCGGCCAGCCTTTCCACGAGGCTATCATCAGCCAGAATGCAGTTGCAAGCAGGGCTGCAAGCATACCATAAACCAGAATCTCAGGGTTATTGACAATACTACTTGGGTCTATGATTCCTTTCCGAATGGTACTGGTAACATGTCCTCCAGCCAGCACAGCTCCAGAAAATTCAAAGATGATTGCAATACAGATAGCCTGACGGATCGTAACTGCTCCAGATCCAACTGAAGTTCCCATCGCATTGGCAAGATCGTTAGCTCCAATCCCCCACGTCATATAGAGGCCAAAAATAATAGCGAGAATAGTAAAAACCGTTCCGTAGGTTGCAATAATTTCCATTGTTATTCCCGTGTTATTTTGAGATCAAGAGCAGCAGTCGGTCACCGACATTTTCCGCTTGATCTGAAATTCTTCCAAGCAGGTCGGTGAGTTGATACCAGAATATTATAGAGATAGGATTCATGCCTTTTTCGTTTTCAAAAAGGGCTTTTTGGGCTCTAAATAATATGCTGTCAATATTGTGTTCGCTCCGCCTTACGCCAGCAATCATTTTCAGATACTTTTTTTTGTTCGCGGCCACTGAATCCTACCTGCACCAATTCATCAAGCTGTTCAATCATATCCTTGGTGGCAGCACTGATCTCCATGGTTCTTATACTCCTGCAGTAAATTGCGGATACAAATATAGTTGAGAACTGCCAAATTACTTTCAACCAATTCGTAAATTGATTGAAAGTTCTAGAGCTAGGGCATATTTAGCAGATTAAGAGGAGAAAACACAAGAAGAATAAACTCTTTTAAAAACACGAAGAATATAAGAAATTATTACGATTAGGTTAGGGAATTGGGGGCGATATTCCAGCTCTTATCAAAACTGCCTAATTTAACTTGTCAGGCCTAGGCCAGGTAGGGTGCGCATTGCGCACCCTACGGACTGGAGAGTTCAACTACAGATCAGCTCGCAAATTATTGGATTGGTGCGGGAAAGACATACCCTGATGACAAGTTGGCGGTAGTTTACCTTATCCAATAAATCTCCTTGCTTTTCATGACCACATATCTTTACAACAGTATAAAAAAACGGTAAAATGATGCTCGTATTGTCCTTCTCATGTTTATCTTTGCTGTTCCATAGTGATATTCTTGGTCCTATTCCACCGTTGCACACTATCTGAGTTGAACACACAAAAGACGAGATGTTTTTTTATCCAAACAGTGCTCTTGGATAAATTGCTATTACTTTATTGAAACAGCAACGCCTGAGAACCAGCACAATCAAAGAATACTGCTTGAAGAATTAAATAAATTATCATGCTCCATTATCGAGAAAAAATTCATTCGATCAGGTTCAAACTGATCGCCAGCCTCATTGTCGTTTCCCTCTTTGTTTGCTTAATTTCAGTTCTCGTCGGGGGCAATATGCTGTTTCGCTCCGTCATCAATGAGGCTAATCGTCGTATCCAACAGGATCTCAACGTCGCAAGAGTCATATATGATGACAGGATCAACGCAATCCGTTTGGCGCTCGATATTACCGGTTCTATACCGGAACATGAACAGGACGACTCCAGCAATATTTTACCTACTGCAAAAGCAATTAGCCAACTCGCCGAGCAGCTGCAACTTGATTTTCTTGGAATGACCGACGGCAGTGGACATCTCCTGTACCAATTCAGTCAAGATAGTAATGGAAATATCGGACATAAAAGTAAGAATCCACTGATTGAAAATGTGATCGATAATCATCAACTTATCGCAGGTACCATCGTTTTAACTAAAGAACAGTTGCTGTTTGAAAATTCTTCACTTGCTACCCGAGCCGAGTCAGCGACAATGGCAATTGGGGTGGCGCTTCCAATCTTTTCAGACAACACAGTTACGGGCATCCTGTATGGTGGTTTTTTACTCAATGAAGACATCAGCATCGTCGACAAAATAGGGGAAACAGTCTTTAAGAATGAAAGATACAAAGGGCGCAATGTTGGTACAGCGACAATCTTTCATAACGATGTCAGAATAGCAACCAGCGTCAAAGACTCCCTCGGGGAAAGAGCATTGGGGACGCTTGCCTCTGATGAAGTTACTCTGCATGTTCTTGGAGAAGGTGAAAAATGGACAGACCGGGCACGGGTGTTAAGTGACTGGTATATAGCAGCTTATGAACCAATAGCTGATATCTTTGGCCAGCGAGTCGGGATGTTGTATGTCGGAATATTGGAAGCTCAATACCTGGATATCCGTAAAAAGGGTTTCGCACTCTTTGCGAGTATAAGTTTGGTAGGGGTGCTCATTGCCATTATCTTAGGCAGGCTCTTTACCGGCAGAATAATGCAACCGGTAACCCATCTCATTCGGGCCAGTACAGAGATTTCTGGCGGCAACTTTTCTCCGGATATCGGACCAATATCCAAAGACGACATTGGCCAGCTGCAAAAGAAGTTCCTCAAAATGGCTGAGGCCCTAAAAGAAAAAGAACAACGCCATAAAGACGAACACGAAACCCGACTGCTCCAATCTGAAAAACAGGCGAGTGTTGGAAAACTGGCAGCTGGTGTCGCCCACGAGATCAATAATCCTCTCACTGCTGTTTTAACTTTTACCCATCTGATCCTAAGAAGAAAAGATCTGCCAGATGAGGTTTTAACAGACCTGGAAATAGTCAAAACACAAACCGAGCGCGTTAGAAAAATCGTCAAGAGTCTTCTGGATTTCTCAAGGCAAACAGTACTTAAACCTGAGTCTACTGATATAAACAGCCTTATTGAAGACAGTGTCGGCCTGATAAAAAATCAAGCTCTCATTAAAGACGTCAATCTCTCTTTTCAAGGGAAAGACAATTTACCCACACTCACCCTTGATCGGAACCAGTTCCAAAGTGTGCTCATTAATATGATTATCAATGCACTGGATGCAACACCCGCCGGCGGTTTCATCGATATCCAGACGTTGAATGTGGATCAAGAAGGGGAAGCTGGAGTGGAGATTAAAATTTCTGATAGCGGAACCGGGATTTCTGAAGAAGATCTCGATCAACTCTTCGATCCATTTTTTACCACAAAAGAAGTCGGGAAAGGTACCGGACTTGGGCTGGCTGTTACAGCTGGAATCATTGAACGTCACGGAGGAACAATCAAAGTTTGGTCCCAAACGGGTGAGGGCACAATATTCACTATCTGGATGCCCCGTCGAGTAAATGGCCCTCCTGCAGATTATCAAACCTAGCGTAAGGAGACAGGTCATGAAAATATTGATAGTTGATGACGATACAATTGTCGTCCAAAGTTGCGTGCGCATTCTGGAAACTATTGATGATGACACTGCGGTGCTCACGTCCTGCCAGCGAATCTTTACCGAAGAGGGGTTTAAGGTTACAACCACCACAAATCCTTCAGAGGGAATAGATTTGGCATCCAACAACCAATACACA
>JAAELB010000744.1 GCA_024227155.1 Desulfobulbaceae bacterium
GTGCAAATAACAGCAGTGCAGTAAATGCTGAAACGACCAGTGCAAGTAATAGCAGTGCAGTGGAGGCTGAAACGACTGGTGCAAGTAGTAGCAGTGCAACAGCACAGTCAAGTGCAGCAAGCAGCAGTGCAACAGCACAGTCAAGTGCAGCAGGAATGTCACATGTAACCAAAGAAAATTTCCTAGATTACTTTACATTGAATGGTTCAACAACCTATGATGCTGCAACAGGAATTGTGACTATTACACCAGATGAAAATGATAAAGTTGGAAATTTCTCTCTCAAGAGTAAAATTGACATGAATAGTAGTTTTACATTAACTGGACAAGTTAATATAGGAAACAAAACTTCCTCTCAGGGCGGAGCTGATGGTATTGGGTTTGCTTTTCATAATGGTAATACAACAGATGTTGGAAATGCCGGCGGGAATTTAGGGATTGCCGGTCTACAAGATGCAATTGGATTTAAGTTGGATACTTGGCATAATGACAATTTTACTCCGCAAGCAACTGTTCCGGGCGCACAGGTTAGTTCAACTGATTCGAACGGCTTTGGATGGTCTCAAGACCCAAGCAACCCACAGTTTGGAGCCTTTGTAACTACTGACAGTGAAGAGATTAAAGCTACAGATGAAAAACCTTACCAAAGATGGTGGGCAACAACAGATATGTCTTCTGTGAAAGATTTAAGTTCCGATAATTTAGATGGAAATTTTCATAATTTCGTCGTTAGCTATGATGCTCATAGCAGGTTATTAACTATTAACTATACTGAAGCAAGTGGCAATGTTTTAACCTGGACAAAAGAAGTTGATAGTTCTTATCAAGAAATGGCGATGATTATCAGTGCTTCAACTGGTGGAGCTAAGAATTTGCAGCAGTTTAAAATAACAAGTTTTGATTTTAAGCAAGCAGCGACAGTTGATGTTAAGTATGTTGATACAAAAGGTAATCAAATTGCTCAAGGTGAGGTTACTTATCCAAATAGCGCTAATGTTAATGGTACTTACAGTACTACGCAATTAGACATTCCTGGTTACACATTTATTAAAATGGGAGATGGTAGCTTATCAGCCTCGGGAACATTAACGAAAGAAGGAAATAACGGA
>JAAELB010000745.1 GCA_024227155.1 Desulfobulbaceae bacterium
CCGATGCCTGAACTAGTTGAAGAGTTCGTCGACCACGACGAGTCATGGAAAACCCCTGCACTCGAGATGGCCCGCGACAACCCGGGGAGGTGGGTGAAATGCGACGGAGATCACGACAAGTGGAGGTTCGACGAGTGGGTGTCCACCGACGGGATCGGTGGGCTGCCCCCCGGGTTTGAGGCGCGGCGGACACCACAAGTCGAGCCACTGGGTGCACCGCGGGGGAGGGTGTTCGTGCTGGTCCGATGGACCGGTGATACCGCAAGAAACCCCGGCGTGCCAGAGGATGTGCTGAGGGCTGCCGAGTGGGTGCACCGAACCTCCATCGCTGCTGTCAACCCGTCGGTCATGGATATCGCCGACTACATCCTCGAACTGGCAGGAGAGAACGATGGAACGTAAACAGGTGCAGGTACGGATGCTGCCATCAGCACACCAGGCACTGAGAGAAGGGGCCGTCGAACGCGGTCTGACCCTCGGTGAGTTCGTTGAGCTGATGTGCGAACGATGCGGGGTCTGGGAACCGGCCCACGTCTCAGAGACCCGACAAGGAGAAGTGTGATGCCGCTAAGAAGGGTTGTGTACGAAACCGTCTTCGATGACGGTGAGCCGATCTCGATTGTTGTCGACAAGGGATCCGACGAAGACCCGACGCCGATCGGGGTCTTCAAGGGCACCAACGAAACGGACATCACGTGGATGTCGACCTCTGAAGCGATCGGCTTCGCTGAGCTGTTGGACGGCCTGGCCGTAGCGGCGATCCGCCCACAAGACCAAGGAGATGTGTGATGGCTGTCTACCGCAAGAAACCTGTCGAGGTTGAGGCAGTCAGATGGCTGGGGAACAACGAGGCCGAGATGGGCCGTTTCCTTGGCTGGCCTGCCCAGGTCGATGTCGATGGCGGCGATTTCTTGGCGTCCC
>JAAELB010000746.1 GCA_024227155.1 Desulfobulbaceae bacterium
AGATTTATCTGATGCTGGAGTTTATAGCGGTACAGATTCAGATACTTTAAGTATTTCAGACGTAACAGGTTTAGGCGGGAAAGTATATAACTTAGTCATCACCCACCCAGATAATGTATGTATTGATGAACAGCATAGTGCGACTTTGACGATAAGTGAAGCCGATTTATCACTCACTAAAACAAGCAATGAATCCAGCATTTATGTCGATGAGCAGCTCGTTTTCACCATCACCGTGACCAATGGCGGGCCTGCAACTGCAACTGGCGTACAAGTCACCGATACACTGTCTACAGAATTCATCACCTATGTGAGCGACGACTCTGGCGGGAACTATGTGCCTGCCACCGGGATTTGGACGATAGGCAGCATCGCCAGTGGTGGTTCCGTCTCGCTCAACATTACAGTTACCGGCATAAAAGTGGGCAACCCCACCAATACGGCAGAAGTGACGGCATGCGATATAGATGACATTGATTCTATCCCAAATAATAATGATCCGTTAGAAGATGACCAGGCCAGTGTGACCGTGACGATTGACTGTAAG
>JAAELB010000747.1 GCA_024227155.1 Desulfobulbaceae bacterium
TCATCAAGAATGACGAAGTCTACATTTGCCAACCGGTTGGCAAGGGCGCCGGATTTGTCCAAATGCTTTTCTGTTTCGAGCTGGTTAACCAGGTCGATGACGCTAAAAAATCTGCCTCTTTTTCCCTGACGGATACATTGGGCGGCTATGGCTATTGATAGATGGGTCTTCCCTGTACCGGTTCCACCTACAAAAATGATGTTCCGGGTTTCTGATAAAAAAGAGCCTTCATACAATTGTCTTATTACCATTTCTTCTACTGGTATGTTGTCAAAAGAAAAGGTATCAAGATCCTTTAAAACAGGAAACTTGGCAATCCTCATCTGGTAGCGTATGGATCTGATCTTCCGTTCTGATGCTTCTGCTTTACACAAGCCGTTGAGTATTTCCTGTACTGTATGCTTTTTTCTTACACCCTGGGTAACAATTTCATCAAACGCGTTGACCATTCCAAAAAGTTTTAGTGTTCGCATGGTTTCAATCAGTTCGTGGCGCTGCATACTGCACCCCCTTTTCGAAGGTGATCATATCTGGAGCAATCAGCTAAAGGCTCTTGTTTTAATTGTAAACAGACCGGTGGGTTTACCGGCCTGATCTTGGGTCCGTCAAGTTCACGTGCAAGGATATTTAAGATAACCTCACTTTGAAAAACACCTTGTGATAGTGCCTTCAGGCATGCTTTGTTTGTCAATTTAACGCCGTGAAGCCTTGCTGCGAACAAAATATCAACAAACTTGCGGTCTCCGCCTGGCAGAGGAGTCAAATGGGCTTGTACCCGCTTAATCCCGGATGGCAGGTTCCAATCCTGGAATGGTGCACCGTTCCTTAAGGCACCAGGTTTACGTTGCAGGACATCCAGGTAATGCCATGGATTATAAACAGTTTTCCCCCGTTCAAAATTCCGGGCATGGCTGGCAATCTGTTTACCGTTTTTGATAATAATAATCTGGTCTGCCTTGGCTCTTACAGTTGCTGTTTTGCCGGCAGATTTACACGGAACGCTGTAATGGTTCCGGTCATATCTTATTAGACTTGTGCTGGAGACCGTGCATTCTTTATCAATATAACCCTCAAATGGTTTTTTGACTGGGATCAATAATTTTTGTTCTTCTTCAAATACTTCCTGGATGGTCTTATTTTTGTATATCGGGTGTTGTCTGGTTCTGCATATTTCATGGCACCTGTCAGACAGCCATTCATTCAACTCTTCTAAACTTGTAAACCTTAGCCTGGGGGTAAAGATCCACTTCCTGACATCTTGAACCTGTTTTTCTATCTGGCCTTTTTCCCAACCGGCACCGGGTGTACAGGCTACCGGCTTTACCAAATAGTGGCTGCACATTTGAATGAACCGCTGATTGTATTCTCTTTCTTTCCCTTTTAAAATGGTGGTGACTGCTGTTGACATATTGTCGTAAATACCTCGTTTACAGGTTCCATCAAAACATTCAAATGCTTTATTATGGGCATCCAGAAGCATCTCCTGGGTTTCTCTATAGTATGCTCTGACAAAGAATTTACGGCTGTGGCTTAACCTAAAATGGGCTGCTTTGATTTTTCTGATTTCTCCTGCAATGACAACTGTTTCGTGGCTCCAGTCAAACTGGTAGGCATCCCCTGGAGGAAAATATAATGGAATAAATACACCAGATTTAATTTTGTTTTTATCATGCCTCCATTGACGGACGTACCGTTGGATACTGTCGTAAGCTCCCTGATACCCTTGTTCGTACAAAAGCTCATGCAGACGTCTTGCTGTTATCCTTCTCTTTTTGGGTATCATCCAGTCTTTTTGTAAATAATCTTCTAAAAACTCAAGATAACCACCCAACTTCGGATATGGTTGCTTTTCTCTTGAATATTCATGCCTGGTTTTGCCGCTGCGGATGACTTTACGGACTGTGTTTCGTGAAATGTTCAGATCTTTGCTTATCTTTTTGATACTCCGGCCCTCTACAAAATAATACCGTCGAATTTTCGCTATCGTTTCCACTATTAACATCCTCCTGACCTCCATGATTGATTTCATGAAGATCCTATATCAGGGGGGTCAATTTTCGACGCTGTTTTTCTTATAAAGGGGTCATTATTGCACGCTGATTAACATGATAAACGAAAAATGAGGGGGGATCGACA
>JAAELB010000748.1 GCA_024227155.1 Desulfobulbaceae bacterium
TACCTTTCACCGTGAGAGGGCGCTCCACGCTAAGCCAAGTTGAACCACTGTTCACGTGATACCCGGCCGGTTTCAAGCGTGGCGTGTCTTCTCCGGCATTTGGAATCTTGGGCAGCTCGAGTGCAGTTAGTAAAAGTTAAATTTGTTCAGACTAGTTACGCGTTGGATAGGACTTATTATATGGACTAAAAGCCGAGCAAGTTTACGCGTTTCATGTTACTTATTCTAGTCATTCTTTTAATGTTATTTTAATCTGCACTACGCACCACTTTTAGAAATAGGTCACAGTAAATAGTATGGGCGGTTTTAACCTATGCCCAAAGTGCAACAGCAGACACGAGGCGCCGACGGGGAAGCTGTGCACGAAGATGGCCGACGAAAGCGGAGAAAAGGACAACAAAGAGTCACGGGAGCCAGAAGGTAACGGTTTGAATGTTGGAGACGACACGAACAAAGTAAAGGATGAAGGATTTAATATCGAGGAATCACCACTGAAAACGCCGCCATTTGCATCGACAAAGCCGACGCCCATTGCGTCAAACGACGACATCATTAAGGCTTTACTGGCACAGAATCAAATGCTGGCTCAAGCACTGCTACAGCAAAGGACAGTACCCCAACCAACAGTGAGTAAACAAAAGCCTCGAACCCCTTCTCCTGTAAAACAAACACCCCCGACCGTCTTCAGTAATGAGATTTCACAGTTAACCGCAGCGGTTACAGCTTTGACCCAGAAAGTGACTGAATTAGAAAATAATAGAGCATATCAACCAACCGCCACGTCAGAAATACAGTCCCAATTAGATTCGAATAAAAGGCAACTAGAAGACCGCGCAATGAGTGACACGGATCTGAGGGAGAAGATGGCAAGTATCCTGGGAGTTTCCAATACCAGATTAATAGACACAACAGACGAGGATGGAGAAAAGCAAACAGGTAAAAAAATGAAGAGTGGACACGAATTACGGGCGGAAAATGACATCGTCCACAGCGTACCGTGGCCACACCTTAGAGTGCACGATGCGCACGTCATAAAAGGTGCCGACTATGACAAGCTTTCAATCCCCCAATTCATCTTCGCGTATATGAAGCAGATGAACGAGCCCGACAATGAAAATATTAGATGTCACATGCATAAACATTTGGAAACATTGATGGATGATTTCAAGGAGATGCCGAACGACTGGGAAAGGATCAGAGCCTTCCATTCACTGATCTTAAAGCACATCGAGAGAGGCTGGCTTACGTGGGACAATTATACTGAAATTAACATTCTTAGGCAAAAGTATATATTTCCACATATCCAGCAGAAGATTACAGTATATCCTTGTCAAGACTTCAACAAAGGGAATTGCTCATGGAGACGGGATCATGATAGCCTCAAACATATTTGTGCTCATTGTTATGAGAATTTCGACAGGGAGTGTCATCATGCAAAGCAGGCCTGTTATAAATTGAACGGACCACCCAGATTCCCAAGGAACAACCAGCCGAAAAATGAAGACAAAAATTGACTGAAAAAGGGGAGTACCGTTGAAACTGTAATACCCAGCGTAAACAAAAACAATTATAATGTAAATCATTCTAATGATAAAAATATTGTTGTAAAAACTAGAGTATTTTGGGCTAAAAGTTTCATTGAAAAACGTAAAAATGGGATAAAAGCTTGTGGTAGTAGAAATGTATTTAATGCTGGTGAGAACAATGATATTTATGTAAAATTTGCTAATTCACAGGGCAGCGGTCGTGACCCACTTGGAGCCACGAGGGAGAACCCCGCAGATGATGACTTGACCAGCTTCACCGGTGCTCGACATCCAGAAACATGTGACGTCGACAAGGGCGGGAAAAGAAAAACAAAACACAACGTTTCCACCCACACCGAAAACGGTCAGGCAAGTCGCGGGTTTGTCCCTCGAGACTCTGTATTAGAAATCAAATCAAAACATAACGTTCTCA
>JAAELB010000749.1 GCA_024227155.1 Desulfobulbaceae bacterium
GGACCACAAATTATGCGAAATTTAGCGGAAAGTTCCGCAGGTCCGGACCTGTTGAGAACCGCAAAAAGATGGTCATAATGAAGATGGCTTATTTCAACCTAGGATTAACCAGGTAGTTTCCTCATTCAAAAATGTGGCCATTTAAGGCATGTAGTACCAGTTAGAATTGCGTTAGATGCATTTTACGGAAGCTGTAAGAAATATTTTCCAAATTATAAAGTGTCGCCAACCTCCGTCATATAATCTCAGACTATACTCATTGAGCCTCCCTACTTTCATTCCAGGTGATTCCAAGCCAAATTTTATGACTACAAAAGATGCAAAATTTAGCGGAAAGTTACGCAGGTCCGGACCTGTCGAGAAATACAAAAAGATGGTCATCACGAAGATGGCTTATTTCAGCCTAGGATTACCCAGGTAGGTTCCTCAATCAAAAATGTGTCCATTTAAGGCGCGTAGTACCAGTTAGAATTGCGTTAAATGCATTTTACGGAAGCTGTAAGAAATATTTTCCAAATTATAAAGTGTCGCC
>JAAELB010000750.1 GCA_024227155.1 Desulfobulbaceae bacterium
AATCAGTTGTTGTTTTTCTGGTGGTTGTTTAAGGTAAATGCAAATCAGGGAAGGGCAATAGGTAATGCAAACATCTTGGTACAGGGCAGCAAAGCTGCGAACGTTCAGTGTTGGGGCTAACAAAGCGCAGCACGGGACAATTACGCGCAGTTCCCCTTTTTTGCAAAGAGCGCAAAAAAGTGGCCCTTCGCTATTGCACGTGTGCTAGGCGTTAGGCATCAAATCAGATGTTGAAGAAATTTATAATTACTTTATTGATATTGTTGTCACTTTCAATTATTTACATATCAGTATTTGCAATCCCCCAGTGGCTAAATAAAGATCCTGACGCGTTTTATGAGCTAAGAGGTCGTTATAAAGATTCACCTGATGGGAAAACATATCTCGTAATTGAAGATGACAATGGAGGGAATTGCGGCCCTCTGATAGTGAATGGTAAACATTGGCCTCATAGTCTAAATGAAAAAGGCCAGATTGAACCAGGTGAAGTCTCAATTGAGTGTGGTACCTGGATGGGCGTTGATGTCAGAGCTGGCACAATTTATTATTTCGACTACTGGGGCCCTTAAAATGCCTAACAAACAAATGTTGGGGACACAAACACGCGGGCTCTGCTTCGCAGTATAGCCCACGGTTTGTGCCGCCAAATTAGGGCGTTAGCCCCCATTCGCTAATCCATTAAAAAATAAAAGATCGGGGCAGTGTTTACGCCGGTATCATCACTCGTTTTAGCGTCCCACCGCCATTGGTTATTTTTATGTCCAGGGCTATCAACCAATCATGGTAATTTCATC
>JAAELB010000751.1 GCA_024227155.1 Desulfobulbaceae bacterium
CACGGACCCTATACCGCTTGCCGTTAATAATTTTATATATTTTGTGAGACTCAGACTGGTAGGTAACCCCCTGGAACTCTACCGTTTTATCTTCCATTTTCAAGGCATTAATTACCTCGGCCTCGGTTTTCGGGAAAATTAAGTCGTTGGCCATCACCGTACAAGGGAAAAGAAAGATAGAAGCAAGGCTAAATAGACTTATAGCAAATGTTTTTTTCACCATATACCTCCGAAATCAGTGAACCTTGGAAAGGGCAAAATCTCCAATCA
The DNA here is from genome assembly GCA_024227155.1 of Desulfobulbaceae bacterium. GTDB lineage: Bacteria > Desulfobacterota > Desulfobulbia > Desulfobulbales > Desulfocapsaceae > Desulforhopalus_A. The sequence goes on from JAAELB010000751.1 coordinate 271, forward strand.
TCTCTTTTCTTGTTAACCAAGGTGTTTGCAGGCCAGTGCTGGTCTCATTAACAAATTCGCTGACATATTGCACCATTTCTTGAAACTCAACATATCCGCTGCGGTCGGTATCCGTCTCTTGTGATTTGTTCCCCAATGCTTCGGTCACTGCAAAGGTAAAAAGGCCAAAGCCGCCTCCAAAGTCCGGGCGTTCCAAGGAGGACTGCCCCCCTTTTGAGGCGGAGAAAACAATGACTCCCACTTTTTTTGCATTAAAAAATTCTTGAGCGAGATCTTCATTAGGGACAATAGTTTCATTGACAATACTCCCGGAATGACATGCATCAAGCAGTA
>JAAELB010000752.1 GCA_024227155.1 Desulfobulbaceae bacterium
GACTGCTTCGAACCCTTCTTTAAGTAATCCAGGTATCGTAAAATCTTTGCCTGCCTTACACTCACTTTTAACTTTAACACCTATATCCAAAATCCCATCAATATCATAATTCAAAACTGCCTGAGGCAATCTCTCTTCAGGTATTGCAACACGTAAAAGACCGCCTAGGCGATTAGTTGCTTCCAGAACAGTCAGGTCATGACCCAGCCTTGCACTAAAATATGCAGCAGAAAGTCCTTCAACCCCACCACCAACTATTGCAATTCTTTTGTCTGTCTCAGGAGCCTTGTATGGCAAAACTCTATCTCCACTTTCTTTTTCAAAATCACAGGCAAAACGTTTTAAACCATTAATGGCAACAGGCTCATCAATAAGTTGCCTTCGGCATTCAATCTCACAAAATTCAGGGCATATTCTTCCTATAACTGTAGGAAAAGGATTTCTCTCTTTTATCTTCTGAACAGCTGCTTTGTGATCGCCTGTTCTTATACATCTTATGTACTCTCTTATATCTATTCCAACAGGACAAGC
>JAAELB010000753.1 GCA_024227155.1 Desulfobulbaceae bacterium
TCGACGAACCTATGGAGGTCGATAACCTGTACAATTTTAATTCAATGCAAAATCAACTGACTAGCATAAATAGTCAGTGAAGCTTTCAGACAGTATTTAGATGTGAATGGCATAAAACACATGAGAACCACTGCTTATAACCCTAGCTGTAACGGCAAAATTGAGAAAATGAACGCCACAATCAAACACATGTTGAATAAACTTGTGAATGGTAACAGATCAGCCTGGGAAGATGAACTAGGCACTGCACTAGGCGCAATAAGATGCAATGTTTCCCAGTCTACAGGCTTTTCCCCCTTCCTACTGACATACTGCCGACCGGCTCGTCATAATATTGGAAGGATGCTAAATGGTCAGGTAAACCCAACCTGGTCAGATAGATTGAGGTTACAGAGTGAGGTTATGCAAGAAGCAGCAAGGAACACTTATGATAGTCGTAGATACAATAGGGAACGTTTACAGAGGAAATCCAATGCAAATAAATTGGTGCCAGGTGATCAGGTTTTATTGAGGGGACAGAAACTTTCGAAATTAACGGCTTTATGGGACCACCATTATATAATAACACATGTTTTTTGTAAAGTTATTACCTTATTGCATGTACCCACTGGTAAGACTTTGAAAGTTAACAGAAATAAAGTTCGTCTAGTTGACCCCCAGATTTGTTGGCAAAATGTTAGGCTGCGCCCCAAGGCTCAATGTATTGATGTGAATTTACAACCTTCTAAATTTGCAGGCGCTGGTACAAGGGAAAACACACTCTTATTCCCACAACATAATGAAATGGAAGAACCGCTCCCTCTACCACAGACACGTCTGTACAAACCGTCCAGACAA
>JAAELB010000754.1 GCA_024227155.1 Desulfobulbaceae bacterium
AATATCCCTGGAAGAATTACAACAATCCATGCACAAATCTGTATGCATTTAGCATTTCAAAGGCACTTTCTGAGAATGATTATCTTTTAAGGGAAACGGTGGCCTCTGTGCTTCTTTTAGGGCTCATGCTTCTATTAAAATAAGTACAGTATATAGCCTTTCATATGCCTTTTTGTAGAAACATTGTACTTTCATAATTGCATGTGCCATAAATGCCTATATGGGTGGTTAAGAAACCTTTAATTTCACATTATACAATGTGCAATGCATTCAGTTTGATACATTCAGTTAGATTTATTAATGTGTTTGGAGCAGATGCCATTTATTATGTCAAAATGACAGAATAGTCCAGTCTCTAATTCTGTTTCTGATTAATGTGTATGAATGTATGAATTGAAAACCAGCGACAACTTTAAACTCACTGTTTAATACTTTCCACAAAGTTGACATGGATATGGCATGTCACCTTTTGTATGCATTGGTAACAAGTATATGATACCAAGCCATATTGTTTGTAAAAGATACCAAAGAAACAGGCTGTGTAACATCCTGCCAGTGGTTTTATCAAAGATGTAATTGTTTATGATTTTAGATGCACAAAGTAAGTCTATGGGTACATGATCAAAAAACCTCATAAGTTTGTTTTTGTTAAAGATAATAGCACAATACTTTTCAGAAATTCTCATGTATGTTGACAACAACAAATTGTGAAGTATGGGAGTTATTAGCTAATACATGCTAAAGTTATGATG
>JAAELB010000755.1 GCA_024227155.1 Desulfobulbaceae bacterium
AATGCCGAGTAATTGCCGCGAAACAATCACTCGGAGGATACACCACCTAATTCCTCATACACAACTTTTGATTATAGCTCCTTTTTTGATGGTACAATGCTTGATGAAAATTTTTTGGCAAACAAGTTAACTGGTGTCAAACTCGAAAAGATGAGGATTGATATAAAATACCCTTGGCATGTTAATGTAAACCAAAATACAAATTCTGATCTGCCAGAGAAATGGATTGAAAGGGATAAGCCTAATGTTCAGGCTTTTGTAAAATCAATTGTTGAAAATACCCCAATTGATAAACGGATATTTATCCTTACAACCAATGCGATATTGAAAGCCTATTTAAAAGATTACTTTGTAGATCAATTTCCGAATAGACAATTTGTTACAGGTTATTTCGGCAATATACGAGGCATAAACGATGCCAAAGACTGTGATTTAGGAATTATGCTTGGAAGCTTTATGCCATCAGATTCAGTAGAAATAGCGATGGCACTTGAATTCGTTGATCCAATAAATTTAGATAAAGATATTACATTAACAGAAAACAATCTGTGGAAATGGAAAAACACTAACTCAGTCCGCACCTACAATGATGAATTCGCCATTATAGGTGAAATGGCAAAGGCATATAGGCATTCAGAACATCGACAAGCTTTAGCCAGGACAAGGTATCTATTTCATGATGTTAATTTTTACATTATCTCAAAAGATAGTGTATCTGATTATGATCCATTTTTACCAATAGCATTAGATGAACAATATAGAGCTGATCTTTTACCTCCCAGACCACCAAGGCCCGAAAAGTTAATAAAATATGTTGAGGTGTCCAAGGCCGTATTTGATTGGCTTGAATTGAATGACACAGTAAACGCAACCACTCTTGTCCAAAAACGGATTTTAACAGCGGGTTAATAATGAATCATTGAAAAAAATATCCTCCTTGTGGGAGATTGTATTTCGACCAAGAAAAACAACTTCCCAAAAAACCAAGGAGGACGCCTCATGGTACGTCACGCAAGCCTGTTCAGTCAACTGGTAGCCTTGTTTGATCGGCAAAAATTTTATGAACTGGTTTTCAGGCATAAATCAGAACGCTATTCAAAAGGTTTCGGGTCATGGGACCATTTTGTTGCCATGCTATTTTGCCAGTTGGCGCAAGCCAAAAGCCTCAGAGAAATCTGCGGCGGACTGGCATGTTGCATGGGCAAGTTAAGGCATCTGGGTATGGTAAAAGCTCCGAACAAATCAACACTTTCATATGCCAACGCCAACCGGCCCTGGCAGATGTTCCGCGATCTATTTTACCAGACACTGACCGTTTGCCGGCAGGCCGCACCAGGCCATCACAAGTTCAGGTTTAAAAACAAGTTGCTTTCCCTGGACAGTTCAACGATATCGCTGTGCCTGTCACTTTTTCCCTGGGCTAAGTATCGTAGAACCAAAGGTGCCGTTAAACTTCACCTGCTATTAGACCACGATGGTTACCTGCCCACATTTGCCTATATCTCAGACGGGAAAAAGGGCGATGTGACTGTAGCTCGTAAAATCTCGCTTGCATCCGGCTCCATTATTGCCGTTGACCGCGGATATATCGATTACAAGCTGTTTGCTTACTGGACTGAAAATAGCATCTATTTCGTAACCAGATTGAAAGCCAATGCTGATTATATCACCTTAGAAAAACGGCCCGTTCCGAAAAACCGCAATATATTGTCTGACGACCTGATCCAGTTTACAGGCTATTATGCTCATAAAGATTGCCCCCACATTCTTCGGAAAGTCGTTGTCTGGGACAAAGTGAATAATCGGGAAATTGTCCTGCTGACTAACCATCTCAAGTTTGGGGCGACCACCATATCAGCCATTTATAAGGACCGGTGGCAGATAGAGTTGTTTTTCAAAGCCTTGAAACAGAACCTGAAAGTAAAGACTTTTGTCGGTACCAGTGAAAATGCTCTCTATATTCAGATTTGGACAGCATTAATAGCCATGCTGCTGATCAAGTACCTTCAATTTAAATCCAAGTTCAAATGGTCGCTATCGAACCTGGTCGCTTTTTTACGCTGGAATCTGTTTAGCTATCGTAATTTATGGGATTGGGTTGACAACCCCTTTGATGTTTTACCGGTATCACCGGGGCTTGTCCAAAATCCGTTACCTTTCAGGCCTTTTGGACAGCACATGCTAAAAAAACAACCTGATTCTGTGATCCAACGATTTCGGTGCTTAACCGACTGATTTTACAAACGGCGAATCGCTAACTTTTTTTATTTTGGACAGCAGTGTCTATTATTGATTGTTGAAGCTCTATATCAATTATATTTCTCCAACCGAGTTCAAATTTTATTACTGGGAATTCCGGCATTTTAATTTGTTCTCTTTTACATATCCACTTGAAAAGACTATGCAGCGCGGATCTGGCGTTGGCCCTGGTCTTATTTGATACATCCATGGCCATTAGGAAATCTTCTAATTCAGCATACCCAATAGTTTTTACATTTGTTTGTTCCCAGCTATTAATAGCTTTTTGGATATCGCGACTGAT
>JAAELB010000756.1 GCA_024227155.1 Desulfobulbaceae bacterium
AAGGCGGGTATAACCACAACGTGCTGGGCAAGAATGTTCTTGCGTTCCTCTCGGGTATGGCTGGTGATTCTGAGAAATAGAATCTACTGAACCAAACCACAACGCACTTAAAAGAGACCTTGTTCCTTAAAACCTTGATGACACTGAATTCAGCCTGGGGGAGTTTTAAATGAACGACAGGAACTATCTCACCAGCTTGCAGTTATCAAAACTGATACTACTTGAGTTGTCACGCCCCCCGTAATATTAGAGCACCGGAGGTTTGTGTTGGCAGCCTAAACAATTGAAGCAAATCCTCAATTCACCTTCTTCCTATAGAGGGTAAAACTGATTATACTGATGAAATAGCTTAGGAATTGAGCAATTTGAAGGTAGAGATTACCAAAGAGAAGGTAATTTCAGAAACTTGTCATTGAAGTTAACATTGCCAGGACGAAGGTAATCAGTCTTGTCACTTGCTCCAACGAAAGGTGTTTCCTGTAAAGTTACTGCGTGATCAGACCTAAAAACACGCCCCACCAGGAGCATTCTAAAACCTTTTTAAAATCAAATTCACCTCCAGAAAACGAGGTGCAAATGGAGCATTATATTTTATTGATTCTTCCAGAAAATCTCACTAGAAAGTTTGGCTCGGCTAGTGCGGAGAGTGTCCCCTATGTGTCAGAATAGTTCTAGTAACTATTCACTAGAAGAACACCTAACACCCCACCTAAAAAAAACCAGGGCTAAGCCAAAGATCTGCTCACCAACAATATCGACACGAAAAATGTCTCTTCCGGATTAAGCATACTTCTTAGCATAACCCATTATAAATCGGTTGTGAACAAGACAAATAAAGCGTTATTTGAAAATAACGCAAACCAGGGATTCTCAGCTGTCTACCCAAGCTGCAAAAGTGTTTTCCCTGCATCGACTGCCCCCAGAACGAAAAAAGCACCTACAGCAAAAAGCTATAAGTGCTTGTAATCAATGGTCGGGGCGGTAGGATTCGAACCTACGGCCTCCTGCTCCCAAGGCGCCTGACCCTCAAATCGATAATTTTCGTAACAAACTGTTATTAAAGGAAATTAATTAGTTACCTGAAACAGCGATTTCGTTTTACCCTACCTATTTCGTTTAATATGGATCAATTTCGTTTAAAACGTCTAAAAATCGTCTAATGACAGTCATCAGCAAATGGCATAATTCCCATTGACTTTGTTATCACTGATGATAACATTTGTATATGAACTGGCAAGTAACTTTTTACAGTAATAAGGTGGAGCAAACTACTCTATCATTCCCGCATGGAATTTTAACAAACTTTCTTCACATTGCTGAAATGATAGAAGAATTCGGCCCAGCACTTGGTTTACCTTATACCAAAGCAATAGGTGAAGGTCTTTTTGAGATCAGAGCTAAAGGGAAAGAAGGTATTGGCAGATCGTTCTTTTGCACCGTTAAGGGAAAGGAGATAATTATCCTCCACTCATTCATTAAAAAATCTCAAAAGATACCAAAAAAGGAATTAGCAACCGCCAGAAAAAGGTTAAAAGAGGTGAAATCATGAGAACATCATTAAAAGATTTCAAAAAGAAGGCGTTCAAAGATCCTGAAGTCAAAAAAGAGTATGATCGACTCGCTCCAGCATACGAACTCAGGAAACAGCTTATAAGAATTCGTAAGGATGCTGGATTCACTCAAGAGGAGCTGGCGGAACTCCTGCACACAAAAAAGAGTAACATTTCCCGGCTTGAAAATGTGAATTCTAAGATCTCTCCCAAACTATCTACGATTGAGGAGTATGCACGGGCTGTCGGATATAAACTGGAAATTAATTTTATTCCACAATCATAGAGTTCCAAGCGTCTGTCAAAGG
>JAAELB010000757.1 GCA_024227155.1 Desulfobulbaceae bacterium
GCAGAATTCGGGTTCAGTTAATGCACCTCCGGAGCCAGCGAGGAAAAGAAGGAGGGTTGATAGAGCACCAACGGCAGTAGCAACACCAGATAAGGGGCCCTCAACATCTGCAACACCTGGTAGTGCGGGGGTACCGGAGCGATCTCTTGGTACTTCTGTCGCTATTGACACAGCATCAGTAGCAACCATGATTAAAGATTTGCTGGGCGTAGGACCTAACTGCCGTTCAGGTGATTACTATAATGCTTTCATGCTAGCTGGATCTTCTGTAGACCCTAAAATTAGAAGTAAAATCATTGCAGGCGAATATGTAGAACTTAGTTTGTTAGCTCCTAAAGATGAGACACCTGCAAGTCTACAGATGAGTTTTTTAGAGGATGAGGAAAATCAAATAAATTTTTCAGCTGCTAAGTCTAAAAAGCCAGCAACTCTGGCAGAGTGGAGTTATTTGTTTTACTCATATGCGTCAATTTATCTCCCTCACCATCCTAATGAAGCTGCACAATTAGTCACTTACATGCAGCGCATTGCCGATATGCACAAGGAAGAACCAAATACATATATTTGGCGTTTCTTCGATGAGCATTTTAGGAGGATGAGAGAGGGATGCAAAGAGGATCCATTACCTTGGCATATTCACCATCCTCAAACAATTTCGAATGCAAAAGCAGCATATTTCAGATCTCTTTCCAAGGCTAAAAGCAATCAATCTGCTTATTCTTATTCACGTAAAGGAGCTCAAACAGGTGGTAATCGTGGTCGTGGAAGAGGTCGGGGTCAAGGACAGGGTCAGCAAAATAGATCTGGTAATTTGTGCAACAGGTACAATGAAGGTACTTGCACGTTTTCACCCTGTAAATTCACCCATTTGTGCTCAATTTGCAGAGGTGTACATCCTGCCATCAATTGCAAGAATGGTCCGAGTCTGGCGAGTACCAGTGCTGCGACAAAGAAAAGCAAATGACTTTGTAA
>JAAELB010000758.1 GCA_024227155.1 Desulfobulbaceae bacterium
GATGGTTACAACTAAAACGTTATCTGCGGCTAAAGCTTATCCACGATAGGTTATCGAAGATGCATAATATCAGGGTTTTAAAGGCTAGAGTCGGCAATGTTAACCATTTAAGCAAACCTGCAAATTCACCTTCTTCCTGTACATCTTCGGGCAACTCAGAAGTATTACTGTAAGAATTATTGGAAACCAATTGACCTAAATTGTTATTTCACTCTTAAGAAAGTGTCCAGTTTTTTCATACCACATCATGCTTTCATGAGCCAAACATAGAATGCAATGCTGGAGGTTGGACAGGGGATGATTGTCCTTCATGTTTGCTCTATATGCCCTTTTTATAGATTCCGTGTTCTTTTTTTAGCTGATCTCTTGCTACAATTTTGATGCCAACCTTTATGTATATTTTTATAGCTGAGCCTGGCGGATAATTATGTTGTAATTCGTATTATGCGGATATGAAAGCAAGGCTGCAAATCCGGTGTAGGGGGCTAGTCGCCCAGAGAATTAAGCCCCCTATGTTTTATCCGACGACCTCGACATGACCCTTATTATATCTGTGTTGATTGTTCAGCATTATTACTACCTAGACTCTGTGCTTTACTCATTCTGGCAGAGAATTGGGGTTCTGTTTTACAAAAATAGGGGGGGGGATATCTGTAAAACTGTAAAACTACATTTGGTGACAGGGTGGTGTAACCAACTGATATAACCTAGTTTTACAGTTTTATAGTTTTATAGTATTATAATATAATAGAATACCCCCCCGACCTAAGTTGTAAAACTAGATTTACCATCTGCCCACAAAGGTCTCTGCTGCTTTTCCTCTTCTGGCAGTCCATAGAAGTGAGAGTTCTTCTTTCCAATTGTATAAATGAACTTCGTGCCTGCCAGCTGGTAATCGCCGTCTTTCACTGCTGGTTAGTATCGCTCTCCTCCACCTGTCAAAGAAATATGAAGGCAAGAAAATATTTGACAAGGCAGTACAGGAGCGCCTATGAAAATGAATATTGAGCTATACCCAATCGAAAAGCATCAAAGAGAAATCGTTCATCGGCTGTTTCAGTTTTACTTGTATGACATGGCGAAGTTAATGAAATGGCCATTTTCGGATAAAGGTAATTTCCAGTACGAATCTAGTATTGTAGATGCGTATTTTTCAGAGAAGCTTCATTACCCTTACTTTATTAAGTGTGATAATAAAATCATTGGCTTTTCTTTAGTTCGATGTTACCCAGCTGATAAGAGGTTGTTAGATATGGGGCAGTTTTACGTGGCCGGAATGTATGTAGGAAGCCGAATAGGTGAAGCAGCGTTTAAGAAAACCTTACAACTATATCCTGGCAGTTGGCAAGTCAGGGTATTAGAGGGTAATTCTAGTGCAGATCGTTTTTGGAATTCTGTGATCCAGAAGGTTACATCAGGTAATTTTAAGACGAATGATGGTATCTACTCTGGAAAGAAAATGAAATTTTATAAATTTGAGTATGGATCTGATGCAGTCAGGTTTTAGCCTTCATGCCGGGGTAGCTGCACAGGCATGGGAGCGCGATAAACTGGAAAGATTATGTCGGTATATTTCAAGACCAGCTGTTTCGGAAAAACGACTTTCACTGACATCGGCTGGCAACATCCGTTAC
>JAAELB010000759.1 GCA_024227155.1 Desulfobulbaceae bacterium
AAGAATCAGTTAATTACACTCTTTTTGTACAATCACTTGGATTTGAGCCAAAGCAGATCCTACCGTTTGATCAACTACTGCCCCTAATCCTGAAAAAAAGATATTCAATTCATCTAATAGGGGTATTGAAAGAAGATTTTTTTTGCTCAGCTGATGTATTAGTTCAATCTGTTTTGCACGAATAGCGCGTGCATTGTTATCTTCAGGTTCAAAATTTTGAAGTGCATAATTATACCCTTGATCTTGAATTTCTGCAGAGATAATTTTTCCCTGCGGCAAAGATTGACATAGCTCATGTAAATCATAAGAACAGTCCGACCAAGTTTCATTGGTTTTCAATCTAAATGTTGCCTTGTGATCAGAGTTAAATCTACTTGGCCATTGGCGCTGTTCGTATAGATCTTCGTGAGGAACCACTGTAATCATATATCCACCAGGCTTGACCAATTGCCACCAGTCTTGAATAGTTTTATCAGGTTGAAACATATGTTCTAAACAATGGCTACTATGAACCGTATTAAAACTATTGGGGTCTAAATAATTTAGAATATTATTAGCGTCACCATGCTTTAGGTCAAATGGCTGTGCATGTGGTACAGCGAGATCATTACCACAGCCGATGTCTAATACTGAACCAGGGAAATACACTTCGTCAAAATCAGCTGGTCTAATTTTACGTGTCTTAGTGCTTTCTAACATTTTGTCTTTTTAATCTTTCTATAAAAAACTTTACTCTAAAAATACATTAGATATTTGAGACACTTTTTACAGTTGTGATAACTATAACCTATCTCAAAAAATAACGAAGTAAAATTTTAGCGCATCCAAGTAGAAGCATACCAAGGAAATTTTCTACATGGTATTCATATCGAACAACCAATCGTCTGAAGTTCTGAAGCCAGGCAAAGAGCCGTTCGACTTTCCATCGACGCCAATAGCATCTGAGTTTCCGACCATCCTGGGTGCGCGGCTTCTTTCTTCCCTTGCGATGCGACGCGACCATTTCAATGCCACGTTCATCGAGAAGCTGTTGATCAAGTGGATCGCTATCGTAGGCCTTATCGCCGACAAGTTTATCCGGTGCATACTTGGTAAAACTACTATCTATAGTTGCTTCAACCAGTTTTACCTCGTGTGGCGAAGCGCTTTCAACGTGAGCGGCGACAGGAAGACCAGAAGCGTCTGTAATGGCCATGATCTTGGTGCCTTTGCACCGCTTTGTCTTGCCGACAGTAAGACCCCCTTTTTTGCCGGGGCGAAGCTGCCATCTATGAACGCTTCCCGGATATCAATGTTCCCTCGCTTGTGCAGGTCCTCTACTAACTCCTTGACTATGCTCTTAAAAACACCCTGTTGGACCCACTGCTGGAACCGCCTGTGGCAAGTCTGGTATGGCGGATACCGTTGGGGCAGATCCTTCCAAGGAGCTCCGGTTCGCAAGATCCATAATATCCCGTTTAATACTTCGCGAGGATCGCGTGCTTTGCGTCCC
>JAAELB010000760.1 GCA_024227155.1 Desulfobulbaceae bacterium
GTGAAGGATTGACACTCATGTGGACCATGTGTGTTAAAAGACGAAACATCGAATGGATCAGGGGAGAATTACACCAGAGATGGGAAGGACCCTGAGTTCAGTGACAGTTTTGTGTGATAAAAATATGTATGTATATGTGTGCACCCGCACATTTTCCAGACATAAGAGATCATAACGCGGAACAATATGTACAGTGTTCTGTGTGTGATTAATGGTGTCTGTAATGCAAAATTGTAAATAATTCTTAAATATATTTTATGGGTATAGAAATATGCATGTAGTGGTAGGTTAAAGATCACGCACAGGGCAAATCATGCATGTAGGGCAGAGCCAACCAGGCAGATGGGGCCGTGCGTGTATGGTGTGTCATGTGAGTGATTGTCAAGGATATCAGGAAAACTGTAAATACATTTTGTGACATTCATACATTGACGCAATACATTATAACATATGCAACCTTAGTGCAAAGTGCGTGAACATGCGGAGTGAATGAATGCATGTATCACACACTGTAAATTGACGCATTTGGCACGACTGTATATAGGAAAAGTGCGGGTTGCACACTTGTAAAGATATGTATATTTGACGCAGTTGAAGCAGCTGTAAGATTAAAATGTTACTTGTTGTAAGAGAAAATATATATATATCAAAATTTATAAAATAAGCTGAGTCGTGACGGCAAGGTATGTGTACCTTCCCATGGCAAAGCACCAAAAATTTAGCAATATGTGGCACTGAGTAACAGTGAAATTTCCATTGATACAATTGAGTATGTGAGATTAGGAGTGTATATATCAAGTATCTACTTGATCAGATACATGCAGTATGCACAGTCTCGATAGTCACGACTCTCTACATAATATGGGAATGTCCACACAGCTACCAAAGATTGTACATATGTAAAAACTTGATTGTAGGCACGGTAAAATGTAAACGATTCTTAAATAGGATCAGCGAGTAAGTGTAGGGAATGTTATTGTGGCTGTCAGAATACTAACTATTGATGTATTAATTCAGGGAGGTCACATTACTAAAACATGAGGTAGTGAAATTCACCCCGGATACACCAGTAATTACAGGTGCATCTTAGTTGGCCAGAGTAAAATTACACAACTTTTGACAGCAAGCTGCAACAAAA
>JAAELB010000761.1 GCA_024227155.1 Desulfobulbaceae bacterium
ACGCAATCTATTGAGGTCATACTGCATAAGTCTCACTTATACTATGGATTATTTATATATATTTTACTTATTACAATCTCCGCAATAAAATAACAACAGATAAAAAATGAAACTTCAAGTTGTCAATATGGAGGTAATAAAATGGCTATATTAAATATTCGAAGAGTTGAACGCTCTGATCTGGAAAACTGTATAGCCTTGGAAAAATGTTGCTACCCTCCTCTGGAAACAGCGACTCGAGAACTCCTGGAAAAAAGGATTGAAATCTACCCAGATGGGTTTTACGTAGCTGAGATCGAAAACAAAATAGTAGGAATGGTTAATTGCGGTGCCACCCATCAAGAGGATATTACCGAAGAGGCGTTCAAGCAGCTCATTGGCCATGTCCGCAATGGCAAGAATGGAGTTGTCTTCTCTCTTGCTGTTTATCCTGATCATAGAAACAAAGGGATTGCCTCCCTTCTCATAAAAGAGATCGTCAGAGTTTCGAAGAGCAAGCAGAAGGAAAACATCCTCCTTCT
>JAAELB010000762.1 GCA_024227155.1 Desulfobulbaceae bacterium
ATATTTGTATTGAGAAGGTCTTGCTTTTAGAACCATTAATTTCAGTGGACACAGTTGTATTTGATCAAGTGTTGATCAAAACTAACAAGTTATCATTGATCAGGGCTATTTCCCTATTTTTGGTGAATTTAGTCTTTATCATCTTTGTTTAAAGTACCATCCTTGATGTACAGTGGTTGTTGACAAAGATTTTAAATCCCAAATTTTATTTGATTACTGCTCTGTAAATATACCTTTGGGCTAAAAAATATAAATCCTATATAAAGACTTAAAGTGCCTTAACGAGCATACAAAGTAGACCAGTGAACCAGCAAAGGAGAGATATAATTTATGTACATATATCATGTAACAATTGTACTTGAAATGTATAATAACATGATGCTTTTAATAAATGAAATGAAAAAAAATATGTATGAATACATATAACAAGAAATAAAAATAGACCCTGACTACTATCCTCAGTAGAAGCCTCGTTCTGAAGTTATCATAGATGTTTGCTAATATACAAAAACTAAGTCATAATAAGAAATGTTGGATATTAGGGACATGAGAGGATAATCTGAAATTGGTTTCTAGGGTATTTTTTACTACTGATTTCAAATATTATATCGTTTTAACGTTTAATCCAATATATAGAATTTTCAGTAAAATGCGTCTACTAATATATCAACATGTGCGCATTGGACAACACTCGTTTTTGGCTTGTATTTCAAC
>JAAELB010000763.1 GCA_024227155.1 Desulfobulbaceae bacterium
AGGTCGACCACCGCTGCTGTCATTCCCGCATGTTTTTAGCGGCAGATAAGCGTAGACTTCGATCCAGACTTCGATGAGTCTACGCTTACCTGTTTTTTAAGACAGGTTTTCTGGAGTAAGGCACTAAAAACAGGGAAATCGCCAGAACAGTTCAGGCGGAAATTTGATATCGCTTCATCTTGCGATAGAGAGTGGAACGATCAATACCAAGAAGCTTTGCTGCCTTACTTTTATTGCCACCTGTTGCCTGCAACGCTTCTTGTATTTGAACTTCTTCGCTTTTAAAACTTCCGGAGACTGTGACCTGTTGTGGTTGTCCAGGGGAACCTGCAACTGTAGCAACAATGGAATAATCCTGCTGTACACTGTCATCATTTTTTTTACTGGCAAAGATATCTTCATGAAAATGTTCTTTAAGTAAAATGGAACCATCAGCAAAGACACATGCCCGCTCTATCACATGTCGTAATTCGCGCACATTTCCAGGCCAGCCATAGGCGACAAGAGAATCCATAGCCTGATCTGAAACTTTCACAATATTTTTGCCAATCTGTTTGCTGAAGGTGGCCAAAAAAAAGTGGACAAGCAGGGGAATGCATTCATCTCTTTTTCTCAGAGGGGGCAACTCAATCTCCACAACCTTGAGCCTGTAGTAGAGATCTTCCCTGAAACCACCGTCAACCACCTTCTGCTTCAGATCAACATTGGTCGCCGCTATTATCCGAACATCAACCTGTACGGGAGAATCCTGACCCACAGGGGTAAAGGTCTTTTCCTGTAAAAACCTGAGGAGTCTCAGCTGCATTCTTGGGGAAATATCGCCAATTTCATCGAGGAATAGAGTCCCCCGGTGTGCCTGTAGCAGTCTCCCCGGTCGATCTCGGTCGGCCCCTGTAAACGCACCCTTTCTGTGGCCAAAAAGTTCACTCTCAAGCAGGTCTTCAGGCATTGCAGCACAGTCAACTTTCACCAGAGACCGCTCATTCCTGGGGCTCTCTTCATGGAGTGCCTCAGCAGCAAGCTCTTTACCCGTGCCGGATTCTCCAGTGACTAGAACCGCGGTATCCACCCGGCCAACATTTTCAATAAGAGTGTACACATGCTGCATAGAGCTTGAGGCCCCAGTGAATTTGTGAAACTGAATTTTTTTATTCTTAATTTGTTCCGGAAGCCCTAAGGTAATATCTCTAGCGACAATGACGGCACCATTAAATTCCTCAACTGCATCTTGTATTGGTGCTGCATTGAGGCTGATCATTCGGATTGAGCCATCTTCTTTATAGCACTCAACCTGGTGTTCTTTTACCACTTCGCAATTTTCAACAACTCTCGTAGCGTCCAAAAAGCACGCCTCCCCCATTGCTCCCGGAAGATCTTTCAGATTGAGAACGGCCCCTGTAGCTTTGTCACCGATCCAGCGCCTGGCGGTATTATTTAGTTGAATGATCTCCATCTTTTGATTTACCGTGATAATTGCATCACTTACAGAGCTGAAAATGACCTCAAGATAACGTCTGAATTTTTCATTTTCACGCTGCAACACACTTTTTTCCATCTCCAGCCGCCAGTGCTTAAGGGCCTGTCGCACAAAACGCAGAAGCGTTTCCTTATTGACCGGCTTTGAAATATAATCAAAGGCACCGAGACGAACGGCTTCTGAGGCACTGTCAAGATTAGGATAGCCGGTAACCATAACGACAGGACACTGTACCCCGGTCTGTTTGATATATTTAAGTAATTCAGTTCCTGTAGCACCTTCGAGAACTATATCACTTATTATAAGGTCAAAATGCTCTTCATTAATGAGGGCGAGGGCCTCTTCAAGGGTTGAGGCAGTGGAAACCTTCCCGTACCCCTCTCGCTGTAAAAACATGGCAAAGGTGATCCGGATACTTTCTTCGTCATCAACTATGAGAATATGTATATCCTGCTTATTAATTTCCACTATTGTTCCCCCGCAGGGATTTCAATGATCATTTCCGTATATTTATTAAGAATAGAATCGACCCTAAGTCTACCATTGTGATTCTTGATTATTCCGTAGCTAATTGATAATCCAAGCCCAGTACCCTGACCAGCAGTTTTTGATGTAAAAAAAGGATCAAATAATTTTTCGAGAATCCCCTGGGGGATTCCAGTACCATGATCGCGAATCACAAGGCGATAGAACTTCACTCCCTCAAGCTCAACCAGGATAGAACTAAAGCGGATTGTTTTTTCCGGAGCCGCCTCGCGGTATCTTTCATTGAGGGCAAAACGGCTATTACTAATAACATTTAGAATAACCTGCATTAACTGCAGATGATTACCGATGATGAGACAACTCGGCTGACACAATTCGTAGTCAATAGTAATACAATCGTTTTTGAGCTGGTGCTCCACCAGAGAAATACAATCTGTCACCACTTCGTTCAGATCAACAAAGGTATGGTCATTTTCATTTTCTCTTGCAAATGAGAGGAGGTTGTAGGTGATGGATGCAATCCTCTCTCCCTCCTTGACAATCCTCTTCAGAATCATCGCCTGCTCGTCTTCCTCCTGGCAATCATCTAGTAACAGCTGGGCAAAATTTATTATGCCATTGATGGGATTGTTCACCTCATGGGCAACTCCAGCAGCAAGTTCCCCTATTGCAGCGAGCTGTGCTGTGCGGATAGAGTCAACCTTTCGAACTTCATCGCGGGTAAGTTTACGCGCAATTAACAGTAGCAGCTTCTGATCATCCGGGCCATTTTTGACAGGTGTTACAGTAAGGCTATATTCTCCGTTAAGGCCAGGCAAGCGAGTCTCTTCAACTCTCCCTGAATTTGTGAGCAAAAACTCTTCAAGAGGACATTTGATATGGGGCCACCTGCCACCATGGATTATTTCACAGATTCCTTTGCCAATCACCTCCACTTCCGTTTTATCGGTGGCTTTGACAAGGGCATCATTCACCTGAACTATTATTCCCTCCGGTGTTACTACCAGAAGCGGGTCCTCAATTGCTTGAAACAACTCTGTTCCTACCCCACGTGGTAAGAGTTCAATAGAATCTTTTTCTGACGAACGGTTAGTATTCATATTTGAAGAGATATTCAAAGAATTATTAAAACTACAAATTGGCTTGATGTGAAATACAATTCACAACCTGACAGACACCAGCTACAACAGTATATATTTTCACGGTTTTTACCGCAAAAATCAATAACTAAGAAGGTCATCACAAAATCGTTTTACACAAAATAACCCCTGCATCTTTAAAAGTGAAGGAGACCTTTCGATAAAGAACTGCAAAGTCAGACATATACATAGTGGTACTTGCTCAAAACAGTGTTTAAGTATATTATAAAATAACTCTAACAAAAATTTCTTCAGACACCTTTAGGGAGACGCGCCTATGGTCGCCAATGCAACTGACTGCGAACACCTCGGCAGTGGTTATATCACTGTTGATGAAAACTGGATAGTTACCGCATATAACCAAAAGGCGGCGCTCATTCTTAGACTTTCCTCGGATAAAATAATAGGTAAACATTGCCGGGAAATATTTTTCGAAGATAAACGCCTCAAGGATGCGTGTGCCCATCTCACCAGCCTC
Source organism: Desulfobulbaceae bacterium (assembly GCA_024227155.1). GTDB lineage: Bacteria > Desulfobacterota > Desulfobulbia > Desulfobulbales > Desulfocapsaceae > Desulforhopalus_A. The sequence continues at coordinate 3,581 of JAAELB010000763.1, forward strand.
TCCCAACAAAAAGCTGGTCAATACATTGAACTGACACTGGGTACTCCCAAAACCGGTAAAAAAGGTGCTGTCAGACTGCGAATCATTACAATCCCTGGAGCAGATGGTTCTATTGTAGGGGCAATCATCGGTTTTGCCGATCTTTCAAACCCCCTCGCGGCAACCCGCCTGGCACTCAACTCTATTGCAGAAGGTGTTTTCACCGTTGATAACAACTGGACAATCACCAGCTTCAATACAGCAGCAGAAAACATAACAGGTTGGCAGGAACATCAGGTCGTAGGTCGCAAATGTAAAGAGATTTTTAAAGCAAATATCTGTCGAAATAATTGTGCTATATCCGACTGTATCCACCAGAAAACAACAATATTTGATAGAATTGCCTTTATTGAAGACAAAGAAGGTCAATCCATTGCGGTTAAATTAAGTGCCTCACCACTCCTCGACACGAACGGGAATGTCATTGGGGGGGTCGAGACTTTTACCGATATCACAGCCACACTACAATACGAACTTATCCTTGAGGCGGTTGCAGATGGGGTTTTCACCGTTTGTCCAGATGGCCGAATAACATCTTTTAACAAGGCTGCAGAGGAGATCACCGGCTACAAAGAAAAAGAGGTGCTCGGTAAAATTTGCTCTGAAGTACTCCTGGCCAGCAAAAGTATCACTAGCTGTCCTTTACATACCTGCATGGAAGAAAAAATTTCTATAGTTGACCAGGAACTGTTCATTATCGGAAAAGCAGGGTATTCCATCCCAGTAAGTGTCAGCGCGGCACCTTTTGTTGGACATAACGGCCACATTCTTGGAGGGGTTCAGTCTTTTAGAAACAATACCAACAGACTGCAAAAAGCGCTCATTCTTGACTCTGTTGCAGATGGGGTTTTCACCGTTGATCGTGACTGGCGTATCACCTCTTTTAACTTCTCCGCAGAACTTATCACGGGCTGGAACAGAGATTCTGCCATGGGCCAATACTGCAGTGACGTCTTCTGCTCTTCTATCTGCGGTAAAAATTGCGCCATAGCTGAAGCGCTCTACACCGGTTTACCCGTATCGAACAGATCGATCTCAATAAAAGACCGCAATGGTAAGTCAAAATCTATAAGTATCAGTGCCTCCCCTCTTGTTGATCAGGATGGCAATGTTCTCGGAGGTGTAGAGACTTTTCGCGATCTCAGCGTAGAAATGCATTTGCGTCAACAGCTGACACAAAAATACACCTTTGAGCAGATCATCAGTAAAAGTCCGGCAATGCAGCGCATATTTCAAATCATGCCTGAAATTGCAAGAAGTGAAAGTAATGTCTTAATCCTTGGAGAAAGTGGTACTGGTAAAGAACTGGTGGCCAGTGCAATCTTTAATGCGTCAACAAGAAGTGACAAACCCTTTGTTGTAGTAAATTGTGGTGCACTTCCCGATACTCTTTTAGAATCTGAACTCTTTGGATACAAAGCTGGTGCATTTACCGATGCGAGAAAAGACAAACAGGGCCGCTTTGCCGCGGCGGAGGGAGGTACAATCTTTCTCGATGAGATTGGCGACATCCCCCAGTCACTACAGGTCAAACTCCTCAGAGTTCTCCAGCAGAAAAGCTATGAGCCCCTAGGTTCCAACACACCTGTCCAGGCAGATGTGCGAATTATTGCCGCAACTAACAAAGAACTACTCGATCTTGTAAAAACAGGGACCTTCAGAGACGATCTCTTCTATCGGCTCAACGTCGTCAACATTGCCCTGCCGGCCCTCCGGAGCCGGATGGAGGATATTCCACTTCTAATTGACCATTTTGTTGAAAAATTCGGCGCCGAAAAACAAAAAGATATTGTGGGAGTCAATGACGAGGTCATGGCTCTGTTGATGAAATACAGCTATCCGGGCAATATTAGAGAACTTGAAAACATCATTGAATATGGCTTTATTCTCTGCCCCGGTGGCTATATCAAGAAGGAACACCTACCGGATACCTTTGCTGAAACTATGCTGGAAAACACCACCCCACTCCTGATTTCCTATGAAGGATTGTCCCTTGAAGAAATAGAAAAAAATGCAATCGAACTCTGTTTAAAGCGCAATAAATGGAAACGGATGCTCAGTTGCAGGGAGCTTGGAATATCCAAGGATACCCTGCGCAGAAAAATAGAGCGATACAAAATACCCAACCCCCTTGACAAAGCGACCTAGGCCTATAAGATTATTCTTTTACACCACACAAGGGGGTATAAGTGCCTTGGTGATAACTCTAAGTATATGACTTCAAAACAACCTCATATATTCTAGGAGACTGTCCGAGAATGGCTTTTGCCCAAACTCTTCGGATTTTCCACAAAATAATGCTCGCAATATTACGTATATGGCTGTGCTTATTTTGCGAAAACTTCTCGATTTTGACCAAAATCCTTATTCTCGGACAACCTCCTAGTTTTTATTAGAGTTTTTATGAAGCAAGGCATTAAGCAGCGGAACCCTGAAAAAAAGGCCTGGAAAAGAGCTATGAGAGTATACGTACAATACATTTTTGCAGTACTTGCCATTACATACTATGGTGGCCAGGTCTGACCATTTCTCGCTTCGATTTCCCCCGGGCAATTGGGGATCATAATATCGCTCTCATTTCTACCCCTCCTTATTTGCAGACCCTTTCTTTACCGCTTCTTTATTACAGAGGCAACAGAATCAATCCAGGCACGACGAGCGTTTATAATCGATTTTTCTATCTGCATACTCGCTGGGATAATAATAAGTATCCGCAATAGAATTGTATTAGAAATCCCGATTTTCAGTCTGCTCTCGCTATTTATAGGCTGTCTAATAGCGGGCTTTTTTATCGGTCTTGATTCAGCTCTGAGCCAGGAAAGATCTCTAATTCTCTCGGCCACAAAGAAAGAATCTAGCGTCAGATTGTCAAAACGATTTTATCCTTTAACCCGCAGGTTTACCCTCATTGCAGTTACTGCATCGGTTTTTGTGGCCATGGTGCTCATTCTGGTTTTTACCCGTGATGTAGAGTGGCTTGCAGCGAGTCCCCATACGGAACAGGCTCTTTATGATGCACAACTAGCAGTAATTACCGAGATCATTTTTATCATATCTGTGTTGATGATTTTGATCGTCAATTTGATCTTTTCCTACTCCAGAAATTTAAGCCTGCTCTTTCAAAATCAGACAAAAGTACTCGAACTGGTTCGCAAAGGGGATCTGCACAGCAAAGTGCCCGTAGTAACCCACGATGAGTTTGGTGTCATAGCTTCCCATACCAACCATATGATAGATGGTTTACGACACCGGTTTGATCTTATAAGTTCATTAAAACTAGCAGAAGAAGTGCAGCAAAATCTCCTGCCGGACTCAAGCCCCTACCTGGAAAATTTTGATATCAGCGGCACCTCAATCTACTGTGAACAAACCGGGGGAGACTATTATGATTACTTCACCCTCCCAGACAACAAATTAGCCATCGTTGTAGCGGACGCATGCGGTCATGGAGTTGGAGCAGCACTGCTTATGAGTTCTGTTCGAGCATTCATAGCCTCGGCAATTTCAGATTATAATGGCCCAGCTCCTCTACTCAATCAAATAAACAGACACATCACCCGTGACTGCTCCAAAACAAGCCGCTTCACCTCTATGTTCTTTCTGGAAATCAATGAAAAAGATCGAAAAATGAAGTGGGTTCGTGCCGGCCATGAACCCCCTCTTCACTATTGTCACAAGACCGGGATTTTTTCAAAACTGGAAGGATCCGGCCTGGTCCTCGGGATTGATGAAGATTGCAGCTATCAGGAATACAACACCTCAGGATTGCAGAGCGGTGACATTCTCCTGATTGGAACAGATGGCATTAGGGAAAGCACCAACAACACAGGATCTTTTTTCGGCGATGAGCGCATAGAAGCAATCATTCGTAATTCAAACGATCTCAGCGCAAAAGAAATAGAAAAGCGTATTATATCCGAAGTAGAACAATTCAGAGACGGTCACGACCAGGAAGACGATATAACACTGGTTACAATCAAAGGCAGATAATAATAACTATCATTGACATCATTGACATCACTGCTCAACTGCATATATTTGTTACCCAGGTGATTTAAAACCCATAGGCCATATGTTTAGGCCCTCAGCCACACAACCACTTTACGTAAGAGAGGTTTACAGATGAAGAAATACTTTATTTCCCTAGTGACAGCTTTAATGTTGTTTGGTTTTTTCCTCACTCCAGCATTCTCTCATTGTGAGATTCCATGCGGAATTTATGATGACAACACACGAATGACGCTGATCCTGGAGCATACTAAAACTATTGAAAAATCAATGAACAAAATAAAGGAGCTTGAGAACGGAAAAAATGCAAACCAACTTGTCCGATGGGTAACAAACAAAGAAAAACATGCTGATTTGCTGCAAGAAATCGTTACACAATATTTTATGACCCAAAGAATTAAACTTGATGCTGCCGATTACGACAAGAAAATCGCAGCTCTACATAAATTGCTCATTTTCAGCATGAAATGTAAACAAACCACGGATCTTGCAAATGTTGAAAAGCTGAAAGGTGCAGCAGAGGAATTCCGTAAGCTCTACTTCAATCATTAACGCTGAGCCCCAACTCCCATTGCTATAGCCGAAAATCGTATCCCCCACTATTTTCGGCTCCATTTATGAGTCTGTTGATTTAATAGCATTTTTGTTCAATATCGAGGCAAATAAAAAATTTTACCACAGGCATATAATTGATATCTCGGAGTCTCGTGCCTCGCTTACCGGAGGATAAAATTTTTGGTTTAACGAAGAGATTGGGCAAAAAGGCATTAAATCAACGGCTCCATTTATTTTATGGGTTCCAAATTCTATGTACTACCCCGTACAACGATCTTCGAGAATGTTAAATTCACCACTTCTATCAAGGATAAACATCCTTCTACCCATACTCTTTTTTGCACAAATGGTCTGTGGTATTCATGACATATGGGCTGCTGAATCCCTCGATAAACCCGCCCATGTTACCAAAAGTGTCGAAAAAATAACTCTTGACGGTATCGAATACGAGATACCTCCACCCTGGGCTGGCCACCAAATTCAAGTACAACCATTTTCATTCTCAGACTTCGGCCGTATCCCCTTCAGCTACACGGTAAATGACAGCAAAATTTATGTACTGGTCAGCACCCACTCCCCGCTACTTAAAATGCTCAGAGCCGCAAACGAACAGGGGATTCGACTACAGGTTTCATCCGGCTATCGGAGCATCGCCTACCAACGAAGTATCTTTAAACGGATGATCTCTGAAGGGCGCACCTTTGATGATATAATTCGCTATGTGGCCCCCCCTGGATATTCAGAGCACATGCTTGGAATTGCTGTGGATTTCTATCCAAGCAATTGGCGATTTGCTTCTTCCGAGCAGTACCTATGGCTCACGGAACATGCTTCAGATTTTGGTTTCAGAGAAACCTATCACAAGTCAAATGAGATGAAAATGCCATGGGAGGCCTGGCACTGGAGTCTTATAAGGGAGACCGAAAAGTCTTTACGAGAATAAAATCTGACAAACTAATATTGCAACAGGTATAAAACTGGAGAGCCATATGGATATCCACAACAAACCAGGTAACCTTGTTGAGTTGTTTGAAATGAGTCTTGCCTGTAATGCTGATCGCCCCTTGTTTGGCACTGCTGATCAAACTGGTGTTTATACCTGGACAACCTACAGAGAAGTTGCCAGCCGAACAGATAATCTTCGAGGGGGAATGGCCCAAAACGGTATAAAAAAGGGTGAATCTGTCGGCATCATTGCCAATAACCGTGAGGAATGGGCTATTGCAGCTTTTGCAGCTTTTGGACTGGAAGCTATGTTTGTGCCCATGTATGAAAAAGAACTTCCGCACATATGGAAACATATAATCAATGACAGCCACGTAAAAATACTCTTTGTTGCAAACGAAACTATCCTTTCATCGATAGAGCAATTTCGAGATGACTGTCCACAGCTTGAGCAGGTTTACCTTATCGACGGAACAAAAATTGCCACCATACATGATCTGGAGTTGCAAGGTAAAAAATATCCTCAGGACGCCATGCACCCCGCACCCGGTGACATAGCTGTACTCATATACACCTCAGGCACAACAGGTTCTCCAAAAGGGGTTCTGCTTTCCCATAATAATTTTGTCAGCAACGTTCTTGCCGGCAGCATTATGTACCCCGAGTTCAACAATCACTACCGAAGCCTGTCAATTTTGCCCTGGGCCCACTCTTATGGCCTGACTGCGGAGCTGTTTAACTTCATTAACATGGGCGGTTCCATGGGATTTATCCGCAACGTTAATACAATTATAGAAGATATGTATAGTGTGGCCCCAACATTCCTCATAGCCGTTCCACGGGTTTTCAACAAAATTTATGACGGGCTGTGGAGCAAAATGAACGAAACAGGTGGCTTGGCTCTTAAGTTGTTCACCTTAGGACTTGAGAGTGCAAAACTGCTGAGACAGCTCCCAAGTGAGGGAAAAACAGCTCTGCTACTAAAATTACAACTAAAACTCGCAGACCTGATTGTTTTCAGCAAGATTCGTAAACGCTTTGGGGGTAACCTCACGGGTGCATTAACAGCGAGTGCCATGATGAACATAGAGGTTGCACAATTTTTTACGGATATTGGAATCCCCGTTTTTGACGCCTATGGACTTACCGAAACAAGTCCGGCTGTAACCATGAATAACCGTAAAGATAATAGACCAGGCAGCGTCGGCCGACCCATCGATAAGGTTCAAGTAGTTATCGACCGACTGGCGACCCATGAAGCAGGAAACGAAGGAGAAATCGTAGTCTATGGCCCCAATGTTATGCATGGGTATCACAATAAGCCTGAAGCAACTTTCGAGGTGATGACGGAAAACGGAGGCTTCCGTACCGGCGATCTTGGTTACCTCGACGATGATGGTTTTCTCTTTGTCACCGGACGTATCAAAGAACAATACAAGTTAGAAAATGGGAAATATGTGTTTCCGGTTTCCATTGAAGAAGAAATCCAAATGTCCCCATGGGTTGAAAACGTCCTTATATATGGTGAAGGGCGATCCCATAACATCTGCCTTATCGTACCGAATTTTCACAATCTATCTAACTGGGCCAGACAACAGGGTATAGATTGCCAATCCCACCATGAGTTGTTAAAAAGTACCGAGGTTAAAACCATGGTCAATGAATCTATTTTACATCATCTGCAGGGCAAGTTTGGCGGATACGAGATGCCCAGAGAGATCCTTTTAATTGAAGAACCGTTCAGCGTCGATAACGGCATGTTAACCCAGACCATGAAACTCAAACGCAAAAAAGTACTCGAACATTATGGAGAACAGGTCGATTTGGCATACAGTACAAGAAGATAACTTCGTTAAACTGGATAAGTGGTTCGAAGGTCTCATTCCGTTCACTATCCGGAGGTTACTTACAAACTTCTAGATTCCCGCCTGCACGGGAATGACGGTGCTTTTGCGACATTTTAAAGTTAACATGACGCTATTATTATTGAGCACGCCACTCAAAACCATAGATTCACAATTCACAGTAAAATCAAACTATAGAGTGAGGTAAGAGAAAAATTTGTTGGAAATGGAAATCTTGCCTATTTACCTTTCTATTAAAATCAGAATATATTGAATATATTCTTACCAAGATCTTCACTGTACGTAACCGTGAAATCATGCATTACAAATAACAGGCAATTTATTTTTGCCACAAATTCTGGACCAAAAAAAACATGAATCCCATCTGTATAGTAGACGACCAGCCTCAAATCTGTTCAACAATTTCAGGTATTCTGACAGACGAGGGGTATAATTCCCTCGTATTTGAGGATGCAGAGAGTTTCTGGCAGAGCCTTGATACCCAGGAACCCTCTCTCGTTCTACTGGATATATGGCTCCCGGGCGTAGATGGCCTGGAACTTCTCAAGCGTTTGAACGGTCGCTTCCCAAAAATTCCTATCATCATGATGAGCGGACATGCCGGTATAGAAACGGCTGTTAAAGCTATAAAAGCCGGTGCTCACGATTTCATGGAAAAGCCACTTGATCTGGACATTTTACTTGAGAAAGTGGGTTCCGCCATAAATCAACAACCTTCAAAAAACGGCTCGCTCTTAACTTCAGACACCAAGATAGACACTGCTAACACAAAATCGTTAATCCCCTCCGGCATGGTGGATGTTGTCGTTTCGTCTGAACCTCAACGAACCCTTGGAGAAGTTATTGTCCTTAACGGTGTAGGACTTTTGAGTGGTCGAAAAACAGGTATCATCTTAAGTCCACTTGGTGTTAACGAAGGTATTGTTTTTCAAACCCTGGACGGCCAGACTATCTCTGGACATATCACTTCCCTGGAAAATTTTTCCAAAATTGACCCTACGAAAATATTTTCTGCTAACTCAACTACTTTAAAAAATGGCAGGCAACAGATTCGTACCGTTGAACACCTTATGGCGACCTTTTCCATATTCGGTATAACCAATGTGCTTATAAAGGTGGATGATGAAATCCCCAACATAGATGGTTCGGCCAAGGATTTCGCCGACCTTGTCGGTCAGGCAGGGGTTGTTGAGCAACGGGCACCCGCAAAGGTAGCCGTCATCAGAAAGAAAGTAGGCGTAGGAACAGAGGAGAGCCACGAAAAACATCTCTATGCTGAACCTTTTGAAGGGTTCGAAATAGTAATGAGGGTAGATTATCCTCAACCTATTGGCGAACAGGTCTTCACTTTCAATCCTGACAAAGGATCTTTTTCAGATGAAATAGCCCCTGCCAGGTCATTTAATACCTTTGAAAATATCGAAATGGCACAGAGACTTGGAAAGGTCGGTAGTGGATACCTAAATTCCCATATCATTATGCATGAAGGCAAAGTTATAAATACCAAGCTCCGTTACCCCGACGAATTCGTACGCCACAAGATACTGGATTTAATCGGAGATCTTTACTTACTCGGTTTTCCCATCAGGGGACGAATTACCGCCAACATGACTTCTCATGGTTACAATCAGGCGTTGGTTGAACGTTTGCATCAGGCCATCCAGTGTAGCTCCTAACCGATTTTAAAAAGAGTAAAAATCCACCCGCTTAGCGGGTGGCCTTGAGTTCACCCTTGCACGTATGATTCTATTAGGCAGGGTTTATCTCGGACAAGCTCCCAGGTAAAAGGACAGCAGGACGATGGATTTTTTTCAAAACACATATCAACGTCTCTTTCACCCGAAAAGCATTGCGGTGATTGGTGCCAGCAACGATTACCTCAAACCGGGTGGTCGGGTAACCAAAAACATCAAAGATAACAACTATACCGGTGAGCTTTGGGCGGTGAACCCGAAAACCCCTGACGTACTTAACTTACCTACGTTCCAAAAGATAAGTGATCTGCCTGGTATACCTGATCTTGCAATCATTGCCATCCCTGCAAGATTTGTCCTGCCTACTTTGCAGGATCTTGCAGATAAAGGCGTAACTGCAGTAATCGTCATGAGCGCCGGATTTGGAGAAAAAGACGTGGCCGGCAAGGCAATGGAACAGGAAATGCTGATACTGACAGAGAAGCATGGTATGGCGCTTGTCGGACCTAACTGCTCTGGGTTTCTTACGCCAACCTATAAGGGGAAATTTGCGGGGATCATTCCAACTATTCCAGGTGGTGCGGTTGACTTCATAAGTGGATCGGGAGCCACCGTGGACTATGTCATGGAACATGCCTCCACAAGAGGATTGTCCTTTGGTACAGTGATCAACCTTGGCAATTCGATACAGTTGGGAGTCGAGGATCTTCTGGAGATGTACGATCAGAACTACAACCGCGACAACAGCCATATTCTAATGCTCTACATGGAAGCTATCAAGAAACCTGGTAAGCTTCTGCGCCACGCCAGAAGTCTGGTGGGCAAAGGGTGTGCTCTGGTGGGTATCAAATCCGGAGCAACTGCTGCAGGACAGCGAGCGGCTGAAAGTCATACCGGTGCCATGGCCACCAGTGATACTGCGGTGGAAGCTCTCTTTAGTAAGGCCGGAATCATCAGAGTGCAGAGCCGTGTCGAAATGATCGATGTCGCCTCGGTTCTGGCAGTGTGCAAAGGGTGTGCAAAAGGAAAGCGAGTTTGTGTTATAACCGACGCAGGCGGTCCTGGGGTTATGCTTTCAGATGAACTCAACCGACAAGGAATGGTTCTTCCAGAACTGTTACAGGTAACCAGGGACCGGCTGGCCGAAATCCTTCCCCCTGAAAGCTCAACTATTAATCCCATCGATGCATTACCATCCCGCTCCGCTGAGCAGATCCGAGATATTATCAATGTCTTGAAAAAGTATGAACATGACCGAATCGATATAATAACAGTGCTGGCTGGAGATTCAGGAATGTCCGACAACACAGCTATATACAAAGAAATCGCAGCGGCAATGGAAGACACTCCAATTGCTGTACTGCCCATGTTCAGTTCACTGGTTTCTTCCCAGGAAAAATTATCCGCTTTCACCTCCCAGGGTCGTGTCTTTTTTCCAGACGAAGTAGCCATGGGTTGGGCTCTTGGCAAGGTAACCTCATGGATATCACTTGAGACAACAGCTGTTGATCTCAAACACTACAACAAAGAGGGGATTTCGGAAATAGTGTCAGGGACTATCGGTGCCCTTACTCCTTTGCAGGTAAGGCAAGTTCTTGAAGCAGCAGGCTTTAGGGTGCCAAAGCAGGCAGAAGCGTATAACCTTGTGGACCTTTCCGAAGCCTGCAAACATGTAGGGTTTCCCCTGGTGATGAAAGTTATAGGCCCCCTACACAAGACCGATGTTGGTGGCGTCGTACTTGGAATAGATAGCTTGAAATCAGCTAGCGTCAGCTGGTCAAAACTCATGGGAATTCCCGATGCCCAAGGTGTACTCATACAACCCGTCATCAGCGGCACTGAAGTAATTTTAGGGGCCTGTCGGGAAGGCGATTTTGGACATTTGCTCATGTTCGGCCTTGGAGGCATATATGCAGAAGTACTAAAAGACGTCAGCTTTGCCCTGGCACCAGTGAGCCCTGCCGAAAGTCAGCGGATGATACATGGAATCCAAAGCTATGGTGTTATTAAAGGAGCTCGTGGGGAGTCCGGCATGGACGAGAATATCCTTGCCGATTACATCCAACGGCTTGGTTGTTTGGTAGCTGACTTCCCCGAGATCAGAGAAATTGACCTTAATCCGGTTAAAGGCGTTGGCTCAGAGCTTTTCGCCGTGGATGCACGCATAATTGTAGAAAATTGACTTGCCCTCCACACTACCTGCAACCCTCAGCCACAAATCACACAATCTCCTCACTGTTTTGCTCACCTTTTGAGACAACCAGGTGGACCACAACTGCTACAAGGAGTGCACTCAAAAAGTTACATAGAAGAAAATGAACAGTAAAAAGCCAGCCGAAACAAGAAACAAGCACCGGGAGAAGTACCGGCTTAATCGAACGACAACCTATGAAATTCGCGATATGAAACGAAGATGCCCCCTTTTCCCTTAATGTTGTAAAAAGCGGGTACCAGGCGTATATGGGTCCCATGGACAAAACGCCCGCTAGCGAAGAAAAGAGAATACCCTTTAGTCCGGTGCCTTGTCCCATATAATTTACTGCCATTACCGATGGCAGAAACCGGTTGAGCAAGATCATCATCACCAGGGCAAAACCGATCGGCCCCGCAACTTGCATCAATATCATGCTGCTTTTGTGAAGGGCGTCTGCAGCTTTCTCCGGTGATAAGACAAACCCAAGTATATACAGGCAACCAATTGCCAAAGGGAATATCCAAGGTAACAGCAGCTCTCTGCGTTTCCCTCCAGGAGGAGTTCTTTTCTCACTCTTCATAGCAATACCTCGAGAACAAAAGCAAGAGATACTGCCATTACAATCGCCATGCAGAAGCCGGCCAGATTTCGAACCACAGCAAAGCACCAGCCAAGAGCAGCGCCTTCGGCAGGGAGTTGAATAACTCCGACGCTCACCCAAGCAAGCATTAAAGCAACCACTCCGGTGCGTCGATCGTACACTTCAATGCCGTGTGAGTGCAGTACACTTTGCATGTGAGGAGCAATAAAACCAACAAGGAGAGTCTGCGCTCCTCTCTCTAAAATAAGCGATATTGCTTTAACGCCAGCTCCCGGGCCTGAAGAAGCCGTCGGTCCCTCCACTGCCTCAAAACTCATATCGTCTGTTTCAATGATAAGCAGGTAGGCCGCTGTTCCGAGCTTCTGTTCTACTTTGCCACTTAAATCTGGTGTGCTACTTGGTATAGCTATCTTCATTTTTTGTTTCATCACTTTTGTAATAACCACTTAAAATCAATCAATCCATAGGACCCTATGCTTTATCGTTGAACAAATAATATTTTAATGTCAATTCACTACGGACCTCTACAGGCCAGCTCCAAAGTTTGTTGGACAATAACACATTTGCTATTATGTGGGGGATGCAGCGACATCCTTAGCCCAACGCATTCTTAAAGCGACACCTACTGCCCCGATTTATTCGAATTTCAAGGGACTTTCCAACAGATAGCGCCGCCCTTCCCTGACCAAATCAAAGGGGCTGTTTTCCAGAAAAGGTGTATGGTAACCGAGAACTTTCCCTGAGATCGATCGTTGCAATGACTCTACCTGTTTCCAATAAGTATGTACGCTGTTCTGATTATCAAATTCAATCTCGTGAAATATAAGATCACACGAACTAAACCACTCAGCTGTCAATTCTTACCGCTTCAGTACAGTGTTAATCAACTCATCATATTTTGTGTCACCAGAATAGCCAAAACACCTGCCACCGGCCGATATCCTGAGACCTATTGTCCCGTAGGGCAAAATATGGTGATTCCAGCGACTTTCAATTTTTACAGGCCCAAGATCAAGTGGACTGCCCGGTTTTAAGGGGTGAAGGCTCACAAGGTCCATCAAGTCTGGAAACAGCGGAGTCATCAAAAAAATAAGGGAAAATACGTCCCAGATGATAATGGATCTGATTTACGCTGCCGGCTAAACCTACATACTCTTTCCTGAGGCCACCCCGCATCTGAGCCTGCCAGAGGACAAACTCCTCTCCAGTACGATTATCACCGGCAAGAGACACTTCCCAGTCGGGTACGACAACAATCTCCTCCCGAAACCCATGTTCGCGAAGAAACTTTGCAACATCTGGCATACTGCCGACACGTACCGTACCCTTACAGGTCTTAACGAGATCAACATACATTCCACCATAGTCAATCCGTTGACTCTCTTGGTCAACTGTGTTAAGCGGCTGCGACTCATTCTCACTTCCTTTGCCAAACCCGAATAGATCGGAACTTTCAAAAATGCTTGGATAAGTACCTCGAAGCTCTCACTTCGTTCACTATGTGGTGGTAAAAGTAAGCTCACGATTTCATAAGGGGTTCCTGAGTTTCTCGGAGTCTACGCTTACCTGTTTTTTATGACAGAAATGAATTTATATAAGGCACTAAATGTATATGTTTACATTATCGATATAATTTTCAACCAAGTTTTACTTTTAACATCTAAATCATCATCATAAAATAACTAATTTATAATGATACATAAGTACTTAAGAACAGCAATAAAAAATTATTGACAGCCTGCCATTTGCACTGTTATAAAAAATGTAAGTGTTTACATATGGAGATTTTCATGAGCACCATTCTTGATGTTGCACGACTTGCAGGAGTATCAACGGCCACAGTATCGAGAGTCATTAATTCTCCGGATTCTGTACGCGAAAAGACCCGTGAGAAGGTCATCTTGGCAATGGTTAAGTGTAACTACAAGTATAACGCGCTCGCCCGCGGTTTCGTGACGAAGAAATCCAACACCATCGGCCTCATTATCCCCACCATCAGTAATTCTGTTTTCGCCGAATCCACCCTGGGTGTTCAGGAGTATGCCGATCAAAAGAACATCAAAGTCATTCTTGGCAACTCCTACTATAAATACTCCCAGGAAGAAAACCTGATAAAGGTACTTCGGGAAAGTCAGGTAGACGGACTTATCATCACTACTACCAACCTTAAGGGCGAGATCCTCAAATCCCTGGTTGATGAAAAATTCCCGTTCGTACTCCTCTTCAGCACAGTGAAAGGTGGTCCTGTTTCCGCCGTTGGAATTGACAACTACCGGGGCGGCTATTTAGCCACTGAGCACCTCATATCTCTGGGACATAAACGCATCTGCATGGTCGCAGGTAACTTTTCCATGACAGACAGAAGCTTCCACCGCTGGCACGGATACAAAAAGTGTTTGAGAAACGATGGAATCCTTTATGACAAGGAGCTCTTGGTTCAAACTGACTACTCTCTCTCGGGTGGTCGCGACTCAATAAAAAAACTGCTTACCCTGCCATCTCCTCCCACAGCAGTCTTCTGTTCCAACGACTACCTTGCCCTTGGAGCAATGAAAGGGGCACGGGAAGCGGGGCTTAATCTCCCCGAAGATTTATCCATCGTCGGCTTTGACGATATGCAAACCGCCTCCTATATGGTTCCGGCACTGACAACGATCCGCCAACCCGCATATGAGATGGGTCAACGTGCAGCTAAACTACTGTTGGAAATGATAGAAAAGAAATCCAAGCCGGTTCAGGAGATGATGGATTCATCTTTAATTGTCCGAGAATCGACCACCATTGCGCCAGGTGGTGCAGGTGAGCTCGGTTAAATTTGTTACTTTAAATGGGTGTTGCAGTTGTTGCGACAACCACAACATAAAAACAACAGAACGAGGAGAACATTATGAACATCAAAAAATCTCTTTCCGTCCTTTGCGCAGGTGTTATCCTGTCTCTGGGCACCCAGGCAATGGCCGCCGACGATTACAAGTTAACTCTGAAACTGAGCCACGTGTTCAGCCCTGCAGAGCAGCTGACCAAGTCCATGGACCTGGTGTCTGAAGCCATCCTGAAGAAAACAGGTGGAGCAATCAATATCCAGACTTTCCCACAAGCACAGCTTCCAGCCTACAAGGAAGGTGTTGAGCAAGTCGTTCGTGGAGCAAAATTTATCTCTGTTGAAGATCCTTCTTTTATTGGTGACTACGTCCCTGACTTCAAGGCTCTCTATGCACCGATGCTCTATCGTAGCTTTGATGAATACGTTAAACTGGTCCAGACTCAGATGGTCGCAGACATGAAAACTAAGGCCGAAGCACAGGGCATTAAAATTCTCGCCCTTGACTATATCTACGGTTTCAGAAATCTGATCACCCAGAAAGTTATTAAAACCCCTGCCGACTTAAAAGGTATGAAGATTAGAACCCCTGGATCTAAATCCTATATCGATACCCTTTCTGCAATGGGCGCTGTCGCAACTCCATTGCCATGGGGTGAGACCCTGTCTGCTGTTCAGCAAGGTGTTGTGGACGGACTTGAGGGTTCTGAATTCACCAACATCGGCACCAAGGTTTATGAAGGTCCAACCAAAAACGTTGCCAACACCCATCATATCCTCGGAACCTGTGGTGTATATATCTCCACCAAGGTCTGGAGTGAGATTCCTGCCAAATACCAGGCAATCATCCAGGATGAATTCACCAAGGGAGCTAATCACATGGTTGAACTGCTCAAGTCCCAGCATGGTGGAGTTGTAAAAGAACTTGAATCCTTTGGCGTAAAATTCAATGACGTGGACGGCGAGGCGTTTCGCAGTGCCCTTGCACCACTTTACAAAGAACAGAAAGGTATGACCCCTGGAGTTTTCAAGACGATTTTTACTGAGCTCGACTCCATGAGATAAACTGAACCAGTGGTGCGCGGAAGGGTAGCCTTCCGTGCACCTAATTCGTGAGCAATGTCTACTACACCTAAACAACTACTCTCTAACTTAGACCTCGTCCTCAGTGGGTTTTTCCTCTGCATTACGGTCCTGGTCGTGATCGTCAATGTCGCTCTCAGATATCTTTTCCACGGCGGCATTTTCTGGGCTGAAGAAGTGGCCACAACCTCCTTTATATGGAGTGTTTTTGTGGGCTCCGCTGCAGCATATCGGCATAAAATGCATATCGGTATCGATCTTGTTTCAAAATTCGGCCCCGCAGGTTGGCGCTCGTTCATCGCTGTGCTGATCGATATCATGATGCTCGTGATCAACGGATATATCGTTTATCTCAGCATCTTTTTTATGAACGCAAATAAACTAAAACGAACCCCGGTTTTAGATATTCCCGCTTTCTACGTTAACCTGGCATTGACTGTCGGTTTTTCCCTGATGGTCATCTATGCCCTGAACTTTCTCTATCGGGATATTCGTGCATGGCTTAGTCCAGGGACAAGTAACCAAGGCCTACCATAAACTATTGATAAATTTATTCAAATTACCGTAAAGCATCAGTCGATCTCTATTCGTTATTCTCGACTATGCTTTGCCAAAAGGCGTTTCAACTTACTAACCCGACTAGCCGGAAACTTTTTTAGAATCGCTGGATAAGTGCCTTGCTGGTAACTCTAAATTCTTAATTTCAATACAGTCTCCAGATAACTTGTTTTTTATTGCAGTTTTTCTGGAGTAAGACACTAAAAATAAAGTTATGTCAACATTTCCTGTTATCATTGTAATGGTGCTTTATTTCACCAGTATCCCGATTGCTTTTGCCCTTTTGGCCGCAGCACTTGCCTATTTTACCTTCGGCGATGTAGGCACGCCACCTGATTTGATTCTACAAAAATTCATCACCTCAGCCTCCTCTTTTCCCCTGCTGGCCGTGCCTTTTTTTATCATGGCGGGTGAGATTATGAACTACTCCGGTATCAGTTCAAACCTGATGAAAATGGCCGATGTACTGACCGGCCATTTGCGAGGCGGCCTTGCCCAGGTCAATGTATTGCTTTCAACACTTATGGGTGGAATCTCCGGTTCAGCCAATGCGGATGCGGCCATGCAGTCGAAGATCCTGGTACCCCAGATGACTAAACGTGGTTACAGCGCCCCCTTTTCAACCGCTATCACTGCAGCATCTTCAGCCATTGCACCGGTTATCCCACCGGGAATCAACCTCATTATCTACGCACTCATTGCCCAGGTATCAGTGGCCAAGATGTTCATCGCCGGATATACACCTGGAATTCTAATGTGTTTTGGCTTGATGCTGACTGTCAATTTCATCGCCAAAAAAAGAGACTATAAACCGTCACGGGAAAAAATGGCTTCGGCAAGCGAGATCTTCAAGCAATTCAAAGAATCAATCTGGGGTCTGCTTCTGCCCTTTGGTATTATATTTGGTATCCGCTTCGGTATCTTCACTCCCACTGAAGCTGGCGCGATGGCTGTACTGTTCTGTATTGTTATTGGTGTCTTTCTCTATAAAGAGCTAAAATGGGAACACGCTCCCATCATCCTTAAAAACACCATCCTCTCCACAAGCTCAGTCATGCTGATTATTATTGCGGCGTCTGTTTTCGGCCAATACATGAGCTGGGAACGCATCCCCCACCAGCTCACTAAAAGCATACTGGCTATTTCGGATTCTCCGTGGATTATCCTGGTTGTTATCAATATCCTGCTGCTTGTACTTGGCATGTTTCTCGAAGGAGGCGCCCTGTTGATTATCGTCGCACCGCTTCTTGTTCCTCTGGTCACTACAATGAATATCGACCTCATTCACTTTGGCCTGATCATGATCGTCAATATCATGATCGGCGGGATAACGCCGCCTTTTGGTTCGATGATGTTTACCACCTGTGCCATAACCGGGGTAACTGTGGGCCAGTTTGTCATGGAAATTTGGCCTTTTATCCTCGCCTTACTTCTGGTACTTGTAATCGTAACCTATCTTCCTCCAGTGGTAATGTTTCTGCCAAACTTACTATAAAAGACTTTGATCATCTTGACACTGATGTTATACAGACATCTTTTGTAAATATTTGGGACTCAATATTGACCCAATTCTGACATTTTCTACCCTTCCATTCAGATCAGCCTCCTAGTGCTGTCGAATATATCAATTGTTACCATGAAATCACATTTTAGAAGGCTCTTGCCTGGAGACAACACACGTCTACTCGCCGTGGCCACCTTTATCGGCCTCATGTCCGGTATCCTCAATATCATATTCCGGACTACTGTTCACTTTGTAGAGGAAGTCCTCTTCAAAGGTGGGAAGGAATTTTTGCAAATCGACCAAGGCGGTATGCATCTCCTCCTCCTGCCACTCATCCCAATGATTGGCATGGTCCTCCTCATTCCACTGTCCCTACTCTTTCCTGGAGAGGTGAATGGTTATGGGTTTACGAAATTCTTACGAAAAGTAAATCTAGAGGGCGGGTACTTACGGGCTCGCACCATTTTTTTAAAAATAATTTCCACAGCCCTCACCATAGGAACCGGCAACTCTGCTGGAGTGGAAGGCCCGATCGCACAAATAGGTGGCGCAATGGGGTCACAGGTTGGTCAGTTTTTTCGTGTTTCCGGAAATCGGATGAAACTCTATATCGCCGCCGGTTGTGCCGGTGGGATTGCCGGAATGTTTAACGCACCAATCGCGGGAATTTTTTTTGCCGCCGAAATAGTACTGCTCGGCACCTATGAAATATCCTCCTTTTCCGCCCTGATTACAGCTTCTGCCATATCAACCGTAGTCACCCGCTCCTATTTTGGAGAAGCAAGCCTTTTTGTCATCCCTCAGTACAGTGTGGTTAACCACTTCCTTGAGCTTCCCCTCTATGTTTTACTGGCTGTGATTACAGGTTTTGTTGCAGTATTTCATACCAAGGTTTTTTACTATATTCGTGATTTTTACCACAACCTCAAAATCCCACAGCAACTCAAACCGATAACAGGCGCCCTCATTGTTGGTACTATTGGCATAATGTACCCTCAAGTTATGGGAGATGGCTATCATTTCATCGAAACTGTGCTTTACGGTAGTGAGATGAACAAACTCTTGATAGCTCTTATATTTCTCAAAATATTTGCAACAGCAGTTACCCTGGGCTCCGGGGGAGCAGGAGGAGTCTTTGCCCCAGCCCTCTTTATAGGCACGATGGTTGGCGGTTGTTTCGGCTCATTTGTCCATAAGCTATTCCCCGATATAACAGCTGGGCCCGGCGCGTATGCATCTGTTGGAATAGGAGCCTTCCTCGCTGCATCCACACATGCACCCCTTACGGCTATTTTTCTGTTATTTGAGATGACTGGAAACTACCAGATAATTGTTCCCGCTATGCTGGCATCTATCATTGGTACGGTTGTGGCAACCAAACTCAATGAAGACTCAATTGATACAGTTGATTTCAGCAGGGAAGGAATCAACATTCACGAAGGCCGTGAAGTGGCTATTATGAAATCGCTCAGAGTCGGCCTGGCAATAACGGAAGATATCAATTTTATAAGTGAACAGGCCAATATTAACCAGTTACTGTTAACTTTCAGTGAGTCAAAGGGCGGATTCTACTTCCCAGTTATCAATGAAACAGGGAAAATGACCGGAATCGTCTCAATGACCGATGTAAAAAACATTATTCACAGAGATTCCCAAGAACGATCTGAGCAGACAGTAGGTTCGATCTGTCACCGTGATATCATAATGCTGACTCCCGATGACACTCTCTATAGAGCAATGCAACTATTCGACATTAAAGGAATTGAAGAAATTCCGGTTGTTGAATCCCAGGAAAGTCCATGGGTCCTTGGGATGCTTAAGCGTCGGAGCGTTATCTCTGCATATAACCGCGAGGTTCTTAAGAAGGGAATAAGTGAAAAAGTAGGATCTATACGAGTATCCGATCAACTGCAATAACCCGCTACTCATGGTGAGACATTAATGGAACAATTTCTTCTGATTGCCACACATAGAACTCTTTTCAGTGGATAGATGAATATTTCCAGCGTCGCTATAAAGCTCAAGGCTCAGTTGCTGAAATTACCTGACACCCCACAAGGGGGTATAAGTGCCTTGGAGGTTATTTTAAGTTCCTAATGTTAAATAACTTTACAGCTTTCTTGTTTTTTATTGCTGCTTTTATTGAGTAAGGCACTAAACAGGAAATAGTCTGATATGGCGCAAATGTCAAATTTGATGAAATTTGGTCTGCCAATCTTTTGTTAGCGATGTAATTCTTCTACATTTTTCATCATCTGTTGCCCCCCGCCGAAAGGACGGGGTATTAGACCCGTATTACGCAATAAAGCTATAAACAAATCCGGAAAGAACAGCTCCTGAGAACCCGAGCAATACATATAACCCAAAGACCCGCTTACGTACTAAAGCGTAGACTGCGGTCATGGCGGGAATAGAACTGATGGCTCCAGCTACAATAAAAGCCATTCCAGAGCCAACAGACATACCTTGGTCCATGAGCCCTGATACAATTGCTGGTGCTATATATGAATTGAGATAGGCCGGCACTCCAACTAATGCACTCAGGATGATTGGCAGTATCCCTTCTCCTCCTACCACTGAAGCTATCAGTTGAGCAGGCACGTAGTGGATCATCAAGCTCTCAAGAGTATAAGCAAAGAGCATCCATTTAAGTAAGAATAGCCCGTTGACTTTGAACTCGTTAAAGAATTGATAACGTCGTTCTTTAATCTGCCAGAATCTCCATTCTGGGGACTTTTCGTTCACTCCCGATTTTTTGCCACTACCGACCATGGGGATTTGCATTTTTGTTGAACAACATGATTGTTCGGTTTTTTTGCCAGAGTTTTTTAAGGGGTTACGTAAATACTCTGAAGCTGAAAACAACTTAACGACAAAGCCTCCCATCAACCCAAGGCCAACGGCCAAAAAAGCCTTGCTAACAGCAAATTTCCAACCCAGAGCTCCTGCCGTGATCAGAAGCGTCGGCGGATCGATTAGTGGAGAGGAAAGCCAGAAGGCCATTATAGGAGCAAGTGGAGTGCCGAGTCCAAGTAATCCAGCGATAAACGGTATTACTTCACAGGAGCAAAAAGGGGCCAGTCCACCTACAAGGGCGGCAAGAATAATCATTCGAATCTCCCGGCCCTTGAAGATCCCGGCAACCATGGTTTCAGCCCCAGTCGCTTTGATTGCCGCCAGTAGGAAAACCGCGATCAGCATATACATCGAAGTATGGGCAAGGTTTGACATGGTGAGAATGCTAAGCGGTATAAACTGGTCTGGGTCAAATAGCGCAATTGCAAGAAAAATCGCTGCTACAAGAGCATAGACCCTGTTAATGTTTTTCCCCAAATCTGAGAAAGCCGATTTACTGTTTTTTAAAAAACCTTCCCTATGGATCTCTTCTTTGTAGGTCACGATAGTCCTCACATAACTGGTTTTATGGTTATTTGTGCGCAAAAAAAACACATCTATGAGTCTGTTGATTTAATAGCATTTTTGTTCAATATCGAGGCAAACAAAAAATTTTACCACAGGCATATAGTTGATATCTCGGAGTCTCGTGCCTCGCTTACCGGAGGATAAAATTTTTGGTTTAACGAAGAGATTGGG
>JAAELB010000764.1 GCA_024227155.1 Desulfobulbaceae bacterium
ATGGAATGCAATATAACAAACACAGAAAAAGAATAGGAAAACTGAATGGTCAGTTATTGCCACTAATCAATATTGCAGAAATGGATTAGACCTTCTATTCTGTAAGCAGTTACGTTATCAGCATAAAATCACTACACAAAATGTTGCTATACATTGTATAATATACTGCTTTGGTACATTATGGTGAAAGTAGGTTTAGTACTTATTAGTACATAGCTCGCCAGACTATTATTGTCTAATGGGTAATAGTCAACTCCCAACACTTTGTTGTCAACTTTGTATTTCATTCCATTTATTGACTCCACTTTACATAGTAGCTCCACTCCACACTCCACATTATATTCTTCCTACATTTAGCATTAGCTGTTCATAGCTTGCTGGTTCGTTTAAGACTGCTTACAATTGGGTTTACATTTACATCATTGGTTTAAGGGGCGGGACTAAGGTGGTCAGCGGCCAGCTAATTGGATGCTGGTCAGGCTTCCTAATTGGTCTGCCTACATAGAGGCTACCTTCTAGTGTAGGTGCA
>JAAELB010000765.1 GCA_024227155.1 Desulfobulbaceae bacterium
GTGGGCCCATTCTCGAAACAGGTTTTTACTTCCGCTACCGTGTGTGTTTGAATTTGTAGCTTCTTTTTACCTCCAGCAATGAAACTTGATTTCACTGTCATTTTAACGATTTGCTGGATCAGGTGACTACTGGTGTGGAAAAGTTATAAACGTTGCCCTAGCGCCTGCACAGAGGCTTAGAAATGTAAGAAATATAGAGCGTTAAAGTCGGAGTTATGGGGGGAGAGAGAAGACATTAAAAAATAGGATGAAAGCCGAATCAAATGTCTTGTTGTTTTGGATTATGGTGCCAAAATGGTGCCAAAACGAAAAAAGCACCTACAGTAAAAACCGTAAGTGCTTGCAATTATTGGTCGGAATGAGAGGATTTGAACCTCCGACCCCTTGTCCCCCAGACAAGTGCGCTAACCAGGCTGCGCTACATTCCGACACGTGCAGGTTTATCTACCATTTGTTGTCAAGGCTGTCAACAATCAGTGTAACCTTTCACTTTTCTTTTTTACTGTTTAAGAGATTTTGTAATTTTTTGAGCTCATGTTTGATAGTTTGCAATTTCTTGTTCACGGAGCTTGCTACCTCTGGGTTGCCTGGAGCCGAAAAGGTTACGTCCTGACCACTGTCGATACGTTTTTTGGCTCCAGCAATGGTGAAGCCCTGTTCGTGCAGGAGGACTTTTATCTTTAGTATAAGTTCAACGTCCTGCCTTCGGTATAATCTCTGTTTTGAATTTGCTCGTTTTGGTTTTATTGCTGGAAATTCAGATTCCCAATAACGTAGAACATGGGTTGGCACATCGGCCATTTTCGCAACTTCCCCGATTTTAAAATAGAGCTTATCTGGTATCGAATTTATCATAATGCCAGCTTCACCTCTATATAATCAGGAACAGGATATCAATTGTTTACCTGTTCCCTGAGCTTTTTACTGGGTCTGAAACTTACCGCCTGTCGCTTTTTAATGGTGATACTTTCACCGGTACGGGGGTTGCGCCCTCGTCTTGGCGATTTGTCCCGCACTGTGAACGTTCCGAAATGTACCAGCTTAATGGATTCCCCGTCAAGCATCGACTGTTTCATATTATCAAGAAAACAATCAACTATCTGTGCACAGTTGCTTTGTGAAAAACCAAGTTGGTCAGCTAAAGTTTCAGTGAGTTCTTTTCTGGTAAGATTATGGTTGTTATGCATTGCGGAAACTACCCCCGAATTTGTCTGTGAGCATACGTACTATTTTGGAGTGGGATTTTTCCACATTCTTTTCCGTAAGCGTTTTTGTTTGAGAACGATAAGTAATTGTGAGAGCGACGCTTTTATATCCTTCGGGGATTTTTTCCCCTTGGAATACATCGAAAATTTCAGTCGCTTCAAGAAGCTTTTCTCTGCTAGTTTTAACGGTCTCTAAAAGTTCTCCTGCGGAGATATTCTCAGAGACTACAAGAGCAATATCTCTCTTAACCGAAGGGTAAACTGGCAGGGAAGAAAATTGCTTTAATTCAGCGGCAAGCTGACATAGGCCATCGTAGTTAAGATCGAAAAAATATACTGTGTTTTTAATTGAAAACTTGCGGAGAATATTTTCCTCTATCTTGCCAAGACTGCCTAAAAAGTGGTCCCCTGAGTATATGTTAAGGGCTTGACCCGCTTCGGTGAATGGCTCTGCATCTCCATTGTCTGGGGTCTTGAAATGGAGCCCTGAAGCATCTGTAGTTAATTCAAGGGCCATTTCTCTAAGGATAAATTCCACCGTACCTTTGGCGTCAAAGATATCAACAGCGGCATGTTTGAAATAAAGAGGCGAACTGTCGTCCCCATGCTGGTTCCCGGATAAAACACCTGCTAACCGAGTTGTTTCAATGGGCTGTTGGTTTTTCTCAGTGGGAGTGAACACTTTACCAAGTTCGAAAAACTTGATTGAGGGTTTTTGGAAATTGATATTTCTTTTGACGTTTTCAAGGAGGCCAGGGAGCAACGTTGTGCGCATTACTGCCTGATCTTCGCTGAGAGGATTAAGTAACTTAACCGAATCGGCACGGCTGTCCGGGGCCTCAATCTTCAGGAGGTTAACGTGGCTATCAGAGATGAAACTATAATTAATAGCCTCGGTATAACCAACAGTTGTGAGTTTTTTTGAGATAGCCAAACGTTTGAGTCGATTACTGTCCTGTTCAGGATAGCTCAGATTCACAGAGGGCAGGGTGGTGGGAATGTTATTGTAGCCATACAAACGGGCAACTTCCTCGACTAAATCGGCCTCTCTTTCAAGATCAACCCGAAAGGAGGGTACGGTAACACTAAGATTATCTGAGTCTTGCTGAGTGCAGCTTAGATCAATAGACTCGAGCATCCCTGATAACTGATCAGCGTTAATGTCAATACCGAGAAGAGTATTAGTTCTTGAAACACTGAGGGGTAAAATGGTCAACTCTTTATTACCCGGGAATCTATCTATACCTTCATCGGCTGCCTGGCCACCACTGAGTTCGCAGATGAGTTGGGTGGCGCGATTGAGGGCATTTATGGTGCCTTCTGGATCTACTCCTCTTTCAAATCGGTAGGATGCATCAGTTGAGAGGTTGAGATTTCGTGCAGTCTTACGAATAGAGACGGCATTAAAGCAAGCGCTTTCTAAGAGGATTGTTGTCGATTGGTCAGATACTTCCGAGTTCAATCCGCCCATAACACCAGCAACAGCAACAGGCTTTTCCCCATCGCAGATCATAAGCATATCACGACCCAGTTTTCTTTCGCTTTCATCAAGGGTTGAGAATGATAGTTCATCTTCACTGGGGGTACGAACAATAATTTTTCCACCGGAAAGATTATCAAAATCGAAGGCGTGCAGGGGTTGGCCGTATTCGAGCATCACAAAGTTGGTAATATCAACAATGTTGTTGATGGGCCGCAGACCAACGCTGAGCAGACATTTTCTCAGCCACCATGGCGAAGGACCAATTTTGACATTTTTAATCAAACGCCCGGCATACCTGGGGCAAAGTTCAGGGGCTTGAATTTCAACATCAAACTCCTGGCTTTCGGTAGTAATCTCCGCTTTGGTCACCGGAATTTTAAGAGGGGTCCCTGTAAAGCTTGAGACTTCCCTTGCAACACCTATGACAGATGCACAGTCAGGACGATTGGGGGTGAGGTCAACTTCGATACAGATGTCGGAAAGTTTCAGCGCATCGATAAAAACTTGTCCGTGTTCAGTTCCCTCGGGCAGCTCCATGATGCCGTCATGTTCGTTGCTGAGACCTAACTCGCGCTCCGAACAGATCATGCCGGAGGAGGCAACGCCACGAATCTTGGATTTTTTGATCTTGAAGTTTCCAGGTAGTACGGTACCGGGAAGAGCAACGACTACTGCGAGACCTTGCCGAACATTAGGTGCGCCGCAAACAATTTGATGGGTATCTTCCCCAATCTGCACCTGACAGATGGTAAGTTTGTCCGCGTCGGGGTGCTTTTCCGCCTCGACAACGAGCCCGGTAAAAAGCGCACCAAGATCCTGAAAAAGAGGGGTGACTGAGTCAACCTCAAGGCCAAGCATTGTGAGTTTTTCAGCAAGCTCTTCAGCTGAAAGATCCCCAGTATCTACGTAATTCTTTAACCAGCTAAGTGTAAACTTCATGGCAATATATCTGTGACTTAGAAATAATTTCCCTGATCTCTTAGCAAAGAAATAATTTCATAAAGGAACGTATCTCGCTCTTTTCAGCGAGGCTATAGTAAGAGTGTTACTAAAACTGTGACAAAAAGCGTTGATCATTTTCGTAAAAGAGGCGAATGTCGTCAATCCCGTATTTGAGCATAGCGATGCGCTCAATTCCAAGGCCGAAGGCAAAACCGCTGTATACTTTAGGATCATAACCGACCATTTTGAAAACCTCGGGATCAATCATGCCAGAACCAAGAATCTCAAGCCAACCAGTTTTTTTACAGACTCGGCACCCGGCACCGTTACACATAACGCAGGCAATATCGACTTCTGCACTTGGTTCGGTGAACGGGAAAAAAGAAGGGCGGAACCGGAGGGGCAGATCTTTCTTGAACATCTTTTGAGTAAATACAGTCAGCACACCTTTGAGATCAGCAAAGGAGATATCTTTGTCCACAAGAAACCCCTCTACCTGGTGGAACATAGGCGTGTGGGTGATGTCTGAATCGCATCTGTACACTTTACCAGGAGCAATAACACGCAGAGGCGGTTCCTGGGTTTCCATGATGCGAGCCTGCATAGGCGAGGTGTGGGTCCTGAGCAGTATGGAGTCACTCACATAAAATGTGTCGTGCATATCTCTTGCCGGGTGATGTGCAGGAATATTAAGGGCTTCAAAATTATAATAATCCTGTTCAACATCCGGACCTTCTGCGACTGAAAACCCAAGACTTTCAAAAATAGCACAGGTCTCCTGCATTATCAGGGTAACTGGGTGCAGTCTACCTCCGGCAGGGCATCTTCCGGGCAGAGTGAGGTCTGGACCAGCACTGCTCTCCGAAAGTGAAGTTGTGTTCTGAATTGTTGCTTTCTTTTTTTCAAACAGTTGTTCAATTTCTGCCTTCACGCTGTTTGCAAGTTGTCCTAACCGAGGTCTATCCTCAGCAGATACACCTCCAAGAGAGCGCATGATTGTAGAAAATTGACCTTTTCTTCCAAGAAAGCGGATGCGAAATTCTTCAGCCTGTGTTTCATCGCTGAGATTTTGCAAACATTCCTTTGCCTCGGTTTCTAAGCTATATAACTCGTTTTCCATTATGAATATGAAATTTCGGTGCAGAAAGAAACAACGTGCCGGTTGTTGGTTACAGGAACCAAAACCGGCACGTTGAAAAAAACTATGGTGGGTAGACCAGTTATGCGTTCGCTTCTTTTGCCAGTTGTACGACTTTGGAAAAAGCAGATGCATCAAGTATTGCCATATTGGCAAGTACTTTTCGGTCCAGATCAACGTTAGCTTTCTTCAGCCCACCCATCAATTTGGAGTAGCTCATATCGTTCATACGAGCACCCGCATTGATTCTGGTAATCCAAAGACGACGGAAATCTCTTTTCTTGGTTCGTCTGTCGCGGTAAGCATAAGCTAATGCACGATCAACAGCCTCAGTAGCTGTTTTGTAAAGGCGCGAGCGGCCTCCTCTAAAACCTTTAGCAAGTTTTAGTACCCTGTTTCTTCTTCTGCGGGCTTTAAAACCTCTGGTAACGCGTGGCATCTTAAACTCCTTTATTTCCTGCTTATCAATTAAGCAGGGTTTTCAATCTATATCGTAGAATGAATAATTCTCTATGATTTCGGGTGGAAATTAGGCGTAAGGAAGGATACGCTTGATTCCTTTAACATTACTTGGATCTACTATATCAGTCTGACGAAGACCACGCTTACGCTTGGTCGATTTTTTGGTCAGAATGTGACTGGCGTAGGCTTTATTTCTTTTCAACTTGCCGGAACCAGTGAGCTTAAAGCGCTTTGCAGCACCTCTGTTTGTTTTCATCTTTGGCATGACGTGACTCCTTTACACCTCAATATCATCCACTGTAACCAGCGGTTTCAAGTAAAAGCTGTGAAAGGGGACACCTATCAACAGCGATTTTTATATAAAAATGAGCTTAACGGGGCTCTAACTGCTAAATTTCTATGCTCAACAATGAGCAGGTAAGGTCAAAGTTACCTGGAACTTACTTAGGGCCAACAAACATAACAAGTTGGCGACCTTCCATACGTGGTGGTTGAAGAATTATGGCATCCTCTGCGAGGTTTGCTGCAATCTTGTTCATTGCTTCAACACCGATGGTTTCGCAGTAGACGATTTCACGTCCACGAAAACGCATGGTCAGTTTAACTTTGTGTTTTGCGGCAAGAAACTTTCTAACATTTTTAATCTTGAAATTAAGATCATGGTCATCTGTCTTGGGCCTGAACTTAATTTCTTTAGTTTCTACAGTTGCCTGTTTTTTCTTTGCTTCCTGGGTCTTTTTCTTTTGCTCGTAGCGGAACTTGTCGTAGTTCATTACCCGGCAAACGGGGGGATCAGCATTTTCTGAAACTACAACCAGGTCAAGCCCTGCCTCATAGGCGATGTTTTTAGCTTCATCGGTTGTTAATACGCCTCTTTGTTCGCCTTCATGGTCTATAAGTCTGACTTTGGGAAAACGAATAGCATCATTGGTTAATGCCTTGACCTCGCGCTGTACCGGAGCACCTCTTCCTCTTCTGATAGCTTTACCTCCTCGAATTAACGAGCTTATTGTTGTTGTAATTTCCCGGTCGGTAAAATCTATTTAAAATCCGGGTCAAATTTACTGAAACCTTTTTAATAGCCGCGTCCTTCCACTACTTCTTTACTGATAGTATCAGCAAATTCAGCAATAGTCATAGGCGGTAAGTTCTTACCATTTCGGAGACGCACTGTGACTGTGCCATCTTCTTTTTCTTTGTCTCCGATAATAAGCATATAAGGGATTTTAGCAAATTGTGCTTCCCTAATTTTATAATTCAATTTTTCGTTACGCAAATCTTTTTCAATACGCAGGCCAGATTTTCTTAACTCTTTGTATACATCCTCGCAATAATCGGCCTGATCGTCGGTTATATTCATGATTCTCGCCTGCACTGGTGCAAACCAGACAGGGAAGACACCGGCGTAGTGCTCGATGAGGACACCAATAAATCTTTCAAGCGAGCCCATCAGAGCTCTGTGTATCATTATTGGCTGGTGTTCTGCGTTGTCGGCTCCTGTATACCCCATTTGAAAGCGTTCGGGAAGGTTGAAATCAACCTGAATGGTAGAACACTGCCAGGAGCGACCCAGCTGATCTTTAATTTTGATATCAATCTTAGGTCCGTAGAAAACACCTTCTCCGGGATCAACCATGAAGTCTAGATTTTTCTTTTCTAGAGCAAGTTTCAGTGCTTCTGTGGCCTTTTCCCAGTTTTCATCGCTACCTACAGATTTTTCTGGCCTGGTCGAGAGATAAATATCGTAGCTGTCAAAGCCGAATGCTTTCAGAATATGCAGATTGAGATTGAGGATATTAAATATTTCATCTTCAAGCTGGTCAGGTCTGCAGAAAATATGTGCATCATCCTGGGTGAAGCCTCGTACTCTCAATAACCCATGGAGTGCTCCGGCACGTTCGTATCTATAAACAGTGCCAAGTTCACACCAGCGGATAGGTAACTCGCGATAGCTCCTCTTATGACTGTTGAATACCCCTATATGAAAAGGGCAGTTCATCGGCTTTAATTGGTACTGTACATCATCAATATCCATTGAGGAGTACATGTTTTCGCCATAGAAATCAAGGTGTCCGGAGGTTTGCCACAGATCCTGTCGAGCTATATGTGGCGTATAGAGCAGTTCATAATCATGACGATAGTGCTCATCCTTCCAGAAGTCTTCTATAAGGCGGCGGAGCTGAGCACCTTTTGGTTGCCAAAGAATGAGCCCTGGGCCAATTTCATCATTCATGGTGAAAAGATGAAGTTCTTTGCCAAGCTTTCTATGGTCTCTTTTCTTTGCTTCTTCCAGTGCGTTAAGGTGTTTCTTCAGATCCTTTTTGTCAAAGAAGGCAGTACCGTAAATGCGTTGAAGTACATCTCTTTTTTCATCACCTCTCCAGTAAGCCCCGGCAACTCTGAGTAGCTTGAAGGATTTGATGAAACTGGTGTTTGGAAGATGTGGTCCGCGGCACAGATCTGTAAATTCGCCTACATTATAAAGAGATACAGAATCTGTTTGCAGATCCTCAATCAGTTCAACTTTAAACTTTTCTTCTTCTTCAGTGAATTTATTGCTGGCGTCTGCGCTTGTTAGTTCAGTTTTCTGAAATGGCAGAGCTGCTCGAACAATTTCATTCATTCTAGCTTCAATCTTTTCAAAATCCTCCGGGCTGAATGGTTCAGTGTGGAGGAAATCATAGTAAAAGCCGTTTTCAATGGAAGGACCAATCGCAACTTTGACCTCTGGTCCAAAAATATCACGGACCGCAAGTGCCATCACATGGGCTGTGCTGTGACGCAAAACATCAAGAGCCTCAGTGGATCCTATTTTTACAGGATCAATAACCGTATCTTCAGTCAGCTCTGTAGTGAAATCGACCAGGGTTTCATTAACCTGTGCAGCTACAGTCTGTTTTCTTTGTTTGTTTGAGAGGAGTGCTGTTAATGCGTCCTGGATAGTGGATCCTGAAGGGACATTGACACTATCTCCTCCACAGACAGATACGGTTATGTCAGTCATTTTAAATCTTCTATATAAAAATAAAGGCCAAAGAATTAACGCCTTTAAAAAGGTGTTTTTACTTTAGCCTTTTATCTTGGTAGGCGCGGACGGGATTGAACCGACGACATCCACCACGTCAAGGTGGCGCTCTCCCACTGAGCTACGCGCCTGAAAAATACTATTTTCAGAATTGAGTCCGGAATATGCTGTTATCTAAGTCTATTGCGGCCTCGCAAGAGAACCTTATTAACATGAATATATGGTGAGTGCAATATTTTTTTAATCGATATCCATTTAAAATAAGCTATGTAATTTGACTACTCTGGATGTTTTATAATATTTTTGCAGTACAAATTGTACATGACAATCAAGTCTTCTCCTATTTCGCCGGCGAGCGGGCTTCAATTGCTTTTGCAAGTGTGTATTTATCCGCATATTTAATGTCCATCCCCATTGGAATGCCACAGGCCAGGCGGGTAAGTTTTACTGACTCCTTTGATATTATATCAGTGAGGTAGGAGGCTGTAGCTTCTCCCGGAACTGTGGAGCTAGTGGCAATAATAATTTCATTAACCGTGCCGCTCCTAATGCGTGCGAGTAGTTCCCGTATCTTAATTTCGTCCGGGCCAATACCATCCATGGGTGACAGGACGCCATGGAGAATGTGATAGTGGCCTCGGAAAATATCGGTTTTTTCAATTGCTAATAAATCCCCGGATTGCTCGACAACGCAAACAGTATTCGCCTGTCTTCTCGGATCTCCACAAATAGTGCAGGGGTCACTTTCGGAAAAGGAAAAACAGCAGGAACATAGCTGGATGGATTCGTGTAGTCCTGAGAGTGCCTTTGCTAAGTCCTGGGCCAGGGCCGGCGGTTTGCGCAGGATATTCAGTGCTAATCGCGTTGCGGTTTTTTTACCTATTCCTGGCAACCTTGCAAATTGAGAGATCAGCTCTTCAAGGGCTGGAGGGATAACTTGCATCAGTTGATTACGGTTTCATAAAATTAGTAAGCCCAGGGATGTCGAGTCCGCCTGTGAGTTGGCCCAGTTCCTGTTTGCTTAAATCTTTTGCGCGGCGCAGGGCATCGTTAGTGGCAGCAGTTACAAGGTCCTGGAGCATTTTTGCTTCTTCCGGGTCGATGACTGGTTTTTCAATGGCAACAGAAAGAACTTCCCCCTGCCCATTGACGGTAACCTGGACCATACCTCCGCCAGCGCTCCCCGTTATTGATTTTTTACTCAGGTCTTCCTGGATTTTTGCCATTTTTTCCTGCATGGCCTTTGCCTGCTGCATTACATTACTAAGATCCATTGTATTATTCCTGTTCTGTGGTTGTTAGTATCTCGAAAACTTGATTTTGTATGAATGAATTTCCTGAAGGTATTTAAACTCTTAAGGAACACTAGACCTGAGTCCTGTCTTTCTTGCCGTTTAAGGAATTAGTTACGCGTTATCTGCTTCTCGGTCCAATGCGAATATCTCCAATCTGGCCATTAAATATTTCTGCTGCCATGATTACAAGAGGATCATTGGCAAGTTGCTGCCTTTTTTTATGTGGTGAGTCATCCCCGTTGGCATCAGGGGTGTCGTCGATTTCCGGTACTGTAAACTTCACCTTTAATGGCTTTTGAAAAAAATCCAAGGCAAATTCCGTCAGCAGTTGATGGTTTTCCTTCTGTCGTAACAGGGAACAGTTCACTGCATCAGCAAATGTCAGATGGAGTTCTCCCTCTACCTCCTGTTTTGCTGAGTCAGCCCGTTGCAGGTCTTGGGCCATCCACACTTTTCGGTCTTTCACATATTCAATAAACTGTGGCCAGTCTTTACGAACATCCTTTTCGTTGGGATGTATCTCTAGTTCGTGAGATTTTTTAGAGCTCGTAATCTCCTGGGTATCTCCTGCTTCCTCGCTCTGAGATGGAGCAGACTGTGGGCTCTTCTGAGGTGCTTCATTAGCATCTGCTGCAGGCTTGTCAGTCGGAGGTGCTGGGGAAGGTGATGTGGGAGGTGGTGAATCGCCTGGTTTTTCTGGTGCTTTTAGGTGATTGGTTTCAAGACTCTTTTTTTTTTTCAGTGGTTCTGTTGCTTCTGATTTTACGGCTTGTTTTTGAAGGGATTGTGTCTCTGTCAATTGTGGCAGGATCTGATCCAGCTGACCAAGCAGGGACGAGAGAGGGACGACGTTGGTTGCCTCTATTATCTTCAGAAAAGAGGTCTCAAGGGTCAAGCGGGGCTGGGCTGAGAACCTCAGGTCTTCGGCAATAGACATGAGCAGGGAGAGCTTAAGGTGTATAGTTTCGCTTGAATAATTTTCAGAAACACCTTGGAAATCGAGCAGTTCCTCCTGCGGAAGGTCGATAAGCTGCGCACATCCTTCAATTTTACAAAGAAGGAGGGTCCTGAATTGATCAAGAAGGTCTTCCATGAACCTCTTGATATCCATACCAAAGTCAAATATTTCTTCCAGGCAGAGGAAGGCGTCACTTCGCTCGCCTTCAAGTAGAGCCTTTGTCAGTCGCATGAGTACAGCGCGATTTACAAGACCTAAAACCTCAACTACATCGCTGGTTTCAATGTTTTTTTCTCCAAAGGAGAACATCTGGTCAAGAAGGGAAAGTCCGTCCCGGATTGAGCCACCCGCCTCTCGAACGATTAATGAGAGCGCGGCAGGATCAATGTCAAAACCCTCCTCTCCCGCAAGCCTCCCAAAATGATCGTACAACTCTTTTGCAGGGACTCTTTTCAGTTCATATTGCTGGCATCTGGAAAGTATAGTGATGGGAATTTTATGTATTTCTGTGGTTGCAAACATGAAATAGACGTGGGCAGGGGGCTCTTCAAGTGTCTTTAATAAGGCATTAAAGGCTTCCGTTGTGAGCATGTGAACTTCGTCTATAATAATGACCTTGAACTCAGAACTGGTTGGTAAGAACCGAATTTTTTCTTTTAGCTCACGAATTTCCTGAATACCTCTGTTGGAGGCACCGTCAATTTCGTAAAGATCAAGTGATGCACCTGTGGCTATTTCTTTACACGATGGGCAATTGTCGCAAGGTCTTTCAGTTCGTTCCGCCTGGCAGTTGATTGCTTTTGCCATAATTCTGGCAAGTGTCGTTTTGCCGACACCCCGTACTCCCGAAAATAAAATAGCATGGGCAATACGGTTGCGGGCGATACTGTTTTGCAGGGTCTTGACAATGGGACGTTGACCGACGACCTGGTCAAATTTTTGTGGACGGGATTTTCTTGCGAGAACGAGATAAGACATGCAGCACCGGAGCTGGAGGTAAAGTTGTCTGGCGGAGCGGAGAAAAAATGATAGCCGGGTTACCTGCAGCACACAAGGAGTGTCGCTACCGTTGCTTCCTCCCGGACCTGGCGGAGTTCGCGATTCCTTGTTGCGCAGGGCCCGGCTATCAAAGTCGAACTCAAAATATGGCGGAGAGGGTGAGATTCGAACTCACGGTACTTGCGTACACACGCGTTCCAGGCGTGCACCTTAAGCCACTCGGTCACCTCTCCTTAAGATTGCTCTCAAAAATGTGAGGTACTATGTAAACTTTCACAAACTATTTAGCAATCAAAAAGTAGCCTCTTTTGAAAAAAAGTGCTTTAGTGCCTTAGAAATTCATTCGAAGTCTACGCTTATCTGTTGTTTTTTTTGAATGAACTTCTAAGGCACTTATACCCCTCAAGGGGGTACAGTACTGAGTCCCGACTTATTTTCCGTTTATCGGGGTTATCTCTTTTTTTCACCATTTTTCTTCTCGGCTCGTCTTCTTTTAAAAAATTGTTTCAGTAGCTGGCTACATTCCTTTTTCAGTATGTCGGAAGTAATTTCAATTTGGTGATTAAGCAAACCGTCACCAGCTATGTTATATATAGATCCGGCTGCGCCGGTCTTTGGGTCGGGAGTACCGTATACCAGGCGTGATACACGTGCATGGATAAGTGCCCCCATACACATTACACAGGGTTCCAGTGTTACATAGAGAGTAGTGCCTGGAAGACGATAGTTGCGCAATTTGGATGCACCTGCTCGGAGGGCCAGTATCTCCGCATGTGCTGTAGGATCATTTGTACCTATGGGACAATTTCCACTCTCTGCTACTAGGCCTTCACTGTTTATTAGCACAGCTCCAACAGGTATCTCTCCATAACTAGCTGAAATATTTGCAAGACTAATAGCCTTGCGCATCCAGTACTCATCAGTTGTTTCGCTGTTATTATTCTCCATAGAGCAACAATTGATCCTTAAATGAGAGTGATTGTCAAAAAAATATCAGTTGAGTTTGCATTTCCACATAAAATTTCTTATAAGTGAAGTAGGCAAGTTACGTTTTCGAAATAACTTTTACCGTCTTGTAATCTACTATGTCTAAAATTCTTATTTACGATTCTTTTGAAAAGACTAAAGACAACCTTATTTCTGCTCTTGAGGAGAAATGTGAGTTGACTTGTATCTCTAATGAACTCGAATTTCAAGCAGAGATGAAGGCTCGTCAGTTTGATCTGGTCTTTCTCGATATAGACTCATACGGTAAGCCATCAATGAGTTTACTCGAACGGATTCATAGTAAGGACCCATTTTTGCCAATAATAATGACGAGCAAGTCGGAAAAAGCTGAGACCATTGTTAAGGCCATGAATAGTGGTGCCAGTGACTTCCTTATTCATCCGATATCGCCTACACGTATAAATATTGCCGTTGATAAGGCAATAGAAATTCGTGATCAGCGCTTTGAAATCGCATATCACAGGCGTAAACAGGATGTGGTCTATGATTTTAAGGATGTGGTCGCATTCAGCTTAAAAATGCAGCAGATCCTCAAGAGCCTTGAGCGGTTTGCAAAAACTGACTCTACTATTTTGATTACGGGGGAAACGGGCACTGGTAAATCTTTTCTTTCCGGAACAGTACATTTCAACTCCCCCCGGCGTAAAAAACCTTTCGTCAAAATTAACTGTGCTAATATTCCTGAAGATCTTCTGGAATCAGAGCTCTTTGGACACGAAAAAGGTTCCTTTACAGGTGCGGATAAACAGCGTATCGGGAGGTTTGAACAGGCGAGTGGCGGTACTATCTTTCTTGATGAAATAGGGGAGATGAATACCGGTTTACAGACCAAGCTACTGCGGGTATTAGAAGAAAAATCATTTGAACGGGTTGGTGGTAATAAGACTATATACAGCGATGTTCGTATTATTGCTGCAACCAACAAAGATTTAGTCAAGCAGGTTGAGAACGGGCTATTCAGAGAGGATCTCTATTACCGAATTAATGTATTACCGGTGACATTACCTTCACTGCGGGAAAGACAACTCTGCCTGCTTCCCCTGGCTGAATTGCTATTAAACAAATGTTGCGTTTCCATGCACCGTGACATTGTTGGTTTTACCGAAAACTCTAAGCTAAAAATCCAGAATTATAACTGGCCTGGAAATATTCGACAACTTGCAAACACCATAGAACGTGCTGTGATTCTTGAAGATGATCATCTCATCCACTCGTATAGTATGGCATTTCCGGAAAAAATCAAAAAAGTCTATGAAGAACCGGTACATTTGGACACCTGGCAGACGGCAGCAAGCGAAGTGAGTGTGCAGACGGAGTCTCTGGCCGATCAGGAAAAAGATCTGATCCTGCGTGTCCTTGAGGAATGTTTATGGGTGCAGAAAAATGCTGCAAAAAAACTTGGAATCAGTCCTCGTGCACTTAACTACAAGATTGGCAAACTTGGCATTACTCATCCCCATTGGCGAAGAAACAAAGGGGATTAGTGCCTTAGAAATTCATTTCTGTCATAAAAAACAGGTAAGCGTAGACTCCGAGAAACTCAGGAATTCCTTATGAAATCGTAAGATTATATTTACTGCCAAGGCACTTATACCCCCTTGTGGGGTGTTAGTGAGTTCCTCTATTCAACTCTTGCTAGAAGTTGATCGATAACATCAAGTCCGTTTTGCCAGAATTCATTACTATTGAGATCAATATCAAAAGGTTTCATCAGATCATAGGGTGATTGTGACCCTCCAGCGCTTAGCAGGTCAATGTACTTATCTACAAACGGTTGTCCCTCTTTCTGGTAGAGCCCATAAAGGGCCAGTACCAGCAACTCGCCAAAGGCGTATGAATAAACATAACCCGGGGTGGAGAGAAAGTGGGGGATGTAGGACCACCATACGCCATAATCATCCCGTAGTGTCACGGATTCTCCAAACATCGCCTGCTGGGTTGTCAACCAGTATTCACTGAGCTCTTCAGAACTCAGTTCGCCCTGACTTCGCCGCCCTTCGTGCATGAGTTCTTCAAATCGGTTCATGGCGGTTTGCCTGAAGACCGTCGCAAAAATTGATTCAAGTTTCTGGCAGATAAAGGCTTTTTTCTCCTGTTCATTTTCCAGGAGATCCAGCTGGCTGTTAAAAACGAGGAGCTCTGCAAAAACAGAGGCCGTTTCTGCAAGTGGCAGAGGCGTGTCACTGTTAAAATGGCCAGTCTCAGCTGCGAGTACCTGATGGACACCGTGGCCAAGTTCATGGGCTACGGTTGAAACATCTCGGTGGTTTCCTGTGTAGTTTACCAGTACATAGGGATGCACTTCGGGGACACAGGGGTGGGCAAAGGCTCCACCACGTTTTCCCTGTTGGATAGGGGCGTGTATCCATCTTTTACTGAAAAAGTCCTCAGCTATTGAACCCATTTGTGGTGAGAATGCGTTAAATGCTGACAGAACTGTTTCCTTTGATGCGAGCCAGTCGACCTTCTTGTCTGGTAGAGTTGGCAGGGGAGCGTATCTATCATAATCTTCTAACTGTGAGACGCCAAGCAGTTCTTTTTTAATTGTATAGTAACGTGAGACGATGTCGTAACGAGAAGTGACGGCAGTAACCAGGGTTTCAACTGTTGTATCCTGGAGTTCATTGTGCAGGTTCATGGAACTTACCCAGCTGGAATGGCTTCTGAGTCGGTCCGTGATCATCTTGTCTGCAGCAAGTGTATTGAAAATATGGGTAAGGATGTGGTTGTTTTCTCTGAGACCGTCAGTGAGTTCGTCGGCGGCAACTTTTCTAACATTCCGATCAGCACTATAAAGATCGGTGAGGACTTCTTCTTCAGTTCTTTTTCTCTCTCCAAATTTATAACTGGACAGCACCTTGCTGAAAAGGGTTGTCCAGGACCGTCTTCCAGCCACTTCTTTTTCTAAGAGCAGTTTTTCTTCAATTTCAGAGAGTTGGTGGGGGCGGTAACGTCTCAGCGACTGGAGATAATGATGATAGTGGCTTAGGCTTTCATCTTGAAGGAGTAAGGAGGCTTCTTTGTCCGTGATATTGTTAAACTCAAGTTCGAAAAAAATAGTTTCTGTACCGCACTGTGACGTTACTTCTTGGATCTTTTGATCCAAAGCACCAGCCTGGGCATTGTCCATCTGGGTGGTGAAATTGAGAAAAGAAAAAGTTGCAAGCTTTGATAGGCGACAATCAAGTGCCTCCATTCTCTTAACAAGTTCTAAGAGTTCTTTGGCGGATAAATTCGCTACTTTGGAGTAGAAGTTCTCTCTGATGGCGGTTGATTCACCACTACACCAGCTGATATCGGTTTCAATTGCGGGATCTTCAACGTCCTGGTACAGGTCTGTGAGGTTCCATGTGATATCTTTTGTGCCAAGGGCCAGATTTAGTTCCACTGAGTCAGCCATAGTTATTCTCCTTAGTGCCTTAGAAATTCATTTCTTGTTTTTTATGAATGAATTTCGTGAAGGTACTTATCCAAGCATTTTAGAAAGTTCCTATCTGTTCGGGTTAGAGGCTTATCGAAGTCTCGCAATAAATGGGCCTACAGCTTCCGGGCCCTGCTCTTCCACAAGCCGAATGGTCTGGGAGCCGATCACAGCCATATCCGCTTTGCCTTTGAGGCCGTTTACATCATCTCGGTCCTGTATGCCAAAACCCACGGCAAGGGGCAGTGATGTGGCTGTTCTGCACCGTGTAAGATATGAGCTGAAATCATCCCCAAGATCAGACTTTTTACCGGTGACTCCCCGGCGGGCGACACAGTATATGAAACCATCTGCAACTTCATTCAGCTCCGCCATGCGCTTATCCGTTGAAGTGGGGGTGTAAATAAAAATAGGCGCAACCTGATATTTTTCAGCAAACTGGAGCAGTTCTTTTCCCATCTCAGGTGGCAGGTCCGGTATGATAACCCCCTGAATCCCTGAGTCATGACAATCCTTGAAAAACTGCTCCTCACCGTATTTGTAGACGATATTGTAATAGGTCATATAGAGGAACGGAATATCATATTTGTCAGCCATTTCTCGGCCAAAGGCCATGCAGTCCGCAACAGTGGTTCCCAGGGCAAGGCTGTCCTGATTCGCTTTTAAAATCACAGGGCCGTCTGCCATGGGTTCGGAAAAAGGGATTTGCATTTCGATGCAGTCCACCCCATTTGCAACCATCTGCTCTATAACCTTGCGGTTAACATCAAAAGATGGATAGCCAAGGACAATATGAGTCATCAGCAGGATATCTTTTGTTTCAAGTTTTTTACGAATATTTTGTTCAAGTAGCATTGTTCTGTCCAGGGGGCTATTTATTTTATGGAAAAAGCAAAAAGTTACCGGTTGTATTCCTTTGCTCTGGCGACAATGAACTCTTTCCAGGACGGGTCGTCAAAGGCGTGGGCGATGGTAAAGATATCTTTATCCCCTCGACCGGACTGATTGATGATAATAGCCTCATCGGGGCTTAATTGAGGAGCCTCCTTGAAGGCCTGAACGAAAGCGTGGGTCGATTCAAGGGCTGGGATGATGCCTTCCATTTTCATGGTTAGATCAAGGGCACTCATTACTTCCATATCTGTAGCAGCCTCAAAACGCACCCGTTTTTTCTCCCAGAGATCGGCCAAAATTGGGCTGACACCGACGTAATCAAGCCCTGCAGAGACCGAATGGGTTTCCAGCATCTGGCCTTCCTCGTTTTGTAAAAACATAGTCTTATAGCCTTGGGCAACGCCTGGGGTGGCGTCGTTGCCGCATAGGCGGGATGCATGGAGGCCTGAATCAAGACCTTTACCTCCAGCCTCGACCCCGACTAGATCAACTTCCTGATCATCCATAAATCCCTGGAAAATCCCCATGGCATTAGAGCCGCCCCCCACACAGGCGTAAACTTTTGCCGGTAGCTTGCCGTGACTGTTGATGATCTGTTTTCTGGCTTCCTGGCCAATAATTGACTGGAACCATGAAACCATTTCGGGGAAAGGGGAGGGGCCGCAGGCGGTGCCGAATACATAATGGGTGGAATCGACATTTGTTACCCAGTCTCTGAACGCTTCGTTAATAGCATCTTTAAGAGTACGTGATCCGTCTTGAACGGGGACGACTGTGGCACCCATTTTTTCCATCCAGAAGACATTTGGCCTCTGTCTCTGCACGTCAACTTCGCCCATGTAGACTGTGCAGTCAAAGCCGAATTTTGCGGCCATGGTGGCCGTTGCCATTCCATGCTGACCAGCGCCGGTTTCGGCGATAACCCGTTTCTTACCCATCTTTTTCACAAGTAAGCCCTGGCCCATGACATTGTTGGCTTTATGGGCACCCGTGTGGTTAAGATCTTCACGTTTAATGAATATTTGTGCGCCGCCAAAATGATTGGTGAGATTTTCCGCATAGGTGAGTGGGGTTGGGCGGCAGGAGTAAGAGCCCATAAGGTCGACATATTCCTGCCAGAATGCGGGATCCTCTTTCGCAGCTTTGTAACTAACTTTCAGCTGCTCAAACGTTTCATGGAGGATTTCCGGGATGAAAGCTCCACCCCAATTGCCAAAAAAACCATTTGTGTCCATCATTTTCTCCGTAATTTCATACTGGTGCATAGAAAAACTTCAATAAAACGTCTAAGGGTAGCTAGTAAATATCAAATTAACAAGCTACCCTTGGATTTATCTGGAATATTCTGATAAGGTAATAAAAATAAACCACTTACATTTCGGTCAAGGAGGCTTGTGTGACAAAAGATGAAGCTGTATCAACGTTAAAGATAGATACTGACAAAATCATAACCTTCCCTTATGGAATACCGGGTTTTGAAAAATACACTACTTATGTCGTTTATCACAAGGAGGAAAATGGCCTGGGTGCGTATTGGCTCGAGTCGTGCGATAAACCTGAGGTGACATTTACCATAGTTGATCCTGCGCAATATGGTCTCAGCTACGACATGGAGCTCACAGATGAGGAATTGAAAATATTGCAGGTCGGTAATCCTAATGATCTCGGCATTTTTATGATGCTAAGTAAAAAAGAGGGTGAAGGTAAAGTAGCTGTTCTGAGCGCCAATATTGCTGGGCCTGTGATCATAAATACAGCCCAGAGGCTTGGTTATCAGAAGTTAATATATCAGCCGGATTTTAGCGCTGTTGTAGCACAAAAATCTTAGTGGATTACATCCCTGCAGGCTTTGGCAAAATCCTCTGGATAATGGCCGTTAATAAACCGAAGTTGTGCTTCACTAAAGGCTCCGGGGGATTCAGGAAGTCTTGGTAAAAAAGCGTAAAGCAGGGGCTGGCCTGTCTCTGGCTGGTGATGTAACCGTTTTGGATACTCTATGGAGGTGACCATTTTTGCCCCTAGACCAGCCAATGCCTTTTGCGCCATAAGAATGCCCTTATTAAGTGATTTTCTCTGGGAAGCATCACACTCCACTACGCTTCCTGCAAGAATTCCATTGTTGTCAGGAAGGGTCATCAGTTGTAGTTCCCATTGGGAGGTCTGAGCTTTTGGCACAAAGAGCATTGAGTTTTCATCACACCACACCACAAGACTTTCAGGTAAATCTTGACGCCCATCCATGCGACTGTTGGAGCCAATAGCCTTACGATAATCTGCAAAAAAATCGCTTTGATACTCTCTGTGATACCGGCTGATAACATCAGCTACAAGATCACCACTGCTATAGGCTGAAATTGTACCTACAGGGGAAGTGGTGCCTCTGTTATAGGCGGCAACCTGATCGGGTACGAGGGCATATTGCTGATGGATTTGCTGGTGTGACGCGTGTAGTCGATAGCGGGTAGGGGCATAGTCAAAGCCAAAATTCCATCCCCAGAGAGTCGCGGCAGCCAGAGGTTGTGTGGCCAGGGTGTCAATAATTTGTAGTCGCAGAGATTCTAGTTTATCCTCTGTCAGGCTTTTCTGCTCCATTTTGACAGTAAGGTTCAGCTCTTTTGCAAGGCGGATAAAGGTTCTCTGATAATATAGATGTCTGAGTCCATGCATATCCTCTTCTGTCAAGGTGTCGATAGAATATCTGACAGCATCTTCAGCCATGTTGGCAGCATAATGGCCACCTGCAATATAGGAATTTTTTCGAAGATATTCGTATACATGGCCTTTACTGTTTTCTTCTGACCACTCTCCCACTATTTCGCTGCCACCCTGCGCCCCCGGGCGGATGACCATGGCTATTTTATACTCATCAGGCAGGGATGGATTATTTGCAACTGCTTCAAAAAGGGAATGGTCGTGAATAACCGCTCGGTA
>JAAELB010000766.1 GCA_024227155.1 Desulfobulbaceae bacterium
TCGGCTTGCCCTATACTGCTTGTTTGTTTAACTAAAATTATTATGGAAATATTTCTTTAATCTCGATTATCGTTGTATTTTTGTAGGCATAATTGTAACGAAACAAATTATCAACATTTTAAAATATTAAGTATTATGTCAAAAGTAACCGTAGTAGGCGCAGGTAACGTAGGTGCTACATGTGCAAATGTACTTGCTTTCAATG
Organism: Desulfobulbaceae bacterium; assembly: GCA_024227155.1. Classification (GTDB taxonomy): domain Bacteria; phylum Desulfobacterota; class Desulfobulbia; order Desulfobulbales; family Desulfocapsaceae; genus Desulforhopalus_A. The sequence goes on from JAAELB010000766.1 coordinate 206, forward strand.
AAGTAGCAGACGAAGTAGTAATGCTGGACGTGAAAGAAGGTGTTTCAGAGGGTAAAGCAATGGATATGATGCAAACAGCGCAACTGTTGGGCTTTGATACTACCATTGTGGGTTGTACCAATGATTATGCCAAGACTGCTAATTCGGATGTAGTGGTGATTACTTCGGGTATTCCTCGTAAGCCGGGTATGACTCGTGAAGAGTTGATTGGTGTAAACGCAGGTATCGTGAAAGCAGTAGCGGAAAATGTATTGAAATTCTCTCCCAATGCTATCATTGTAGTGGTTTCTAATCCAATGGATACCATGACTTATTTGGCGTTGAAGTCACTCGGTTTGCCTAAAAACCGTATCATTGGTATGGGGGGTGCTTTGGATAGCTCTCGTTTCAAATACTTCTTGTCTCAAGCCTTAGGTTGCAATGCTAACGAAGTAGAAGGTATGGTTATCGGTGGACACGGCGATACTACTATGATTCCTTTGGCTCGTTTTGCTACTTATAAAGGATTGCCTATCTGCAACTTTCTTTCTGCTGAAAAGATAGACGAAGTGGTAAAATCAACTATGGTTGGTGGAGCTACATTGACAGGCTTGTTGGGAACTTCTGCATGGTATGCACCAGGTGCGGCAGGAGCATTTGTTGTTGAGTCAATTCTTCACAATCAAATGAAGATGATTCCTTGTTCAGTGGCACTTGAAGGTGAATATGGTGAACATGATCTTTGCTGTGGTGTACCTGTAATTCTGGGTAAGAATGGTATCGAGAAAATCGTAGAACTTCCTTTGAACGAAGAAGAGATGGCTAAGTTTAAGGCGAGTGCTGAGGCTGTTCGTAAAACAAACGCTGACTTGAAAACAGTAGGAGCTCTTTAATTTACTGCTTCTATTATTAAATAAAAGAGGTCGTTTCATCTAGGTGAAACGACCTTTCTTGCTTATATTGATTAGAAGCTTTTTCTATGGACAAAGGTATTGGGATGATTGCCACGTGGTGTGTTTCTAATTGTTCTTGACGATATTGTTTGAAAATACGCGCGCGTATATATTATAATGTGTTCCCTCTTTGCTTTCCTTTTCCCCTCTTCCTGACTTATGTTTTATAACACATCTCTCATTCAGTGTATTACAAATTAATTTCCTTTTTATTCAAAATAAAAGGTGTTTAAGTTTGGCTTGTATGGGTAAAAAGCCTACTTTTGCATCCGCTTAGCAAGAGAAGCTAAGCCTTGAAAGATTGACATTCTGTTTAAAAGCTCGCAGAGGCTTTTCTTCCTTTCGCAAGAGAGACGACGAGAGAAGCGCACGGGACGAAAAAGAAAAACAAAAAAAACTTCTCAAAAGTTTTGGTGTTTAAAAATAAAGTCTTACCTTTGCATCCGCTTTTAAAACGAAGCATACTGAAAAGAAGCGTTCTTTGAAAGATTTACATAAACAATACAAGTAGTACAAGAGCGAGAGACTTGTCTTTTTAGATAGGAATCTCGGGTAAAATTTTAAAACCGTCAATGATTTGATTCATTACAAATGAAACAGGGATTTGAATAAACGTCAATAAATTTACAACATCCTAACAGAGCAAGAATTCGATTACTGAGTGTAAATTTAGTAATCAATCAAAATACTTTTACAATGAAGAGTTTGATCCTGGCTCAGGATGAACGCTAGCTACAGGCTTAACACATGCAAGTCGAGGGGTAGCAGGGTAGCAATACCGCTGACGACCGGCGCACGGGTGAGTAACACGTATCCAACCTACCATTCACACGGGGATAGCCTTTCGAAAGAAAGATTAATACCCGATAGTATAGCGATAAGGCATCTTATTGTTATTAAAGAATTTCGGTGTTTGATGGGGATGCGTTCCATTAGATTGTTGGTGAGGTAACGGCTCACCAAGTCTTCGATGGATAGGGGTTCTGAGAGGAAGGTCCCCCACATTGGAACTGAGACACGGTCCAAACTCCTACGGGAGGCAGCAGTGAGGAATATTGGTCAATGGACGAGAGTCTGAACCAGCCAAGTAGCGTGAAGGATGAAGGCCCTATGGGTCGTAAACTTCTTTTATAGGGGAATAAAGTGCGGAACGTGTTCCGCTTTGTATGTACCCTACGAATAAGGATCGGCTAACTCCGTGCCAGCAGCCGCGGTAATACGGAGGATCCGAGCGTTATCCGGATTTATTGGGTTTAAAGGGAGCGTAGGTGGACGTATAAGTCAGTTGTGAAAGTTTGCGGCTCAACCGTAAAATTGCAGTTGATACTGTATGTCTTGAGTGTACAAGAGGTGGGCGGAATTCGTGGTGTAGCGGTGAAATGCTTAGATATCACGAAGAACTCCGATTGCGAAGGCAGCTCACTAGAGTACAACTGACACTGAGGCTCGAAAGTGTGGGTATCAAACAGGATTAGATACCCTGGTAGTCCACACAGTAAACGATGAATACTCGCTGTTTGCGATATACAGTAAGCGGCCAAGCGAAAGCATTAAGTATTCCACCTGGGGAGTACGCCGGCAACGGTGAAACTCAAAGGAATTGACGGGGGCCCGCACAAGCGGAGGAACATGTGGTTTAATTCGATGATACGCGAGGAACCTTACCCAGGCTTAAATTGCAAATGAATATGGATGAAAGTTCATAGCCTTCGGGCATTTGTGAAGGTGCTGCATGGTTGTCGTCAGCTCGTGCCGTGAGGTGTCGGCTTAAGTGCCATAACGAGCGCAACCCTTATCTTTAGTTACTAACAGGTCATGCTGAGGACTCTAAAGAGACTGCCGTCGTAAGATGCGAGGAAGGTGGGGATGACGTCAAATCAGCACGGCCCTTACGTCTGGGGCTACACACGTGTTACAATGGGGGGTACAGAAGGCAGCTACACAGCGATGTGATGCTAATCCCAAAAGCCTCTCTCAGTTCGGATCGAAGTCTGCAACCCGACTTCGTGAAGCTGGATTCGCTAGTAATCGCGCATCAGCCACGGCGCGGTGAATACGTTCCCGGGCCTTGTACACACCGCCCGTCAAGCCATGGGAGCCGGGGGTACCTGAAGTACGTAACCGCAAGGAGCGTCCTAGGGTAAAACTGGTGACTGGGGCTAAGTCGTAACAAGGTAGCCGTACCGGAAGGTGCGGCTGGAACACCTCCTTTCTGGAGTGTATGTTGTGAACGACGTTTATAACAAGGTTTTAAAGAGGCACCACCATAAGAACCTCTTCGTACTACGTGTAGTTGTTTATTTAAAATATAGATTGAAAGAGAAAAAAGAAGCCGAGCCGAAAGGCAAGGGTTTGAACATAGTCCTATAGCTCAGTTGGTTAGAGCGCTACACTGATAATGTAGAGGTCGGCAGTTCAACTCTGCCTGGGACTACGAATCTCAATAACGGGGGATTAGCTCAGCTGGCTAGAGCACCTGCCTTGCACGCAGGGGGTCAACGGTTCGAATCCGTTATTCTCCACTCTTGAGAATGTTAGGATAGACTGCAAGTCAATCCTACAACTTCGACACTGTCGAAGTATTCTCACAACGATCTTTGACATGATGATACAAAACCAAAAAAGTTAAAATAGTAATTAAGCTAAAAGTATATATCGAACCATACGTTCAATTGTGTAAATAATTGATCTGTGACCGGTAAGAAGAAAGTAAGCAAGGGCGCATGGCGGATGCCTTGGCTCTCGGAGGCGATGAAGGACGTGATAAGCTGCGATAAGCTTCGGGTAGGTGCAAATGACCTTTGATCCGAAGATTTCCGAATGGGACAACCCAATATCTTGAAGAGATATTATCCTGCTTAGCAGGAGGCTAACACAGGGAACTGAAACATCTTAGTACCTGTAGGAAAAGAAAATAAATAATGATTGCGTAAGTAGTGGCGAGCGAACGCGCAGTAGCCCAAACCAATTATGTTACGGCATAGTTGGGGTTGTAGGACCACGTTGTGGGACGAAAGTTGGTGAGTAGAAGCATCTGGAAAGTTGCGCCATAGACGGTGATAGCCCGGTATACGAAGTCAACTGAACCCTAGTGGTATCCTGAGTAGTGCGGAGCACGAGGAATTCTGCATGAATCTGCCGGGACCATCCGGTAAGGCTAAATACTCCCGAGAGACCGATAGTGAACCAGTACTGTGAAGGAAAGGTGAAAAGAACTTCGAATAGAAGAGTGAAATAGTCCCTGAAACCATGCGCTTACAAGCGGTCGGAGCAGTGTAAACTGTGACGGCGTGCCTTTTGCATAATGAACCTACGAGTTACTTTTACTGGCAAGGTTAAGGATCTTGAGATCTGCAGCCGAAGCGAAAGCGAGTCTTAATAGGGCGCTTTAGTCAGTAGGAGTAGACGCGAAACCAAGTGATCTACCCTTGGGCAGGTTGAAGGTTAGGTAACACTAACTGGAGGACCGAACCGATAAGCGTTGAAAAGCTTCCGGATGACCTGAGGGTGGGGGTGAAAGGCTAATCAAACTTGGAGATAGCTCGTACTCCCCGAAATGCATTTAGGTGCAGCCTTGATTTATACTAATGTGAGGTAGAGCGACTGATAAGATGCGAGGGCTTCACCGCCTATCAAGTCTTGATAAACTCCGAATGCGCATTAGTTCTATATCAGGAGTGAGGGCATGGGTGCTAAGGTCCATGTCCGAGAGGAGAAGAATCCAGACCATCAGCTAAGGTCCCCAAATAAACACTAAGTTGAACTAACGAAGTCAGATTGCTAAGACAGCTAGGATGTTGGCTTGGAAGCAGCCATTCATTTAAAGAGTGCGTAACAGCTCACTAGTCGAGGAGTTTGGCGTGGATAATAATCGGGCATAAGTGTTTTACCGAAGCTATGGAACCAGTAATGGTTGGTAGGGGAGCATTCCACTCTGCGTTGAAGATGGAGCGTAAGCTCTGTTGGAGCGTGTGGAAAAGCAAATGTAGGTATAAGTAACGATAAAGGGGGTGAGAAACCCCCTCGCCGAAAGACTAAGGTTTCCTGATCAACGCTAATCGGATCAGGGTTAGTCGGGTCCTAAGGCTCAGCCGAACGGCGAAGTCGATGGCAGAACAGGTTAATATTCCTGTACTACCTTTAGGAGTGATGTGGAGACGGAGCAGTGATAGCGCCGCGGACTGACGGAATAGTCCGTTGAAGGGTGTAGATGTTGATCGTGGTAGGCAAATCCGCCGCGAGAGTCGAACCTGATAGTATGGAGCGTCTTTATGACAATCCAATAGTGCGTGTAAACATACTTCCAAGAAAATCCGCTAAACTTAATCCTGAAGGTACCCGTACCGTAAACGGACACACGTAGTCGGGTAGAATATACTAAGGCGCTTGAGTGAATCACGGTTAAGGAACTAGGCAAATTGACCCTGTAACTTCGGGAGAAAGGGTCCCTACTGCAAGGTAGGGCGCAGAGAATAGGTCCAGGCAACTGTTTAACAAAAACACAGGGCTGTGCAAAATTGAAAGATCACGTATACAGCCTGACACCTGCCCGGTGCTGGAAGGTTAAGAGGAGATGTCATCGCAAGAGAAGCATTGAATTGAAGCCCCAGTAAACGGCGGCCGTAACTATAACGGTCCTAAGGTAGCGAAATTCCTTGTCGGGTAAGTTCCGACCTGCACGAATGGTGTAATGATCTGGACACTGTCTCAACCGTGAGCTCAGTGAAATTGTAGTATCGGTGAAGATGCCGATTACCCGCGATGGGACGAAAAGACCCCGTGAACCTTTACTATAGCTTAACATTGAATTTGGGTAATTGATGTGTAGGATAGGTCGGAGACTTTGAAGCAGGTACGCCAGTATTTGTGGAGTCGCTGTTGAAATACGACCCTTTACTTATTTGAGTTCTAACTCGTTGATACGAGGACATTGTTTGGTGGGTAGTTTGACTGGGGTGGTCGCCTCCAAAAGTGTAACGGAGGCTTCTAAAGGTACCCTCAGGACGATTGGTAACCGTCCGTAGAGTGTAATGGCATAAGGGTGCTTGACTGGGAGACAAACAAGTCGATCAGGTAGGAAACTAGAGCATTGTGATCAGGTGTTTCTGTATGGCAAGGATCTCGCTCAAAGCCCAACACGTACTTCTGGGGTTACCGGATGGTCCCTTTCAAGAGGTAATCTCGACGGAGGAGTTTGGAACA
>JAAELB010000767.1 GCA_024227155.1 Desulfobulbaceae bacterium
CACCGACAATGGCGACCGTATAAGTACCCGCACTGCCATAGGTGTGAGTTGCCGGGCCACCGGTGTAATCGGTTGATGTTCCGTCGCCCCAGAATACAGTGAAGTTGGTGGTGCCGGATCCGATCGGGATGGTGATGGTGTCGTCTGCCGATGTGCCGGGGTTGTCGGTCTGCCAGGTGGTGACAAAGCCCGTGGCCAGTGCAACTGCTTCCGGCGATATATAACTGTCACCAGTGATTGTCCAGCTATCATCATCAATCAGGGACTGACGGTCGGCAACAGACTGGCTGTATTGCAGACCGGACGCACCAAGCGTCACGCCGCTTTGCACTGTTTGTGCGGCCCAGCCCGACAAGGTTGCATCATAGTTGCTGATCGAGAGATTGGTGTTGTTAAGCATGTATGTCATGTTCGTGACGTCAGATATATCCCACCCGCCGATATTCTGATCGAAGGTGGTGGCATCCACAAACATCCTATACATATTGTTGACAATGGAGGTGTCCCAGCCGCCAATATCCTGATTGAAGGCGGTGGCACTTTGGAACATGTTCGACATAATGGTGACGCTTGAGGTGTCCCAGCCGCCAATATCCTGGTTGAAGGCGACGGCATTTTGAAACATATACGACATATTAGTGGCACTGGACGTATCCCAGCCGCTGATGTCCTGATCGAAGACGTCGGCAGCATTAAACATGTTACTCATAGTAGTGACGCTGGAGGTGTCCCACGAGCCGAGGTCCTGATTGAAGGCGGCGGCATTGTAGAACATGGCCCCCATATCGGTGACACTGGAGGTGTCCCAACCGCTGATGTCCTGATTGAAGGCGGCGGCATTGTAGAACATGGCCCAC
>JAAELB010000768.1 GCA_024227155.1 Desulfobulbaceae bacterium
CCATTGAACAAACCGATGAAATAGGCACTCTGGCAGATAGTATGAACAATATGGTTAGTAACATCGCTGATCAAACCAATCTCCTGACGCAATCCAATTTGAGACTTCAAAAATCCTTAGATGAAATTAGAACATTGAGAGGGATCTTACCAATTTGTTCTCATTGCAAAGAAATACGTGACGATGAAGGGTATTGGCACCAAATAGAGTGCTACATAAGAGATCACTCTGAAGCAGAATTTAGCCATGGGGTTTGTCCAAAATGTGCAAAAGAACACTACTCTTATTTTAAAACTAATAAATAATGCCAGCGTATTGCGTAGCAAATCGTTCTGGCTTTGCTGAAATAGAATAGTTCAATTCAACAACAAGCCATGGGCTCGGAGTAATCTCAGGTGGCGGCTAATTTATCCCAGATAACTGGTTGTTGGTTCGGTCAGTTCCAAAACTGGTGTCGATCAGAGAATGGTGTAACATCTTATTGGTCAGGCCTGAAACTCTATATGCAGGATCACTGATTGTACCTTTGACCAGAC
>JAAELB010000769.1 GCA_024227155.1 Desulfobulbaceae bacterium
AGTATGACATACCCAGTGTACAAGGCCATATATACCTATCCCCATTTATACAATATCGTGGTATTCCCATAAATACATCGTATGTAAAAATAATATAAAACACCTATAACGTTCAGTACATTATCTAAGTGTCACATACTCATTCTCTGTTTCATTGAGTAGACATATCATTTCATTTAGGGTAAATTAGTGTTTTCCAATCTACACTGTCATGTCTCTTGGTATTCTACACAGGGGCTTGACAAGCTGGAGCTACAGGGCTGGGGCACAACTGGTACTTCTTGTACATCTTGTACATCATCTGGTACCTCTTGTACATCTTGTACACCTTTAGGGCGGGTGACAAACATAATTCTTCCCTTTTTGTGGGTTAATAACTTGCCAAGTGGGTAGGGTCCCATCTCCACAGCTGTCTCTTCGTCTTTAGGGGGGGTGGCAGGGTTCCTCCTTCCTTACATGGTTGGAAAAAAAAACTCTCCAAGTGGGGTTTACATCTGCGGCTGTCTTTTCATCCTGGGAGGGGGTCCTTGACATGAGTGTTCAACACGGCAATCCCAATAATGGTTCCCAATATCCAATCCATAATACTAGCCTCATCTTGAAAATGCTTCTTTCGAGCTGATCAGGAACGAATTGACACTCTCCCAATGAGGTGGGCTATATTTTTGCAGAT
>JAAELB010000770.1 GCA_024227155.1 Desulfobulbaceae bacterium
AGCACCCCATTTTCGTCCGATCAGGCCTCCTGGCATAGCCAACTATAGCCAGGAGACCAGCTTGAACGAACCTGGAGCACTGGACGAACGGTTACGGACTCTGGTTATGCAGTCTTTTGAAGGGGGCGGTGAACGGTTACGGGTTACTCCAAGCCATACCCCTTCATTTTTTCCCATAGATTTTTCCTGCTTATGCCGAGAAGGCGAGCAGCTTCAGTGCGATTGCCACCGGTCTGCAGTAGAGCTCTGTTGATACAGTTCTGCTCTATTGTCGCCACATGGGAACTGAGGTTGAAATCCTCGGGTGTAACCCCGGAGGGATCATCCATCTTCACAGGAAGGTCTGCAAGGGTAATTGCCGGTCCACCGCATAGTACAGATGCTCGTTCCATCAGGTTTCTAAGTTCTCTCACATTGCCAGGGAAGTCATACTGTTTCAGGTTGTAGATTGCCTCCGGGGTGATTGCCACCGATTTGTTGTGGCGTGAGTTAAACTCCTGGAGGAAGAAAGAACAGAGCTCTTCTATATCTTCTTTGTGTTCCCTGAGGGGCGGCATTTCAAGTGGGATCACCTGTAATCTGTAAAGCAGGTCCTGGCGAAAATTACCAGCTTCTACCTCTTTTTGCAGATCTTTAGAGGTGCAGGCGATTATTCTCACATCGACGTTCACTGTTTTGCTTCCCCCAACCCGTTCAAATTCATTTTCCTGGAGGACACGGAGAAGTTTGGCCTGTAGCGGACCGGGTAAGTCTCCGAGTTCATCCAGGAGTAAAGTTCCATTATCGGCAAGTTCGAATTTACCCTTTCTTTTCTGGTCGGCACCTGTAAAGGCACCACGCTCATGGCCAAAAAGTTCAGATTCCATAAGTCCATCCGGGATGGCTGCACAGTTAATGGAAACAAAAGGTTTTTTCCGCCTGTTGCTGGCTTTATGGATTGCTCTTGCTGCAAGCTCCTTTCCAGTGCCGGACTCCCCAGTTATCAGGATAGTTGCGTTTGTAGGAGCTGCCTGTGAGATGAGGGAGTAGACTCTCTGCATGGGTTGGCTCTGGCCGACCAGCTGTCTGTCGTTAGTTTCACGGTAGCTCTCTTCAAGGGCCTCACATCGGTTTTTGACTTCCTGAGTTTCAAGCAGACGCGAGACCCGGATGATCAAATCATCCATGTCAAATGGTTTTAAAATATAATCGGAAGCACCCATTCTGAGGCATTCGATAGCGTCATCAACCGAACCATATGCAGTCATAATGATCACATCGGTTTCAGGGCTTTGCTTTTGCACGTTTCGTAGCAGGCTCAACCCATCTAATCCAGGCATACGGATATCTGAGATTATCAGGTGGTATTGATTCTTTTCTGTGAGAGCTAAGGCCTTTAGACCATTCTCAGCCTCATCAACCTGCCAGCCATGTTTTTGCAATCGGTCGTATACAGAAATCCGCATTATTTCATCATCTTCTGCAAGTAAAATTTTCGCCATTTTTCTCTCTAGGTTATAGATATTATGCTGACTATTGATCTTGCTCAAAAGCTGTCTTGCTAATGGGGAGGTTGATGGTGAAAAGAGTACCCTTGTTTAGCTCACTTTCCACTGAGATATTACCCTTCATCCGTTTCACCAGGGAGTAGGAAACAGAAAGACCGAGCCCTGTCCCTTCTCCGACATCTTTGGTGGTGAAAAATGGGTCGAAGATATGGCTCAGATTTTCTTTTGTGATGCCAATTCCGTTATCCTGAAAGGTTAGCTCAAGTTCATCGCCAAGTTCTCGGCATCCTATGGTGAGTGTTCCGCCGTTCTCCATTGCCTGCAGAGCATTTAAACCGATATTGATGATAATCTGCTTCAGTGCTTCAGCGTCTAAATGGTGTTCCACAGAAACAGATATATCTGTTATGAGTTCGATATTTTTAAGCTTATAGGAAAGAAGCTGAGTACACTCTCCAAAGAGTGTTTTTACGTCTACTTTTCTCATATTAAGAGGCTCTGTGCGTCCAAAATTGAGTAGTTGGCGCATGGTGGTTTCGATTTGACGCATACCTTTGTCGAGTAAGGGCAGGTAGCGCTCGATCTGGTCCTGGTCTGCAGGGTTTTCTCGCATGGACTTAACACAGTTCAACATTCCCCCAAGCGGATTGTTTACCTCATGGGCGATCCCTGCAGTGAGGATACCAAGGGAAGCCATTTTCTCGTTCAGATGTGCCTGGCTCCGGGTTTTGAGGAGCTCTGTCTGGGATTCTTTCAAGCGGTCACAAAAGAGGATGAAGTTATCATAGACATTGTCAAGTTCGTCCTTGAAATATGATGGCAGTAGATACTGTTCCGGTGGGTCCTCCGGGAAGCTGTCCATGGCTTTATTGAGCTTGCTGATGCGATGAACGATAAGTGTTTCAAACATGAGAAAAAGGGCGATAGTTACGAAGACTATGGAGAGGACCCCAATAAAAATCAGAGAATGGATATTTCTTTTTATGAGATCATCGGCCCAGTTAATGGGAATTGTGATGGAAAGGCCGCCCCTGATATCCCCTTGGTTATATCCATGCCTGGCGTGGCACCCAAGGCAGGAGTCGCTGACAACCAAAGGGGCAATAAAACGGACAACTCGTCCCAACTCAGAATGTTGAACGTCGATGATTTCATTTTTTCCTTCACTAAAAGAGTGCAGGGCGGCCTTTTCAAATTCGTCTGGGTTGTTTTGGGGATTAACAGGATGCAGGCTGGTTACCCTGAAATGGCCGAGGCCGTCACGTCGTGCGTAGTTGGAGAGTTCGCGGGTTATCATAGCCGGGTTGCGTAGAAAATAGGTCTGGCCCATGGCGTCATGGACTGTAGGGAGGTTGAGATATGGATTGGCTTCCACCCCTTGACGCTTAAGAATGAACAGCCCGTTGTGATCAGATGCCCACTGTCTTGTAAGGAGGATCTGTTTGTGTAACATTCGCGCTTGTTGCTCTGCCTGTCTAAGTATCATTTTCTCGTCGAAAGAAGACGTTCGGTACAGCATAAAAAGATAGAAGGCAGAAATAATAGCACCAATAAAGATGATAAATTTTGTTCGAAGTGAAATTTGAGTAGCAAAGTGAAGAGTCATTAATATCGGATCCTAACATCGGTAAAAGGTGAAAATGAGCGAGGAAAATGAGCGAGTATGGTAGCTGTATGGCAATTTCCACACCATGTATGAACTGGATTACTCGTGAACAATATTTAAAAAGGTAAAGTAGTAATAAAATGTGAAATATTACAGCCTTATTGGATGGGTAGGCGTTTAGTCCTGCCCCTTATTGTAAACGCCAAGAATGAAAAAATATAGTTGTGTTACCAAAAGGTAGCAGTAGTTTGTTGGGGATGTTACCAGGCGGTAACGTTTTTGTCAGATGTTTCTCTTAACATCTTGAAATATCGTTGGTAGTAGAGAATCTATTTGTTGGAACGGAGCTTGCAGTAATGATTTGAATTTGGTTAGGAGTGAGCAAGAAATGGTGCTTTTTATATCCTTTTATACGGTGAAATAGAGTTTCACGGTTATCTAAAAATGAAGGAGGGGAAATGTTGAAAAAACAAAGAAAATCAGTTTATGGCGGAGTTGCATTATTGGTAATGGGCCTTGCGCTCTTTGCAATATCGGCGGTTGCCAGTGATGATGACAAGGCTGCGCATCCGGATCTGAGTGAACAGGAAATGTTGATTGCATGCTCCGACTGTCACCGAGAGGCAACACCTGAGGTCGAAAAACAGTGGTATGATTCTCTTCACGGAATAGCCATGGTGAAATGCTACCAGTGTCACGGTACTTTTGAAACATTTAAAGTTACCCCCTCTAAACAGGATTGTGCGATCTGCCATACTGATATGCTGGAGAAATGTCCAAAAGAGAAGGCATGTTGGGAGTGTCATGTACCCCATTCATTCAAAGAGAAGAAATAGTTTTTTTTCATCTTTGAACTTCAAACAGACTTTGTAGTGGAATTGACGAATAGAAAGGAGATTACAATGACACAAACAAGACGTGACTTTATTAAAAAGGCTGCAGCACTATCAGCGGCTTCCTATGTGAGTATGAGTCTGCCGATCGATGATCTGAACCTTGCACGGGCTGACGAAGGAATTGCCTGGCATCGAGGAAGTTGCCGACTTTGCGGCGTTGGTTGTCGAGTTGAGCTGGGAGTTAGAAATGGGGTCCCCATGGGCTTACGTGGTGTTTCTGAATCACGTACCAATTTTGGTTATGTCTGTATGAAGGGTATGCATTTCTGGAAATGTATGCGTCATCCGGATCGTTTGACCAAGCCACTTTTTAGAGAAAAGAAAACAGATACATTTAAGGAAATTTCCTGGGATAAGGCCCTTGATATCGCCGCAACACAGTTTGCTGATGCCCATAAGGCAGGGGGCGGAGCAGCAGTCGCCTACTATGGTTCAGGACAGGCATTAACTGAGGAAACCTATTTCTTTCAGAAGATTATGCGCGGTGGTCTGCAGTCGAATAATGTCGAAGGCAATCCAAGGTTATGTATGGCCAGTGCAGTTGGGGGATACCTGACCTCTTTTGGTGCCGATGAACCCATAGGTAGTTATTCTGATCTGGAAAAGGCACATTGTTTCTTTATTGTTGGCTCCAATACGGCTGAAGCTCATCCCGTGCTGTTTAGGCGGATTATGAGAAGAAAACTTGATAATCCTGATACTGTGAAGGTGATAAACGTTGACCCGAGGATTTCCCAGACATCAAGAATTGCAGATATGCATTTGCAGTTCAAGCCTGGAACTGACCTCGCACTGCTCAACGCAATGGCCCACGTTATTATTGAAGAAAAGCTCTATGATGAAGAGTTTCTGGGAAATTATGTGACTTTTAGAAAGGGCAAAAAAGAAAAAACTACCTTTGATGATTTTAAAGCGCAGGTCGCAAAATATACTCCTGAAGAAGCTGCGAAGGTTTGTGGTGGTAGTTTTAAGCCAGACGATATCAGGACGATTGCCCGCTGGTTTGCCGGGTCAAAGGGTACGGTTAGCCTCTGGACCATGGGACTTAATCAGCGAAAAAGAGGGGTGTGGGCAAACAACCTGATGCATAACCTGCATATTCTTACCGGGCAGTTACTAAAAGATGGGGCGGACAGCCTTTCCTTAACCGGGCAGCCAAACGCCTGTGGCGGCGTTCGGGAGGGTGGTGGTCTCTGCCATATTTTACCTGGACACAGACTGGTTGCAAAGGATAAGCTCCGTCATCAGGTCGAGGCAGCCTGGGGAATCCCGGAAGGGCGTATTCCACCTAAACCAGGGCTACATACCATGGCCATGTTTTCTGCTGTAAATGAAGGAAAGATAAAGGCGATCTGGGTCAACTGTACAAGTCCTGTTCAGAGTCTGCCCAACTGTAATCTATACAATAAGGGAATGGATAGAGAGGATGTGTTTATTGTCTGCACGGATATCTTCCACACCCTGACAACCCAGAAAGCAAATCTGGTACTTCCAACCTCCTTTCATTTTGAAAAGACAGGGGTGTATGGCTGTACCGAGCGCAGATCTCAGATTACAAGAAAAGCGGTGGATTCCCCTGGAGACGCGAAACCTGAGGTTTGGATTATTCGTGAATGGGCGAGGAAATTAGCTGAGAAGATGAATGATCCCGTAATTAGCCAGTGTATCAAGCCATTTGAAGGTCTTGAAGAAGGATATGACTTACCAAAAGCAATCTGGGATGAATATACGCAGAAGCTCACCAGTTATCGTGACAGTGATCTGAGGGGTGCAACGTATAAGGTGCTTGAACAGATGGCAGATGGTGTCCAGTGGCCGGCGCCCACTGAGGAGTTTGCCCTAACCGGCGGTACCGTGAAGAAGTTTGTTAAAGGGCGGGATCCTATGGCTGATTCGGAATCAAAAAATGATTTGCCATATCAGTTCTATGGTCCGGCCCATGCGGATCGTACTTTGTGGATCTGGTTAAGAGATCAAGCTGATCCAGAAGAAATTCCTGATGCTGAATACCCATTTTACCTCTCCACAGGGAGAATTGTTGATCATTGGCACACCATGTCAATGACGGGGAGGGTGCCTGAACTGCTACGTGCCAATCCCTATGCATATGTAGAAATCAACCCTAAAGATGCAGCAAGGCTTGGAATTAAACCTGGTGATATGGTTGAGATTAAGTCCCGTCGCGGGGTGAACCTCATGCCGGCAAAGGTGTATGAGGGTCCGATTGAAGGAATGGTTTTTGCCTATTGGCATGATCAGCACGAAGATCGCATGATTAATAAAGTGACCAAGGATGCCATCGATCCCGGCTCAAAAGAACCTGAATTTAAGATTTGTGCGGTACAAGTGAAGCGGGTTTCCGGACCGGTGCCGTTAAAGCCGTATATCGTATAACTTTTATAGACTGGAAATAAGCCGGGAAAAGTACCTTAGTATAAATATTTTCAGTTATGAAAACGCAGCCGGAGGCCCCCGAACCTTTCGGCTGCCCATTTTTGAAGGAGAATCTATGCCTATCAGTGGCGTAGTTATAACCAGCCGCGTTGAAAAGAAAAAACGCGTTCTCAGCAGTCTCAAGGAGCTTTCTGAGGTAGAGATCTATGGTGACGATGAAAAAGGAAATATCGTCGCAGTTCTCGAAACCACGAGTTCGGAGGAGATGGAGAAGGTGATTGATCGAATCAACAAGGATGAGGATGTTCTGCATGTAGGGCTTACCTATCTCAATACCGAGGATGAAGCTGAACGTATGGCAAAGGGCGAAAAACTAGAAAAACCGTTCGGTTTTCGAAAGCCAGTTCCAGAGTCTTCGTGAAACGCAGAACCTTTTTAGGTTTAATGGGAAGTAGCGTTACCTGTTTGCCTGTACTGTTTCTTTCTTCGAAGCATTCCGTTTCAGCTTTACTCAAGAGCCCTGTTGCAACGAACAGACTACGGCCTCCCGGAGCAGTGGTGGAAGAACTTTTTCCTGCAAAATGTGTACGTTGTGGGCGGTGTGTCGAGGTCTGCCCATACCGTTCTATTGTAATGCTTGATATTCGTTCGGGTATTCATGCGGGAACGCCACTTATGGAAGTTGAGGAAATCCCCTGTTATCTCTGTATGAAATGCGTTGATGTCTGCCCAACCGGCAGTCTTCGGAGAGTGAAACAGGAGGACACACGGATGGGGCTGGCGGTGGTTAATAAATTTCATTGCCTTGCATGGATTGGGACCATCATGTGTAGAACATGTTATGACAAATGCCCTTTCCCGGAAAAAGCAATTCGACTGGATCAACTACGACCGGTGGTGGATGAGAATGCATGTACAGGCTGTGGTATTTGTACAAACGCTTGCCCGGTAACCCAGGGAGGCGGAAAAAAAGCGATAAATATTGAACCCTTGTATGCCACCAGGAAGATGACAGAATGAACCTGAAGGGGAGGGGGAAGAATATTGCTGGCACCACTCTGACTCACGCCGGGAGAAAAGCTACATATGGTCGTTATCGATTAATCTTGCTAACCGGGGCCTTCCTCATAATCCTTGTAAATCCGTTTGTTAATTATTATCTGCATCAAAATTTTATCCAGGGTTGGTATCAATCCCTTGGCATAGGCAAACTTTGGTTTGTTTCTCCCCTTGAAGGGATAGAGAGTCTGCTTATCAGCAAGTCACTTTATATGCCATCGCTTGTGGGTATGCTTATTCCTCTGTTACTTGCCATGCTTTTAGGTAGAGTCTTTTGCTCCTGGCTCTGTCCTGTTACATTCATGCTAGAGATTTTTGATCGTATCCGAAAATTTCTTTCCGGTAGGCGTTACCTCTTTAACGGGCTTGTTGTCGCCAAAAGAGTTCTCTGGTTTACGCTCATCGCCGAATTAGTTCTCAGTATGGTACTGGGGGCCCCACTCTTTGTCTTTCTCTCGCCCCCCGGTCTTATCGGCAGGGAGATAATGATGCTGGTGTTTTTTAAAACAGTCGCTTTTGAGGGCGGAATTTTACTTTTAATTTTGTTTCTCGAACTCCTGACGAGGCGGTTTTTCTGCCGCAGTTTCTGCCCTTTAGGAGGCTTCCTTGCCTTTGTGGGGCAAAAACGTAAACTCCTGGTTGGTTATGAGGAAGATAATTGTACGGGGTGTGGTCGATGTGATCTGGTGTGTCCCATGGGGCTAGCACCAAGGTCAGCTGACAGAGAGGGGGGATATTGCTGGAATTGTGGCGAGTGTTTGGATAACTGTCAGGAAGAAGCATTGTTTTTTCACTGGAAAGGGCAGCAGGCTGGTAAAGTGATCCGTAAATGAGATATTATGTTGCCTGACTACCCATTGTGGTTCTTTACTGTTGCTTTTGTATCATCATTACTGTTACCTTTTGGTGACAGTTGCTTTTTAGTAGTGTTACCTTTCGGTAGCGTATGCTTGGGGTGTTGTTTCTAAGGTCTTGAAATTGTATGGATGTTTAAATGGAATCAAAATTGCAAAGCCGAACTCATTGAATATTTATTACCTCAAGGAGTTTCCCTTTTAGCCAATAGGATTCACAGGGTATGTATTCAGTTTAGCGGAAGTAGTGATGAAATGAGCAGCTTGGAGAACCTGAGCTTTACTTTTATCAATCGAAAAATACTTGAGGAGGTCTTCAGTGCATAAGGAGTCGAGATCAAAATACAACGCTCATCTGATCAAGCTGATATTAGCTGTGATCGTTGTAGGGGGCGCCGGATTATTTGCGCGACAGATTCTAACACCTGAAAGTATGGGACAGTATGGCCATTATAGGGGAGCAGACATTGTAGATCAGAAAAATGTAGCAGTTCGCCTTCAGACCAATGAGTCATGCTTTCAGTGCCATAAGCCGATACGAAAGATCCACAAGGCTGGTATCCATGGAACTGTTTCATGCGAGATCTGCCACGGCCCATACGGCGATCATATTCAGGACGGCAAAAAAATTGGTACACTCCCGGTTAAGAGAGGGAAAGAAATAACTCAGCTCTGTTTACGCTGCCATAATAAGGTGATCCAGGCGAGGCCTCGAGAATCGATCAAGATGGTTGGATTACCTCAGCACCTTGAGGAAAAGCAGGTTCGGCTGGATAATACCTGTGAGCAGTGTCACATGGTCCATGATCCACTTCTCTGGATCAAACAGGCGAAGCAAATGATGGGTACAACGGAGGCTATGTAACCATGGAAGAGATTAAAAAAGAGATAGAACAGGATCGGCGTGCATTTATAAAAAAAGTTCTTGGCGGTACGATTGCAGGGTCTCTTCTGCTCGTCATCCCGGCAACAGCGGAAGATTATATAGAACAGATACCTGGAATGCGCGGTGAAGATGATGTTTTTACTAAGAAGAGATTTGCTTTTGTCGTGGATATAACTGCTTGTATTGGTTGTGGTTCGTGCTGTGTCGCCGATAAAGCAGAGTATAATGTACCGGATGATAACTATCGTACCTGGGTTGAACGATATATCATTGATGACCATGACAATGTCTACGTTGATTCTCCTAATGGCGGCTTAGATGGTTACACCAAGGCGCGTGAAGGATTGCCATATCCCACAAGGGATACTTTTTTTGTACCAAAACTTTGTAATATGTGTGAGAAGCCTTCCTGTGTTCAGGTATGCCCCGTGGGAGCTACCTATAAAACGGAGGATGGCTTCATTCTTGTTGATAAAACACGATGTGTTGGTTGCTCCTACTGTATACAGGCTTGTCCCTATTCTGTTCGTTTTATCAGTCCGGTAACCCACACAGCAGAAAAATGTACCTGGTGTTATCACAGAGTAAGGAAGGGCTTATTGCCGGCATGTGTCGCAGTATGCCCCGTTCATGCACGTAAATTTGGAGATCTTTCTGATAAAAAATCAGAAGTATATCGAATACTTCATGAACCCCATGTGATATCAGTCTTAAAACCCGATATGGGTAATAAACCGGCCCTCCACTATGTTGGGTTGAGAAGGGAGGTGGTCTAATGAGCGCAGTAGCACACGGTAGCGGCGCTGTTTCCGCTTTGACAAATTTTGTCTTCCCCAATGATTTCCATGTTCACTGGAGCCTGATGATTGTACTTTATCCCTACATTACCGGGATAGTCGCAGGAGCCTTTATCGTATCATCTCTCTACCACGTGTTTGGTATAAAACAACTTAAGCCGATCTCCAGGTTTTCCCTGGTGTTTGCCCTGGCGTTTCTCTGTTGTGCCACCTGGCCTCTGCTTTTGCATCTAGGTCATCCGGAAAGGGCTATGAATATGTTCCTGACCCCTAACCCCACCTCGGCAATGGCGGGATTTGGTTATATTTATTCAGCGTATTTTATACTGCTAGTCCATGAGATTCTTTTTATTTATCGCCCTACCATGGTTGCTTTATGGAATAGCTCCACGGGGGTAAAGAGGGCGCTCTACTCTTTTCTTGCCTTCTACAATGATAATATTTCCAAAGAATCACTTGAACTGGATCGTAAGATTGTCAATTTTCTCGCAGGAATTGGAATTCCGATGGCCTGTATTCTCCACGGTTATGTCGGTTTTATTTTTGGAGGTATCAAGGCAAACCCTCTCTGGGCAACCCCGCTGATGCCAGTGATATTTTTACTCTCCGCCTGTGTCTCCGGGATCTCCGGAATTATCTTTGCCTACATACTGATCAAGAAGGTTACCGGGCAGCAGCTTGATGTGGATTGTATTCGCACCGCTTTAAAATTTTTGTGGGGATTTTTTATTCTTGATTTTGTCTTTGAGATGCTTGAGGTGTTCAGTCATTACTATATGGCAACCCACCACTGGCACGTACTTGAAAATCTCCTCTGGGGACCTCTATACAACACCTATTGGCTTTTCCAGGTGAAGATTTTCTCAATTATTCCATTCCTCCTCCTGGCAGGTCTCTGTCTCTTTAAATTCAAGGATAGAGTTATCCTCTTTTTTGCCCCAATAGTTTCCCTGATGATTCTTATTCAGGTTTTGTTGATGCGTTGGAATGTTGTTATTGGTGGTCAGTTGATGTCAAACTCTACCCGCGGGCAGGTCACCTTTGTTCCGCATTGGCAGGGACGTGAGGGAATTATCGCAGCTCTGATTGTGATGATCGCTCCTATTGTAATTCTATTTATTCTCGGGAAGATCTTCCCGTTATGGATGAATGAAGAACCATCTGATGCCTAAGCTATACACCTGTATGCTGGACAGCTTGATCGTGAGCATATGGGGTGCTGCTGAATAGTTACAAAAATATTAACAAAAGGAGGGTGAATCTGGGGAAAAATTTAGCTGGGGTATGCCGGGTAACCGGCAAATTGCGAGTTTTTAAATTTTAACAGGAGGAAATGAATATGCAACATTGGACTAAAGTCCTCTTTATGGCAATTCTCACCCTTTGTGTTGCTGGGCCAGCTTTTGCAACGACCAAAGCGTCAATGGATGTCAGCAATGAAAGGAATAAACAGGTTAATGTGAAGTGTATTAACTGTCACCTCAAGGAGAATAATTCCCTGGTTCAGCAGTGGAAAAATTCTCCCCATGCTGCGGGACGTGACGGCGCTGTAGCTTGTTATAACTGCCATGCAGCAGATAAAGAAGATATCACCGGATATATGCATGAAGGTGCATTTATCAAATCTATCCAGACCCCGAAGGATTGTGGTTACTGTCATGAAAGAGAGATGAAAGAACAACAGAACTCTCACCATGCAGCCGCAGGCCAGATTATGGCCTCCCTTGATAACGTACTGGGCGAAGTGATCTGTTCTCTCGAAGATAAAGCTGATGCTGCAAACGGTTGCTGGCAGTGTCATGGGTCTATCCTCACTGTAATGAAAGGTGAAGATGGTAAAACGCTCAAGAATGAATTTGGCGCGGTTATGTTTGATCCTATGACCTACCCTAATTCTGGTGTTGGACGACTCAATCCTGACGGTTATGCGGGTGCATGTAATGCCTGTCACGGCAAGCATAGTTTTAAGGCATCCACTGCACGTCAGCCTGAAAACTGTGGTAAGTGTCACCTTGGACCTGATCATCCACAAATGGAGATCTATAACGAGTCTAAGCATGGCATTGCCTATAATGCAGCCTCACGTGCCCATGGTATGAACGGCATGAATATCATGAAGGCTGGTAAGTGGGTACTGGGTAAAGATTATTACACAGCTCCTACATGTTCAACCTGCCATCTCGGATCGTACATGAAACCCGATGGTTCTGTAGTACAAAATACCCACAACGTTGGTGATAGAATTTCCTGGACCCTCCGTCCAAAGATTTCTGCAAAGCTTAATAGAGCGATTTTTGAAGACGGAACAGAAAAAGATATTCCTGGTGAAATTCCACCACAGCCTGGCTCTGAAGTGAAGTATAAAGAGTTTAAGCTGGTTGATGGCAAATGGAAGAAATCCGCAGTTACAAAAGAAGCCGTTGAAGTTGTTAGCTGGGAAGACCGTCGTAACAACATGAAAGGTGTCTGTAAGCAGTGTCATGGTCTGCAAAAGGTAGAAAATTTCTACAAGCAGTTTGATTCACTGGTAGTCACCTATAATGAGAAGTTTGCTAAGCCAACCAAGAAGCTTTATGAGATGGCTGCAAAAGATGGTTTGATCCATGGTTCTACTTTCCATACAGAGCTCGGTTGGCACTGGTGGGAACTATGGCATCATGAAGGCCGCCGTGCCCGTCACGGTGCTGCAATGGGTGGACCAGATTATACCCATTGGCATGGAATGTATGATGTTGCCCATAATTTCTACTTCAAGTTTATCCCTGAATTAATGCATCTCGCTGAAAAGAAGGGAATGACCGAAAAGTATGAAAAAGAGCTGGGTGCTATTTTGTCCAGACCAGAACATACCTGGTACAAAGAAGGCTTTGATGGCGATGTCATGAAAGCTATTAAAGCGGAGCAGGAGGAACGTTATAAGCAGTAATTATAACGATTGATCTGTTTCATCTGTAGTTCTACACCCCGACAATTTTGTCGGGGTGTTTTTTCTAACCCGACAAGCCGGAAACTTTTTTAGTATCGCTGGATAAGTGCCTCGAAGGTCTCTCTTCGTTCACTATCTGGTGCTTGTATGAAGTTTCTAATGTTAAAATGCATTCTTGATTTCTTGTTTTTTATGATAGGCTTTCAGGAGTAAGGCACTAAAATAAGGTTTTTGTATAATGAAAATTACTCATCTCTTAGTTGTAGCTCTGGTATTCCTTTTGACTCCTTTTTCAGCTTTATTCGCAG
The DNA here is from genome assembly GCA_024227155.1 of Desulfobulbaceae bacterium. Classification (GTDB taxonomy): domain Bacteria; phylum Desulfobacterota; class Desulfobulbia; order Desulfobulbales; family Desulfocapsaceae; genus Desulforhopalus_A. Next base: position 13,214 of record JAAELB010000770.1, read on the forward strand.
GGACCGGCGCAAGTGAAATGCAACGACTTGCCAGTGAGGTTTCAGCTTTGAAACTTGGTTTTGGTGACTATGTTTTGGGATCACAGTTGACGAAAATACAAAAGGAAACAGCCGGGAAAAACGATATCAAAAAAACTCTCGATGGTACCTATAAGTTCGTCGATGGTGAGATATATGTTATTGCCCGGGAAGATGATGATACGGTTTTAGGCATCTACAAAAATTACCCTGAAGTTCCCCGTGAAGATCTGAAGAAAATTATAGGTGATTTAATGATGCGCTTTGAGGAGCCTACTACCATGGCCCATCAAAAAATCATCTATTGGGCCTTTAATAAAAACGGGAAAGTCAGTGGCGATGTGTATGATTTTTCTAAGACTACCGGTGATACCGACATGATTGCCACGGTCAAATTTCAAAGCTCTGTAGACATTCTTCCAGATCCTGAAAGAAAATCGGAGCTGGGTGCCAGTGAAACAGCAGCTGAAGAGTTTCAAAAAGAGGTGAATGGTACCAACAGTTCTGTCTATGTCATAGTTTCCTCCGACCCCATGTCAAAGCTGTTTCTGGCACAGGTTAAAAAGTGAGCCCTATGTATCGCACCCTATGTATCATTATTGTAGTTCTTTTTTTTAGTGGATGTGCTGGACAAGACAAGGTGCAGACCTCCTATCCACGAAAACCCGGAGATAGTTCGGGGAGAAAGGCGGGGGCGGCTATGTTGCTTTATGAACAGGCAGAGGAAGATCTTGATGTAAACACAAACGTTACGGTAACGCCCCCTGCTCAGAAAAAAACAGAGGAGTAGAGGGGCGATACCTAATTTATCTATTTATTCTTCAGGTGAATTCCATAGTCCTACTCGTTAATTTTTAAAAAAATATCGGTGTATAGTTTTCTGTAGCCATCAATGCTGCTGGGGTCAAGCCATCGCTCGTAGGCTGCACGGTACCTGCTGGTTGGTCTGTGATCAAGCAGTACCTTGTTGATATCCTCAATAGTTTTCTTTCCCCATTCAGTTTTTGAACAGGCTACATAGGTGAGTGATGCTTCATGGCTTTCCTGGTTTTCATCGATGCTGATGGTCATAATTTTATCTCGAAGTCCAAAGGTCTCGGCAAGGTACATCGCTTCTTCTGGGAGACCCGGTAGGGCGTCGATACGGCCAGCCAATAACATTTTGAAAAGATTCAGAGAGAGTTCTGAACCCTCATAGGCGAATATATTCCTGTCATTGCCATATTCGTTTAAAACTCTATCAAATTCGATACCGTAGGAGCGGTTGTTTGATCTGCCAATAATGAAATTGTTACTCTTTAGTATGTCCGAGAGGTTTACGTTCTTTTTGCTACCGAATTTTGCAAAATTTTCAATATGGATGATGAGAACCGGGGGAAGTGTGAACACACTTGGAATGGAAAAATAGACAAACTCCAAGCGCTCCGGGGTCTTGAACATGGCAAGGCTACACGCCTGTTCTCCCTGTTTCCATTGCTGGTAATGTCTTGAGATGTTAGCCTTTAAATGGTTGTGATCGTATTGAGGCAGGTTTTCCTTGAGTATGTCTGTGATCAGGTCCTCATATCCCTGATCTTTAAATCTGCCCTCATGGATAAAGAAGGGGGGGGCAACCGCCTCCATCCAGGCGATGTTGTCTTTAGAAAAAGAGTGAGTCGGGAGTGCCAGGAAATAGAAGAGTAGAAGGATGATGTACTGTTTGAAGTTTGCCTGTACCATTGGTTGCTCCAGTTATACCATTATTATGGGTTGAGTCTGACAATGTGGTAGGAACACTATATCATGATTGTAGAGTAGTGTGAATCGCTGATCCTAATTGTTCCAGGGTATACGGCTTAGCGACAAAAAGGTTTGCACCCATGTCCAATGTCTCTCTGACAACATCGTCTTCAGCAAACCCACTGGCTATAATAGCTTTTTGTTCGGGGTGAAACTGCAAAATTTGTTCATATGTGTCCCGTCCATTTTGCCCCGGGGGCATGATCATATCAAGGACAACAAGGTCAACGTTATTGTCTTGTATATAATCAACAGCTTCTTCCCCTGAAGACGCTGTTACTACGATGTAGCCTAAACTGGTTAACAGTTTTTCTGCGATATCCCGCTGCCTCTCTTCGTCGTCTACTGCCAAAATCGTTTCACCCTGGCCCATCAGAGTACGCCAGTCAGTCTTCTTTTGCGCTATAGGAATTGCTTTTGTTGCTATAGGGAAGAAAAGTTCAAAGGTTGTACCTTCTTTGCTGCTGATGACATGGATAGCTCCGTTGTGGTCAAGAATGGTGTTCCAGACGACAGCCAGGCCAAGACCAGTGCCACTGCGGCCCATAACTTTTTTGGTATAAAAAGGTTCAAAAATGTGACCGATCTCCTCTGTGCTGATTCCGGCCCCTGAGTCAGATACAACAATCATTGAATAGTGTCCTGCCTTCGGCCTCTGGTTGAATGTGGTCATCTTAGTGTCTGATGTTTCAGTTGTGTTGTTGCTGCTGTCATAGGTTCTTGAGTTTATAGAAATACTTCCTTTTCCGTCGATAGCCTCAAGACCATTCAAAATTAAATTCATCAAACATTTGCGGATATGAATGGGAGAACAGTGCACATAGGGCAGAGTCTCTGAAAGTGTAGAAGAAATAGTTATTTCTCTATTTTTATCAGCGAGGTCCCTGAAGTCTGGTGTGGAAAGGTAATTGGCAATAATGTCATTGAGATCAACAACCTCTGTGTTGGTGGCCACTCCTCTGGCAACTGTCAAGAGGTCCGATACGACCTCTGCGGCATCAAGTCCCGATTGTCGGATGGCCTCAAGCGGGGGTCTCATGTGGTTGTTTTTATCAAGATCAAGGAGCAGGAACTCAGGATAACTTATAATTCCTGATAAGATATTGTTGAGATCATGCGCAACTCCTCCAGCCATAAGGCCGATAGCCTTCATCTTTTGATCTCTGTGTAGTTGCTCCTCCATTTTTCGCCTCTGGCTCACATCGATTGCGACCATCCGGGCACCGGTTACCTGGTCGGCTTTAAAAATGGCTGAAAAGTGAATAAGTACAGGAAAGAGGCAATTGTTGACATCGGTTGCTCTAAATTCCAGCAGGCCAGATGGCTTTCCGGTCAGGGAATTTTTAAATTCCTGCTCCGCCTCTTCTCTGTCGCTTTCAGTGATGATGTCGAAAAAGCATTGGTTTTTATTTTGATGTAATGTAAGCCCTAAGTGTTCCTGAGCTCCTTTGTTTGCGTAAAGAATTTCTCCCTCAAGGTCGGTTTCCAATACCATTTCAGGGAGTAAGTTGACAAGGTCATGAAAGCGGCGTTCACTTTGCAGCAAATTTACTGTCCTCTCCTGGACCTGTTCAGCCAGATATTTTTTACTGGCAGCCTGGTAGCTCATAAAAGCAAATAGAAGTAGTGCAAAGAGCATAAAGATAAGAATATTCGCAAGGGGGAAGATGATACGCACATATTTATCCCCTGAGAGATTTCCTATGATCAGATTTTCATGAAAGATCGGTTCTGAGTGGTGTTTCATTCCAATGAGATTAAAATTGAAAAGGAGGTGCGATAGCCCCGTGAGGGGAGGGGCGTTTATTTGGAGAAACGAATCTTCTCCGGGAATAGATACATGGAGGTTGCGAAAAGTATCAGTTTCCAGGGCAAGCTGCAAATATACCTCTACCCCTGTTTTATCCATTGCCCAAATATTGTCGGATATAGTTACGGCATGCTTAGTGAAAAGCTTCTTGTCCTCTTTTGCAGACCTGTCGATATAGAATAAAGAAATGATAATAAATGAAAAAATGAAAATCAGAGGGAGATGGAGGTAGTTTCTGATTTTGAATAGAGTAGGAGTCATAAAGGATAGTGTTGGCTAGATGGAGAGTTATATTTGGGGTTTGAAAAAGATAGTTTATGAAAAAGGTATCCGTTCACCGCCCCCTTCAAAAGAATCACAAATTGTACCGTATTTTGAGCAAAAATGAAAATTATGAATACCATCAATTGACCGTTATGGATCTCTGACTATAGTAGAGACTTTTTGGCCTTTGCGTGTTAGTGCCTTACTCAACAAAAACAGTAATGAAAAGTTGTTCTTCAAAAGATCACAGATGAAAAATCATACCTTAATTACGCTACTGTTTTCAGTTTTTATCGCCTTGCTGGGAATAGGCATAATTGTCCCTGTATTACCCGTTTTTGCAAAAGAACTTGGTGCTGGTGGTTTTGGTCTTGGGATGATTATTGCGGCATTTTCAGTTTCCCGCGGGCTCCTGCAGCCGGTGGTTGGCAATATGTCCGATCAATGGGGGCGGAAAAACTTTCTGATGGTTGGGTTACTGGTGTATGGCCTGGTGGGCCTGCTGATTCCGATGGCTGGAAGTGTTGGGCATCTTATTGGTATTAGGGGGTTCCATGGTATTGGTTCCGCAATGATCGTTCCCATTGCCATGGCATATATGAGTCTTCTGGCACCAAGTGGTCATGAAGGCAGATACATGAGTTATCTCAATGTTGCAATTTTTTGTGGTATTGGTTGTGGGCCGATAATTGGAGGAGTAATCTTTGATAATTTGGGTTTTCCTGCAGTTTTTTACACCATGGCTGGTCTTAGCTTTTTTGCCTTTTTTCTTGTTATTCGTTTTTTGCCTGCACGTGTTGACGCTGATCAACTGCAGAAGAAAAAACTGTTAGCAAGCCTGCTTTCAATGCTTCGTAACAACAAGACTTGTGGCATCCTGATCGCCAGGTATGCAACCATGATTATTATGGTCCCCACGATGGCTTTTCTGCCATTACTTATGTCCGGATGGGATGGTAATACGGGGCTGCGGATAGGGATAGTTATTGCCTGCAGGACACTTGTAAATGCAACGCTGCAGGTTCCGTTTGGCAAGGTTGCTGATAAAGGTAACAAGCTGTACGTATTGTTAAGTTGTAGTGTTGCACTCAGTTGTATTCTGTTTTCGATACCGCTGTTTGATAGCTTTGTCGAGATGATCGTTATCTACCTCCTGCTCGGGACGGTGGAGGCGGGGATCTGGGCTGTTCTCGGGGCATATGCATCCATCGAGGCAAAGAAGCACTATGGGCATGGTACAATGATGGGTGTCTTTAGTTTTGCGATGAGCGCGGGGGTGTTCACCGGTGCGGTGCTGGCCGGTTACAGTATGGATGGTTGGGGGATACATCGTGCCTACCAGGTAAGTTCCATTACTGTGCTGTTACTTTCCGTTGTTGCAGCAGTAATGATTGCCAGAGGAGAAGGCAAAGAACTGGTGCTGTCCCATTGAAACGTTATTCACCTTTACTCAGGGACAGCACCAATCAAGCAGCCTACACAGGTGGGCAATTATTTCTTTTTTTCAGTCAGTTTTGCCTGCAACAAGGCTCCCAGGCTACCCATAGATGAGTCGCTTTTTTTCTTTTTGCCTTTGGCAATGAATGTCTTGTATTCGTTCTTTTCTTTTTCCTCTTCACTTGCCTCGGAGACATAATCGGCGGGAACGAGGCCGATTCGTTTGTCAGTGAGGTCTATCGATTCGATTTTCACGTCGATATTTTGGCCCTCTTCCAGCACTTCTCTGGGATGGTTTATGCGTCTTCCATCGCCAAGTTTTGAGATGTGAATAAGTCCGTCAATTCCGGGTGCCAGGGTTACAAATGCACCAAACTGAGCGAGTCGGGCTACGCTGCCCATGTGGGTGGACCCTTCAGGAAAATTGTTTGGCACTTCATCCCATGGATCGGCCTGGGTTGCTTTATAGCTAAGAGAGATCCTTTCTTTTTCCCAGTCGATCTGTTTTACAACTATCTGGACCTTCTGGCCTACGCTGAAGTATTCTTCAACTTTTTCAACCCGGCTCCAGCCTATTTCTGAAATTGGGATAAGGCCGTCAATGCCGCCGAGGTCAACAAAGGCTCCAAAGTCGCGGATAGAGCTAATTTCGCCTTCTACTGTCTGGCCTTCAGCGAGGGTTTCTTTTAGTTTCTCACGCCGTTCGGCTCTTTCAGCCTCCTGGATGGCTCTTGCAGATAAAACTATATTTCTACCATTTTCCTCAAATTGACTAATGAGAAATTTCATATGGGTCTCAAGGTACTCCTTAGCCGCATCTTCCACCCGGCGAAGACCCATCTGCGAATAGGGACAGAAACCTCGAACATTACCTCCAAGGGTAACTTCAAAGCCACCTTTGATCTCAGCTTTGACGAAGCCCTCAACAGGAATGCCTGAGCGGCAGGCTTCTTCAAGATGTGCATTTGACGAACCTGAACCGATGCTCATGGTGAAGAGCTGTGCCGAAGCTTTGAACTGTAGAAAATAGACTTCAAGGACATCTCCAATTTCGTGGACGATGTTACCCTCTTTATCTTTAAGTTCAGAGCTGTTGAGGACGCCTTCGCTTTTTCCGCCAACATCGAGAAAGGTTGTCTCCTCGTTTATGCCAACGATGGTTGCCTTAATCTTTTGGCCTGGAGTCAGGTGCCTGATCTTCTTGGTTTCTTCGGCTTTGAAAAGGTCCTCAAAGCTTTCATTGTTTGCTTCTGTCATGTCTACCTGTTGAATGAAAATGCAGTTATTGTGTTGACCAAATTCAGGGGAATTTGACGTTTGAAGACGTTATTCATGAGTCTGTTGATTTTTGATACGCTGAATTGATAATTTTTCTAAGTTTACGATGGTAAAGCCGGTCTATCTGTTTTCCCTCAGCAGGTGTCCTGGGTTTATGAGCAGGGTGTTTTCAGATGACTCGACAACATGTTTATGGGAATGTCCATAACAGACTATATCATAGTTTGACTCGCTGGCAAGCAATCTGGCTTATTCAGGGTAATTTGTATTGCTGCCTGTAGATTTGCTACCTGGTCGTGGCTATCGGACAAGCTCCTAGGAGTGTCATTTGAGTTACTAACCCGACTAGTCGAAAACTTTTTAGAATCGCTGGATAAGTGCCTTGGTGGTTATTTTAAGTACCCGATTTAAAAACGGTCTCCTGAATTCTTGTTTTTTATGACAGGTTTTCTGGAGTAAGGCACTAAATAAATTAATTATTATTGCGGGCGGGTATAGCAAGGGAGAGTACGCGTTCCTGTTCCTGGAACATAAGGCGTTTTTCACACATGTCTGCAATAAATTTTTCAAGAGCCTCTTTTTTAACCTGGGGGAAGCTGTCACAAAGAAGTGAAAGCTCTGTTACCGTCTGGCACGCCAGATAAATTTTTCTTGAAAGCCCCCTGAGTCTATGTTGCAGCGGTGGACCACTATTCAGCTCCTGGCGAATAATAAGAAAGGTTTTGCCATCTCGGTAGCTTAGCGGGTGTTCCCTGCTCGTTCTTTGTGTATGGAATTGTTTCCACCTTTTGATCTTGTCCCGGACCGGTTTCCACCGTTTTTGTTGTTGCTTTCTATCACCACGATAGCTGTTTAAAAGCATTGTCAAAGATGAGAGATATCGTGGCGGAAATAGCTTCCTGTTCTTGCTGTGGGGGAGAATCGAGGTTATGGAAAAATTGTGATACTGGTTGTAAATAGGGGAGCCGAAACCCAGGAAAAAAGTAGCGCTCTCAAGGGGTGCGTAGGGCAGAACAAAGTCCAGGTTTTGTATGGTTTCGCTGATCTCTTCTTCGGAGGTTGTCGGGAATTCGACAATAACATTGCCCTCCATCAGTATCCCGTATTGACTGCACATCTTCATAACCGCCATGTTCTCTATTGCAGAAGTGCCTTTTTCCATCTTTTGTAATAGTGAAGTTGAGAACGCTTCTATTCCCACCTGGACAGTGGACAGACCTGCCTGTCGATAGAGCTCCAATCTGTGTGGCTCAGTGACGGCTCTAATTTCCGCAAAAAAATCAAAGTCAATTTTTTTTGATTTAATCTCTTTGAAAAAATAATCAGCTTCTTTTGGTGGAAGAGCGTTGTCTGTGAAGGTAAAGTGTAACGATTCATAGGCTGAGGACAGGGCCAATGTTTCCCTGGCCATTTTCTCACCACTTTTAAATCTATAGTTTGGCCACTGGATGTTGAGGTTGCAAAAGGAACATTTATTCCACCAGCACCCCCTTGAGAACTCCAGGGGTAAAACAGGAATAAAGAGTTGTTGCGGAAAAAGCAATCTCATTTCATTGAAATAGTCACCAAAGTCAGGGCGCGGAAGATCGTTGAGTTTGAGCGGGTGGCTTTGCTGCCTGGTAATCCTCTGATCGTTAAAATTATTTTTTGAGTAAATATTTTTCGGTAGTTCTTTTGATTCGCCTGCCAGGAACTGACAAAGAGCACTCAGTACTGATTCCCCTTCACCGTTCACAACGAAATCAACCTCTTTGAACTGCTGAACCAGAGAGTTGCCCAATTCACTTGAGCAGGAAGAACCACCAAATACAATAGGTAAATAAGGGTGTCTCTTTCTAATCAGGCGTGCAAGGTATAGGGACGGGAGGAGCTGGCTAAAGCAGACAGAGATGCCAACAAGGTCATAAGATGCCAGGTCGGTAGTGAGTAGCCAGTTTTTGCAAAATTCGTCAAGTTTTGCAACGAGTAGATCAAAATCATGATCCTTATTAGCTTTGGCAAGAGTTGACTGCAGGCTCTCGTGAAAGAGACTTTTTGAGTCATCATATTTTTCGGCAAAGAGTAGCGGGGCAAAAAGAGCTTCCCCAGCCCATCCTCTATGAGCAATTTCCCTGTAGAGATCGAGCCCTATCAACTTGGCAATATGCAGATAGGGATGAAAGCTGTCCGCATGCAACCTGTCCTGGGTGTTGAGGTAACTCTTAAGGGTGGCAAGCTGGATGGACGGCCGATTAAAAATTGACCATGGCATCGAGATGAGAGCAACTCTGAAAGGGGAGGTGTTGTTCATATCATTGATTGATCACTTCAGTACCCTCGGGAGGAACAAAAGAAAAAAGAGTTTCGAGTTCCTGTATACCGATATTGTTCAAACCATCGGGTTTAATGTTGCTGAGGTTCAGGATAGTGATGGTACCAAAATGGTCCCGGATATTAATTCTTCTGATGAGAGAGTCATTGCTGACCCAGAGATGAATATCCTGAACCTGCGAACGAGGTTGTTTAGGCACCATCTTGATCACCTTGAACTCCTGGCTACTCTCATTCTGAAAGTTAGTATCTGCAGGGTGTAGATAAAAATCACGCAGCAGGTCACCTTTGCCGGTAAAAAAAGAATATGTCAGATCCGCTTCAAGAGCTTTTGCCGGGGTGACGATTATCTGTTGCAGGTTTTCAAAATACATCGAAAAGGTAACACCGTCACTGATAAGTACCTGGATGTCCGGTCTAGAATAATCCCATCTCATCTTACTGGTGTCGTCACCTTTGAAAAAGATAGCAGAGCCGCCTCCTTTTCGTGGGCGGCCTGTCATTTCACCACTGGTGTCCTGTGAAAAATTAAAGCTGAGGCTTTGCATGTTGTCATAACGTTGCTGCAGTCTCCTGGCAATGTCTTCAGGAGCCTCGGTGGCAGGATTCTCAGCATGGCATAAAGATGGCCCAGTGAAAATTGCGAAAAGAATAAGGAAAGTATATATCAGCTTTTGCATATGTTTCTAGTTAGTAGAAGATCTATGTGACGGTTAAATATTCTATTAGCCACCTTTTGGGCCGTGTCATTGTAGTCGGTAATATAATATCTGTTCTGTTCCGGGGTGTGGGGTTCTGTTGCCTTGAGGTGTGGATTCTGATGGAGATAGTGTTTGAGGTATTTTGCTGTGGTTTCTGAAGAGTCGACCAGGGAAACCTTTTTGCCAATTCGTGGGCCGATCAGATGTTTTAAAAGAGGGTAGTGGGTACAACCCAGAATCAGGGTGTCGAGTTGGTTGTTTTTGAGGCTGTGCAGATATCTTTTCAGGATCATCTTGGTTTCACGTTTATTATGCCACCCTTCTTCAACGAGGGGAACCAGAAGGGGACATGCTTTTGTGAAGATCTTGATATTTTGATTTATTTCCGTAAGTGCCGTCTCGTAACTGGTGCTTCGTATGGTCGCACTGGTTCCAATTAGCCCAATCCTGCCGTTTTTAGTTGTCCGTGCGGCTTCTTCAATTGCTGGAAGTATTACTTCGATAATGGGTATTTGAAACTGTTGTCGCAAACTGTCTGTGGCGACACTTGCTGCCGAGTTACACGCAATTACTATGAGTTTGGCGCCTTTGCTTATCAGGAACCTGGTGTTGTTTATAGCGCAATCGATAATGGTTTGTGCACTTTTAGGACCATATGGAGAATGAGCGATATCTCCTAAATAGAGTAGCGGGTAGGTGGGTAGGAGTTGTTCTATACTGCGCGCTACGGTCATACCACCAACGCCGGAGTCAAATATACCAATCATAAAAATCTATAATGTCGTAGTGAGAGCTATTGGTGTCTTGCTGCCGGTTTATCGTGGCAGAAAGCTGTGAATGCTACGAACACACATCCGGAAAAGTGTCCTGAAACTAATATACCGGTATGTGAGGGGACATTTTATACCAAAAATATTAAAAAACAACAAGGTAGGCGAATTACTCTGGTGAACTCTTCTTTGCTGGAACAAGAAGTAGACCTTTGTTTTTAACCTGATAGAGTATCTTTTTTATTTTAGCCGCCGCAATATATTGACAGAATATCCATTGGGAATTAGATTTGCTCCAGCCGAAAATGGTTGGGTTTAAGTTCGCATTTGAATTTTATCTTATAAATTATATGGTTTGCCCGAGCTAAAGCAGTGTAGGGTCAAGGTGGTTTAGAAATGCCAGTGTACGAGTACGAATGTAAAGCGTGTGAAAAAGTGTTCGAAGTTCAGCAGAAAATGGCTGATGATCCTATATCTGATTGTCCTGATTGTCAGGGGCCGGTAACAAAACTCATGTCGATGAGTTCCTTCCAACTCAAAGGTGGAGGGTGGTATGCCGACGGCTATGCCAGCAAAGCAGCAAGTAACAAAACAGACACAGCTAAACCGGCACCCGCATGTAAGACGGGTGGCAGTTGTGCTGGATGTCCGGCCACTGCTTCTGCATAAATTTTTTGGTTTAACGAAAAGATTGGGCGAAAAGGCATTAAATCAACGGGCTCATTTATTGACGAGCACCAATTATTGCCATCGCATCTCCATAAGAAAAGAAACGATAACCCTTGTTGACAGCTGTCGCGTAGCAATCAAGAAGGGTTTGTCTACCGCAGAGTGCGGAGACCAGAAACATGAGAGATGAATCCGGCAAATGAAAGTTGGTGATTAGATTGTCAATCACGTTGAAAGTAAAGCCTGGATAAATATAAAGATCACACCACTCATCAGTTGGTTCAAGATGTCCGGATTTTCTTGCCCCATATTCCAGGGCCCTCACAGAGGTTGTGCCAACCGCCCATATTTTTCCTCCTCTCTGTTTGGTTTCTTTTACCTTTTCTACTGTCTCCTTGGAGATTGAGAGAAATTCACGGTGGATCTGGTGCCTGGTTATATCTTGTTCCCGTACCGGTGCAAAAGTGCCATATCCAACATGAAGAGTGACTTCTCCAACAAGGGTACCCTTGCCTGCAATCCTGGTTAGTAGCTGCTCTGTAAAGTGAAGGCCCGCTGTGGGAGCGGCAACCGCCCCGGGCGTATTTGCGTAGATGGTTTGGTAGCGCTCAACGTCTTCTCTGGTACAACCATCTTTTCTTGTGATATACGGAGGCAGGGGCACCTCACCTGTCCGGGCCAGGCATTCGCTCAGTCCGAGTGCTCTGTTGAATTGAATTTCCAGTTCTGTTTTACCACCATCAAGAAGCCGTACTACCCGACATTTCAGGTCATCGCTAATGGTGATGATTGAGTCGACCTTGGGGCGCTTTGATGCCTTTATAAGCGCTGTAGCTTTGGCTTTATCACTTTTACCCTCTCCAATAAGAGGAAATTCAAGCAAAAAAACTTCCGCTTTTCCTCCGGTCTCTTTGGTACCAAAGAGTCTTGCCGGAAAGACCTTGGTGTTGTTTACCACCAGCATATCCAGTTCACCGATATATTGATCCAGATCACTGAAATTTTTATGCTTCACAGACGTGGTTCCTTTATTGAGTACCATGAGTTTTGAATTGTCGCGTTTATCAGCGGGATGTTGGGCGATCAGTTCATTGGGAAGGTCGTAATGGTAAGCATTCAGGGAGAGATCTTCTTGCATTGTTATCCTATGAGCTTGTCCGAGAATGCCCTTTCGCCCAAACTCTTCAGAATTGTCAAAAAATAATGCTCGCAGATAGCGTAGACTTCGATATCACCTATATGGCTGTGCTTATTTTGTGAAAACTCTTCGATTTTGAACGAAATTCCTATTCTCGGACAAGCTCCTATGTAAGAAAAAAATGAACTACCCTGTCATGTGGGCAATGCATTAATGTCATTTATACGTTAAAGTTAAGTGCGATGGCGACGTAAAATCGTCCACCTGTAAATTTGAGAGACTGTAAATACCATGATCCTGGTTGTTGCTGCAACTGAAATAGAAATGGCACCCTTTATTGAAACGATGGGTCGCAAGCATACTTCAAGACCTATTGGGAATTCTTGGAAGAGCCTGATTGCCGGAGTGGGACCTGTCTCGACAATGCAAAATCTGACCAGACATCTTCTGCAAGAAGAGGGCAAACTGGATCTTATTGTTAATTTAGGCATTGCCGGTGCCTATATCCAGCCAATACAACGAGATCAACCTCAGCTTCTTGATCTTTGTCTTGCACAAAGGGAGATTTTAGGAGATTTTGGCATCTGCCTGGAGAATGAAATCGACTATCTGGATCCTGGTTTAACTGGCCCACTTGTCTTTGATCTGGGCCCTGGAATAAAGAGCAGGGCTATGAATATCTTAACTGACGCTTACTACCCTGTACACGAGGGAACTTTTATCACGGTAAACAGTGTTACGGGTACCAGAGCTCGGGGAGATTTTCTGCAGCAGAGGTGGGGGGCACTTTGTGAAAATATGGAAGGGGCATCAGTTGCAAAATTATGTGCTGAATTCTCTATACCCTGTGTGGAACTTCGATGTATTTCAAATTATGTTGAGGACCGTGATCCCTCCTCCTGGAAACTTTCTCAAGCGTGTGACAAGGTCGCGGAAGCTGGGGCATATCTGGTAAATGAATTGATAGAAAATTATGAAAAATTCGCATAATCTTAGCCTGGGCTACTCGCCGTGTCCAAATGATACCTTTATTTTTTATGGTCTTGTCCATGATAAAATAAGTGCAACTAATATAAGTTTCACACCACCCTTCCTTGAGGATGTTGAACAGCTTAACCTGTGGGCTCTTGAGAAGAGACTCGATGTGACGAAACTCTCCTTTCATGCCCTGGGACACGTTCTTGATGAATATTGTATTCTTTCGGCAGGTAGTGCTCTGGGTAGAGGGTGTGGTCCGCTATTAATTGCTAAAAATCAGTGTGTTGTAGAGGAACTTTCCGGAAAACGCATTGCAATTCCAGGTAAACTTACTACCGCAGCTCTACTCCTGCAGATGTTTTTGCCCGGAGGCTATGAACTTGTCGAAATCCGTTTTGATCAAATTATGCAAGCGGTACAGGATGGGAGCGTCGACGGCGGGGTGATAATTCATGAATCAAGGTTTACATACCTTGAGCTTGGTCTTCAGTGTGTGCAGGACCTTGGTGTCTGGTGGGAAGAGTCCACCTCAATGCCTATTCCTCTTGGTTGTATTGCGGCAAGAAGGAGTCTCGGGAGTGAGGTTATAGCCGCTATTGAAGAGGCTATCCGTGGGAGTGTTGAGTATGCCTTCAACAATCGACAAGCATGTTTACCTTATATTCAGAGTAACAGCCAGGAACTGGCTCCAGAGGTGGTGCAAAGTCACATTGAGCTGTATGTAAATGAGTTTTCAAGGAATCTTGGTCAGGAAGGAATGGCTGCCGTAGAGCATTTTCTTGAAAAGGGACGAAAGGCCGGGGCATTGCCGTATTGTCCCCTGGGGGTAACAATCTGAGATTGTAGTTATTTGATTTGACTCTGTTGGATTAATGTCATCAGCTGGTGAACTATGTGCGATCAAAAATTTAAAGAAGATGAAGTGATAGACCTTCCGATTTTCCAACTTTCTGGAGGCAGTGAAGGGCAGCGCAAACATTTCCTGAAAAAACTGATGGGTGCTCTTGATCGTTGTCTGCTTTACGCAAAGATTGTTGCTGATGACGCCCCCAATAGGTTTTCCCTGATATCACTAGTAAAGCAATATGATCTTATAGTAGTTGATCATCCTGTTAATTTGCCCCTGCAAAAAATTGTATTTGGCAAAGGAGGGCATTCAGCAGCAGGCCCACTTCATTGGAGGGGTGGAGATGACCGTGCAATTGAGAACTTTCTTGAAAAACTGGTAGCACGACTTGATGAAGCGGCGGCCCGTACCCCGCTTTGGGGTTGTATTTTGATCGGTGGAAAAAGTTCCAGGATGGGGAGGCCCAAGCATCTTCTGGGGCAGGATGGTAGCGGCGGAAAAAGCTGGTTGGAACATAGTGTCGAATTATTAAGTTCCATGGTGGATGGTCTTGTGCTTTCAGGAGCCGGGGAGGTGCCGGACAGCTGCGCGAATATCATCCGTATTCCTGATATTCCTGGGGTTGCGGGTCCGCTCACGGGAGTTCTTTCTGCGACCCGTTGGCATCCCATGGCCCAGTGGATTGTTATGGCCTGCGATATGCCGTTTATCTCGGCCCCGGCTGTACGATGGTTGCTTGATGGAAAACGGGCCGGTTCATGGGGGAGGGTTCCCCGTTTGGCCGACGCCGAATTTTGTGAGCCGCTTTTTGCTCTGTATGATTTCAGAGCAGCCCAGCTTTTTGAGGAACAGCTTGTCCAGCACAAGTTGAGAATAGGAAATGCTGCCCGTCACTTAAAGATTGATAATCCTATCATTCCCGATTCGCTGGCTTATGCCTGGCAAAATATCAATACTCCACAACAGTTACAATTGATGGAAACCAGGTAGTAAGGGAGAATGAGCAAAGGTTGAGGCGGTGGTTATGCTACATGAGTTTTTTCATAATAACACATTTTTTACACATAAGAATCTTCTCACTCCAGGTTTTATGGGGTGTGTTTTCACATAAAGTACCCGTGGTAAACCAGCAAAATTTTCCAGAATCAAATTCCCAGGCCGGGCAGTTCAGTTTCTTTTCATCGGGGCAATTGCGAATATCCCAGCAGTTTTTACACTCTTTTAAACGGTATATTTTTCTTGCTAGAAGAAAAATAAGCTGTCGCTCAACATGGCCGGGAATTGAGCGCCAGCCCTGTTCATAACTGCAGACAGCTTTCAGTGAGATACCAAGAAGACTGGCAAGCTCCTTTTGGGTTTTTTTCAACCGCTTTCTGGTTTTGGCGAATTCTTTGTTGTCCATGGAATCAGAAGGTGGCTTCAGTGCCTTGTGAGCTTTCTTCCCATTTGCAATTTCTGGGAACATGAGTAACAGGGTGAAAAATATTGCCCCTTGTGGGGTGTTAGAAGTCATCAGTTCATTTGCTCTAAATAATGCCACATTGTAACACATGTTGGTCTGTTAACGCAATTGTTGATATGACTCCAAAAAAAAGGACAGGATCGGACTGTTTGTCCAGTAGAAAGAAATGGCTGGATAGTAGCATTTTCTTTTTCATAAATCGGATATACAATAGAATGTGAAGTAAGGTTGTAGCAAAGAGAAGTAAGGAACGTACGCTAAATAACACGAACATCTTACTTGCCCTTTATTCCACCTCCTACACTTAAAAAAATCTTTGTATATCAGTAATATGAAAAGTTTTTTTAAGTACAGGATGCGAAAAAATTTCGGCGTAATATGTCCATGTTATTTAGCTCCCGTTCCTAATTGACGTTCTCTCTAAAGGAACCTATCATGTTCATTGACTCCAAAGAGGTTATTCCCAATTTTGACCCACACTTTAAGATTTTCCATGATCTTATGCCTTTTAAGGTTCAGGAAATTCTTCTTGTCTCAAGCCTCTATGATGCCTTTATCATGGAAGAAGATGGTAGTCTGGCCACTAGGCTTATCAATGAATACCATGGGCTCAACCTCTCCAAGCCTCCAAAAATAACTCGAACCTCCTCCGCTGTTGAAGCATTGGAACTCATAGAGGAAAAGAAATTTGATATGGTTATTACCATGCCATTTCTTGGGGGAATGGATGCCTTTGAGCTGGGGGCAGCCATTAAAAAAATACATCCTGAGTTGCCCGTTATTTTAGTCGCACATAATCTCAGGTCTACCTTTCCCGATAAGGTGGACAGCCATGGTGTGGATAAAATATTTCTCTGGTGCTGCGAAGCTGACCTGCTCCTGGCAATTATAAAAAATGTAGAAGATCATAGAAATGTCGACGTGGACACTGAGCGTGCAATGGTTCGGGTCATTATTTATGTGGAAGATTCACCCCTGTACAGGTCCCTTTTTCTACCACTTATTTATAATGAGGTTGTCAGGCAAACCCAATCCGTTCTGGATGAAAGTCTCAATGAGCGCCATCGTCTTCTCAGGATGCGTGCTAGGCCCAGGATTCTCATTGCCACGACCTATGAAGAGGCGATGGATCTTTATAAAGCCTATAAACCTTATGTCTTTGCAGTTATTTCAGATGCCAGGTTTAGAAGGGAGGGGCAAGTAGATGGAGGGGCAGGGGGAAAGTTTTTACAGCACGTGCGTAGTGAAATCCATGATTTACCTCTTTTGATGGTGTCAACGGAGGAAAAAAACCATGAGCTGGCAAATCGAATTCCCGCAGTTTTCATAGATAAAAATTCGCCTCTCATTAAGGATGAATTACATAGTTTTTTTCTCAATCATCTCGGGTTTGGCGATTTTGTTTTTCGCCTGCCGGATGAAACCCCGGTAGGATACGCATCGAATCTATTTGAGTTTGAAAAACAGCTGCAGATCATTCCAGAAGAATCCCTCAGGTATCATACAGTTCGCAATCATTTTTCAAACTGGGTTATGGCAAGAGCAGAGGTTATTCTTGCGAGGCGGTTACATAAAAACTATATCATCGACCTTGATGATCTGAAAAATATCAGGGAAGATCTGGTATATAAAGTCCATTCCCTGAGAAAACTCAGACAACAGGGGGTTGTAGTAAAATTCAGTGGTGCTGATTATGACCCGGATATCATGGATTTTGTTAAAATCGGCAATGGTTCCATGGGTGGCAAAGCTAAAGGAATTGCATTCATGTGGGCCTGTCTCCAGGCTGCATACCGTGAGAATTCTGTACTCAGTTTGCATACGGTTACTATTCCAAAAACCTGTGTGATAACAGCTGATGGTTTCGATGCCTTTGTTGCAGAAAATAGCCTCGGCTATTGCAAACATTTTCCAGATGAACAGGTGGCCGACCTCTTTCTCGATGCACCTCTTCCTGCCTGGTTGAGAAAAGAACTCCGGGTTTTTTTGAAGCGAACGGAAAAACCGCTGTCGGTACGCTCATCAAGTCTTCTTGAAGATGGTCAGTTTAAACCCTACGCTGGCCTCTATTCAACATACTTTCTTGCCAATAATGATCCAGACTTTGATGAGAGACTTGCTCAACTGGAAAGTGCCATAAAACTGGTGTACGCATCAACCTGGTTTGAGGGGCCTATTGCTTTTTCCAAGGTTGCGGGGCATGGGAGGGAGGATTCCATGGCTGTTATTATTCAGCAGCTTGCAGGCGACCAGCATGGAGATTTCTGGTACCCTGGGGTGTCGGGTGTTGCACAGTCACACAATTATTATCCGGTGATGGATATGAAGGCGGAGGAAGGTATTGCCCATATTGCTCTCGGGGTAGGAAAAACCGTTGTTGAAGGCGGTAAATCTCTCTGGTTTTCACCGGCAAGACCCAAGAAACTGGTCCAGTTTTCGTCCGTCGACAATATGTTAAAATATAGCCAGAGACAATTTTACGTGCTTGACGTCGGCCCGGAGAATTGTCTGGAACGCGACTCATCCAATCTTATACTTCGTAATGTACAGGATGCCGAAAAAGAGCAACCGGTTGCTCTTCTTTCATCAACATATATCCCTGCGGAACATAGGGTGAGAGACGTGTTGCTGCCGGGGCCCAAAATTATGACCTTTGCGCAGTTATTAAAATATTCGAGTTACCCCTTATCTGAGATTCTAGCTGAACTCCTTAAAATTGGCAAGATGGGGATGGGAGGGGAAGTGGAGATGGAATTTGCCCTGCAACTTGACCAGGAACTTGACAGGTCAGTCTTCTACTTTTTACAGATCAGGCCCATGGTTACTGGAGGAGAGCTGGTTGATGTGCAGATTTGTGATCATGAGATCAGGAGTGGTTTTTGCTATGTGGGCCAATCTCTGGGGCACGGCAGCTTTGATCATGTCTCTGATATAGTTTATGTGCAACCAAGTAGTTTTGATGCCTCTAAAACCGCAGAAATGGCCTGGGAAATCGGTGAGATCAACCGGAGGCTTGTGGCGGCTGAGGTACCTTTTTTGCTCATTGGTCCGGGTAGATGGGGGTCGGCGGATCATTGGCTGGGAATACCTGTTCAGTGGAGTGATATTTCAGGGGTAGCTGGGATAGTTGAGGTGCGAAATGATTCTATCAAGGCGGATGCCTCTCAAGGGACTCATTTTTTTCAGAATATAACCTCTCTTGGAATCCCATATTTAACCTTGAATGAGGATAGCGGTAATGGAGGAGTGCAGGCATCCGAAAGGTCTAAGGATTTTCTCGATTGGCAGTGGCTGGAGGCCCAGCATCTTGAATATAAGGGTAAATATATCCACCATGTGCGAACAGCAGACCCTTTTGTTTTAAAATGTGATGGAACCCGTTCTGAGAGTGTGTTGTATGATTCAGCAGTGGCGTGCAAAAAATCGTGTAAAATCGAGGGTACAAAGGTTTGGACTCCAAACTCTATTTTAGTACCTTAGAAATTATTTTCTGCGTTTTTGTGGCAGAAAATAATTTCGTGAAGGTACTTATCCAAGCATTTTAGAAAGTTCCGATCTATTCGGGTTAGGAGGAGAGTGTTAATGGAAGCCGTAATACGTCAGATTAGAGATAAAGACCCTGAACAACATGAATTTCACCAGGCTGTGGATGAGGTCGTAGAAAGTGTCAAACCGGTACTTGAAAGGAACTTTGAATATCGGCAGCAATC
The DNA here is from genome assembly GCA_024227155.1 of Desulfobulbaceae bacterium. Classification (GTDB taxonomy): domain Bacteria; phylum Desulfobacterota; class Desulfobulbia; order Desulfobulbales; family Desulfocapsaceae; genus Desulforhopalus_A. The sequence goes on from JAAELB010000770.1 coordinate 32,385, forward strand.
TGTGCTGCAGAGAATTACAGAGCCGGAGCGGGTTATTATGTTCAGGGTTCCTTGGATGGATGATGAGGGCCAGGTTCAGGTAAACCGTGGATTCCGGGTCGAAATGAACAGTGCTCTGGGGCCGTATAAGGGTGGGCTCAGGTTCCATGCCTCTGTGAATCTGGGTATCATAAAGTTCCTCGCCTTTGAACAGGTTTTTAAAAACTCCCTCACCACCCTCGCTATGGGAGGCGGTAAGGGTGGTTCTGATTTTGATCCGAAAGGAAAGTCTGATAATGAGATGATGCGATTTTGCCAATCCTTTATGGCTGAACTTTTTCGACATATTGGTCCGAACACAGACGTTCCTGCCGGTGATATTGGAGTGGGGGCCCGTGAAATCGGGTATTTGTTTGGTATGTATAAGAAACTTGCCAATGAGTTTACCGGGGTGCTGACGGGTAAAAGTCTTGCCTGGGGAGGTAGTTTGATTCGCCCTGAGGCAACAGGCTACGGCTCTGTCTATTTTGCAGCGGAAATGCTTGCGACAAAAAGGGAAACACTCGAAGGAAAGCAGTGCCTGGTCTCCGGTTCTGGAAATGTTGCACAATTCACCACGGAGAAGATACTGGATCTTGGTGGTAAGGTACTCACACTCTCAGACTCATCCGGTCATATATTTGATGAGGAGGGTATTGATGCAGAAAAACTTGAATTTGTTAAAGAAGTTAAAAATATTCGCCGGGGCCGCATAAGTGATTATCTTGAAAAGTACCCCGGAGCGGTTTACACCCCAGTAAATCCGACCATGGATCACAATCCAATCTGGAGTCATAGGGCTGATTGTGCATTCCCGTCCGCCACTCAAAATGAAATCAATGCTCAGGATGCGCTTAATCTTGTCGCCGGCGGGTTGCATCTTGTATGTGAAGGTGCGAATATGCCGACAACTCCAGAAGCCGTTGATGTCTTTCATCAGGAAGGTCTTCTATTTGCCCCTGGAAAGGCAGCTAATGCCGGTGGGGTTGCAGTTTCAGGACTGGAGATGGCCCAGAACTCAATGCGGCTTTCCTGGCCCAGAAAAGAGGTTGATGACAGATTAAAACAGATAATGAAGTCGATTCACTCGACTTGCCTGGACGCCGCGGATGAATATGGGCGGACAGGAAACTATGTTGCGGGGGCAAATATCGCCGGATTTGTTAAGGTTGTCAATGCAATGCTTGATCAAGGCCTTGTTTAATGCCTTACTCCTGAAAACCTGTCATAAAAAACAAGAAATCAGGAGAGTGGGTTGAAGTTAAGAACTTAAAGAAACTACCAAGGAACTTATCCCGACTTATTTTCCGTTTATCGGGGGTAGCGCAAGGTGCTATAAAATGGAAAAATATTTGTCTTAGTGTTTCAGTTGCTCCTATTTACATGGCGCTTATAAATTAAAGAGAAAATGAGAGATATCCCCTATTCATATGATGAGAGATGCCGCCTGGAATTCCAGGCACTCATCTCCAGAGTGGACCATCTTTTTGTGGACATTGATATCGATTGTCCCTATGGCCTGCCCTATGTTTCTACTTTTCACCAGGCTACTTTTGCGCCGCTGAGTGATCGGGCAATGGAGCTTTTTCTCGGTGCCGGATATAGGCGAAATGGTAACTGTCTTTATAATATGAGATGTAAAAATTGCATTGCCTGTACCCCTATTCGCCTCAGTCCTTCAGCTTTTAAGCCAAATCGTAACCAAAAGAGAACGGTGAAGAAGAATGGAGATGTGCAAAATGATTTACTGCCACTAAAACCTGATATTGAAAATCTTGAACTGTGTGAAAAATTTCTTAGTAGCAGGTATCCAAAAGAAAATAACTCCTCCCATGGTTATTTTCGGGACTTCTTCCTCAACAACATCGTCAGCAGTGCCCAGATTCAGTACAGGGTTGAAGAAACCCTTGTTGGGACCTCGGTAATAGACATCGGTTATAACTGGTTGAATGCTGTCTACTTCTATTTTGATCCGGTAGAGTCAAAACGTAGCCTGGGTACCTATAATATCATGCATCTGGTGGATATTTGTCTTGAGTGGGAACTGGATTATCTCTACCTTGGTTACCTCATTGATACTGTCCCTGCAATGAGCTATAAGCGCAACTTTAAGCCGCATTTTGTTCTGCGTGATCAAAAATGGCAATGTGTGACTTAGGAGACGAAGCCCCGCTTACTCACCTATAAAACTATTGTTGATAAAAAATTATGTCATCGGAAAAAACTGATCAGGGTTCACCTCAGTTAATCACCTGTTCCATCTGCAATCATAATTGCAGGTTGATTGAGAATCAGACAGGAATCTGCGGGGTGCGAAGAAGAAAGGGCACTAAGGTTGAAAGCTTGATCTATGGGCGGGTTGTAGCCGAAAACGTTGACCCAATTGAAAAAAAGCCTGTTTTTCATGTTCTTCCGGGGAGCCTGAGCTACTCCATTGCCACCCCTGGGTGTAACTTTAGATGTCTGCACTGTCAGAATAGCTCAATCTCCCAGGTGGATGGTGCTGGAGATCTGTCAAAGGCTGGAGTGTACCGGGCCCCGGAAACTATAGTCAGCAGGGCAGAGTCCCTTGGCTGCAGGTCAATTAGTTATACCTATGTTGAACCGACAGTTTTTTTTGAGTTTGCACTGGACTGTTGTAGAATAGCTGACCAGAGGGGGATTAAAAATATTTTTGTCTCCAACGGTTATATGTCCACGTCTACTCTAATCCAGTTAGCACCTGTTGTACATGCTATCAATATTGACCTGAAGTCGTTTCGTGATTCGTTTTATAAGAAGGTGTGTGGGGCGAGATTGGAACCGGTCCTCAATAATATCAAACATTTTGTGTCCCTTGGGGTTTGGGTCGAAGTGACCACTCTTATTATCCCGGGGCTCAACGATACAGAGAAAGAGCTCCACGATATTGCAGAGTTTCTCTGTGGTGTTGATGAAAATATCCCATGGCATGTTTCAGGCTTTTATCCCAGTTATAAAATGACATCGACAAAGCCCACCCCGCCGGCAACGCTTGCGCGAGCCTTTGAAATTGGAAAAAGTAGTGGACTTCAACACGTGTATACCGGGAACCGTCCAGGTTCAGGTGGAGAAAACAGCTACTGTGCCTCCTGCGGTATGGAGCTAATCGTCCGCCATGGATTTCGGGTGAGGGCAAATAAACTTGTGGCCGGATGTTGCCCCAACTGCCAAAGTAATCTCCCAGGGGTCTGGTCTTAAGATCATCTTGAAGAATAATTATCCCCCGGCATAGCCGGGGGGGTCAAAATAAATTCAGGCTACTCTGAAGCTATTTCTTTAAAAATAGAGATCTGCTGACCAGGGTGAGCAGTATTGCAAAAAGAGCGGCGGCGATCCCTAAAAGAACGTTAAAAAATGGCGGTGCCGCCAGTGCTATTCGAATGACCAGGGTTGATAGAGCAAATCCAGAGTTTCGAAAAACGGCGTAAAATGATGGCTGGAAACATTGGGATATCAGTACCACCAGAATGTCGGTAAGAATCAGAATGGTGTAAAAACTGTAGAGGAAGTCCGAGTGGTCCAGCCCAATAAAAGTTGAAATGCAACTGTTTACACCGAGAAATGCAAAAATAATCAATAATATCAGCGCAATGCCTTTTTTGGCAGCCACGAAGCTGAACAGGTCTGCTGGTTGCATTTTATCATCGCTGGCATGGGCCTGAACCTTATAATAATAGCCTAAAAGCGCAAAAATAAGCAAAGCTCCGAAGCCATCTGAGAGGATATTGAGGATGGCCTGCTCATTGCCTGCAAAAGTTATCGGTTCTGGAAAATATGACAGCTCTTTAAAGGCGTTTCGCATCAGGATAAGGGCAAGTATCTCAAACTGTTTGCCCACAGAGCGGCTAAAGGAACATGGAATAGTGAAGATGAGACTGATGACTTCCAGGATAAGGACCACAGTAAAGGCCGCCTGCACTGCAAAAAAATGGTTTTTGGGAATGATTTGCCCCAAAGTACCGGGAAGAAAAGCCTGCCGGTTCAGTTCAATTGTGATAAGACTGATCAGGAAAAACAGCACCAGGCCGAAGGAGATCTTCCTATGCATCTTTTCATGTTCCCAAAGATGATGGAGCGGATCAAAAATATAGGTTATTTTTTCGTAAATTAAGTTCATTTGGCCTTTATTTTTAGTTTGTTTGCAGGAAAAATGTCCTTTTCGAGATCAGTCTCTATTGGTATTGTCTTTTTTGCCACTCTGCTCCGCCAACTGCTTTTCTTTGAGGCTCTTCCACCATTCAATTCGTTTTTCTATTTCCCTTTCAAAGCCAAATTTTGATGGCTGGTAGTAGAGTTGCTCTTTCATTGATTCCGGGAAATAGTTCTGGTAACTGTAATGATTATCGTAATCGTGGGAGTATCGGTATCCCTTGTTGTAACCGAGGTCTTTCATGAGCTTGGTTGGCGCGTTGCGCACTGAAAGTGGTACCTTGAGGTGGCTTGTTTTTACCGCGTCGTCTTTTGCTCCGTAGTAGGCAAGCTCTAAAGCGTTACTTTTTGGGGCCGTTGCCAGGTAAACAGTGAGCTGGGTAAGAGCAGTATTCGCCTCAGGCATTCCTAAAAAATGTACCGCATCCTTAACCGCAATTGCCTGGACAATTGCCTGGGGATCTGCCAGTCCGATATCTTCAGAGGCGATTCGTACCAGGCGTCTGGTAATATAGAGTGGATCTTCACCCGCCTCAACCATGCGTGCCAGCCAGTACAATGCTGCCTGGGGATCGCTGCCTCTGATCGATTTTTGAAAGGCGGAGATTAGATTAAAATGTTCTTCTCCACGTTTATCATAAAAAAGAGATCTCTTGTTGAGGAGTTTGTTTACAAGCTCTGCATTAATTTCATCCCCAGTTTCAGCATTTCGACTGATAAGCTCAAGGTCGTTTAGTCCTCTTCTCGCATCCCCTCCAGCTTTTTCCGAGAGCAACAGGAGAGCATCTTCAGTAATGTGCACCTGTTTTTCAAGATGGGAGACGGCCCGTTTGAGGATCTCAAAAATATTGTTGTCTCCAAGAGGATCAAGTGCGAACACATGGCATCTTGAGAGTAGTGCCGGGATCACTTCAAAGGATGGGTTTTCTGTAGTAGCACCTATAAGGATTATAGCTCCCGATTCAACATAGGGGAGAAATGCATCCTGTTGAGATTTGTTAAATCTGTGGATTTCATCGACAAAAACGATAGTGCTGCTGTTCTGGTGTAGATGGATCTGTCGCGCCTGTTTCATTAGTGTTTTTACATCAGCAATTTTGCTGAGAACTGCACTAAAAGAACAAAAACGATTTTTCGAATTGTTTTCGATATACTTTGCAAGCGTTGTTTTACCACTGCCTGGTGGGCCCCATAGGATGAAGGAGCCATACTTATCATGGTCCATCATCAACCGAAGAGCAGTACCTTCACCCAAAAGTTTATCATGCCCCTTCACATCCGCAAGGGTTTGTGGCCTTACTTTTTCAGCAAGTGGAATTTCTGTGGGTACGGCTATTTCGTCGAAAACAGATCGCTGCATTTTGTATACCTTGGGTGAATGTCAATTCCTGATCTGGAGAAGAACAGGCATGCTAATATTTCTAAAAATAATTCAAAAATATCGTTAATAGTAAAAACTGCTGCGAAAGAGTCAAAGTAAAAATTGCTTATCCATTATGATATGTTATTTTAACTTCGTTTAAGATCCTTGGAAGGTTCCCCATTTTATCAAATTGTTTATCCTGACTCCCATCCGATGTCCAAAATGACCAGCCCAACTCAATGTTTTTTATCGCTTCTATGCTTTTGTCTTTTTCTCTCATCCGCTGTCTCTGCTCGTTCGGAGGAAAGCCACCATCTTTTGCAGGCTATCGACTTTGTCCTGACCGGGAGTGATAAGGCCCGAGATCTTGCGGATAGTCTGATTTTGAGTGAAATGGATGTCGCAACAGCTGAACACTTTTTTGATACCAAACTGGTCCCACTGACCTCTATAGGTTTTACGAAAGGGACAGGTTCTCAGCAACTTGGAATGGAGTTTAGAAAAGAGACATCCGTAGGCACCTCTGTTAGTTACGGCGTTGTGGGCAACAGGCTTGATGATAGCAGTGGTTATGAGGTCGCTAACAGCACCAACGCCAGTGCCTATGTGAGGGTTTCCCAGGGATTATTCAGACGTTGGGGTATGCAGTATAATCTCACCGATTTAAACAGTGCAGAGTTGCGGGTAAAAAAAGAAGAAATCTGGGTTGAACGAGAACGTCAGGGCTTAATTTTATCTGCAGTGCAGAAGTATTATGATGTTGTTCTCTCTTCTCAACTCCTGGAAAAAGCAGAAAAATCCTTTGAAAGAAGTAGGCAGCACTTAGATTCTGCCCTTTCCAGGCATAAAGTAGGCCTTGTTTCAAAGGTTGATGTGTACAGGGCTGAGTTGGCAACTTTAGATGCTGAAAGTAGCCTTGAAAGACAGCGTAGGGCAAAACAGCGTTCGGAGGACTCCTACAAAGAGCTGTTACGAATCGATGCTGATGCATCTATTCAGGTCTCAAAAGAGATTCGTAAGATGTCACCGGTTGTTCCAGACGGTTGGGAGGAAGCTGTATGGCAGACCAGGCTGGACTGGCAGGCATACCGGGTTGAAATGAAGGTGAATAATGTGGAAATATATCGGGCGGAAAAAAATCTTTCACCCGATGTGAGTCTTAGCGGAACTGTTGAGCAGAGAGGCGAGGGGGACTCTGTGGAAGAAGCATTAGAAATGGATGAAACCAACTGGTCTCTCCAGCTGGAATTGCACTCTTCCCTTGATACCTTTAACGAGGAGAATGTGTTACTTAGAAAAAGGATGGATACAGCCAGACTTTACAGAGAAGAGGATGCACTTAAAAGAAGAATAGCCCGTGAGTCAAAGGATGCTTTTCTCGACCTGCTTTTTGCTGAAAAAAGCCATTTTATCAGCCGTAAACGATTAGCACAAGCTGAAATGGCTCTTGACCTTGCCAAAACACGATATGAAAAAGGGCTCTCAAACAACTTGGATCTTCTCGATGCGGAAGCCTCATATTCTGACGCCGGAGTGGAAATTGCCAGATCTCTTAGCGCATATAATCTTGCAGCAGTGTCGTTTGCGTATAATCTTGGGGTTCTTGATCGTCAATGGGTGGAAATGTCTCTTTATCCAGTTAAAATAAAAGGATGAGATTGTTTCTCTAGTGCAATGTTAAAAATATTCACCAAATATAAAAGTTTAGTTATAGGCAGTGCAGTGATCATTGCGGCCGCTCTCGTGGCAGGACGTCTGTTTATACAGAGTGGTACTCTCTCCGGTGTGGAAGCGGAGGTGATAGCTGTGGAAAGGAAAGATTTTTCTGTTCATACAGTTGATAGAGGTGTGGTTCGACCAGCCAGGATTGCTCCTGTCAGTTCCATGATATCATCTAATCAGGCCAAGATTGTCTGGTTGGCACAGGAGGGGACCAAGGTCGCTAAAGGGACTCTGGTTGCCAAATTTGATACAAAACCGTTTATGGACAGCCTACACAAAGCAGAACAGTTGTATGCGGATGCCAAGGCCAGCTATCTTGCAGCGGAGAAGGTACTCGATTTACAAAAGGAGGAGGAAGATGGCAAAATTGAAGAGGCAGTTCGTAAAGTTGAAATCGATGAAATTAAGGGCAATAATATAAAAAATGGATCGGGACCTTTAAAGAGAAAAGTTCTGGTGCAGAAGTTGAACCAGGCCAGGCGTACCTTTGAAATAAGCCAGGATGAACTTGATGATATGAAACTTCTGCTCGAAAAAGGCCATGTGAGTAGTCGTGAAAAGGATAAGGCTAAAGACAAGGTCATAACCGCCAGGGAGCAGATGGCGGTTGCACAGGCGGAAATCGATAATTTTGACAGCTATGTGTGGCCGCAAATGCTTCGGGAAAGTGAGTTGCTTGTAAATGCAGCAACAAGTGCTCTTGCACGGGTGAAGCGAACAGCTGAACTTGTTATCCAGAACCGCGTTGCAGAGGTTGAGAAAAATCGTAGAAAGCAGGAAAATAAAGGTGTTGCCTTCAACAGGGCAAAGCAGGATATCGCCAACTGCAATGTATTTTCCCCTGCGGAAGGCATTCTTCTTTACTCTGAGTTGCCACGGGATAATAAGCGGAGAAAAGTCCAGATCGGGGACTCGGTGTGGGTTGGACAGACATTTTTAGAGGTACCGGATACGACGGAATTGATAGCGGAAATTCAGGTGAGAGAAGTTGATGTCGCAAAAATAAAAGTTGGAATGACTGTTGAAATTGAAGTGGACGCTTTTCCTGGAAAATCCTTTGAAGGTCAGGTGAGCTCTATTGCATCTCTTGCGAAGGAAGATGAGGCAAACACCAACATCAGACGCTTTCCTACCCGGGTGAGCTTTATAGGTAATTCAGAGAATGTTCACGTTGGTATGTCTGTCACCACAAAAATAATCCACAACAGTGTCAAAGATGCACTTGTTGTTCCCATAAGCGCCTTGAGCTACCAGGACGGAATGAGCGTGGTGTATAAAGTTGAGGGTGAATCGAAGGACAAAATCCCTGTAAACACAGGGGAGCGGGGCCAGCAGTTGGTTGAGATTAAATCAGGTCTCGCGGTTGGAGATCTGATCTTGAAAGAAGCACTGTGAAAACGTCTGTGTTACTTCAGGTCAGCAATATAAGTAAATGTTATAGCTGTGGAGAAGGGTATACCACTGCTCTTGAAAGTGTGTCCATCGCAGTTCATAGCGGTGATTTTTTAATGGTGACTGGCCCTTCAGGTAGCGGTAAATCAACTTTTTTAAATATTCTCAGTGGTTTGGACTCTTCATCTGAGGGTGATGTTGTCTTTATGGGTGAGAGCTTGGGCGCAATGGGTGTAGGAAAGATCGCGAGGCTCCGAAATGATGCTTTCGGTTTTATTTTTCAGACCCCCCATCTTCTGCCAGATAGAACAGTTCTGGAAAACGTGGCTCTTCCTTTTCAATATGGAGCCCGAGTTTCACAGGAAAAAATCACCCTTAGATGTCAACAATTACTCGAATATGTAGGGTTAAACGAGATGGGTACCAGGTTTCCTAACACTCTTTCCGGTGGTGAAATGCAGAGGGTAGTTGTAGCGAGAGCCCTTGCAAGAAAACCTAAATTGATCTTTGCTGATGAGCCAACCGGAAGCCTCGATTCTGAAAATTCGCAGAAAATTGTCAAGTTATTGCAGGAGCAGGCGGAGGCCGGATGTGCCATTGTTATGGCAACCCATGACACCAGTCTGCTCGATGCTGGAAGTCGTCGATTAAAGCTGCAGAAAAATCGTGCGGCGGCGTAGGGTCCTGCCATGAACATAGTTGTTGTGGATATAAGGGATGCATTAAAGAGCTTTTCAAGGCGTCCCCTGCGCTCACTGCTTAGCAGTCTTGGCATAGGAATTGGTGTAACGGCGCTTATAACCATGCTCTCAATCAGTGAGGGTGCAAAGGAGAGAGCAGAGGCTAAGATCCGTTCTCTGGGGACTGGAACCCTGAGGATCGAATCCCTGGTGGCAGGTGATTCTGCGGTCGACAGCAGGATGAATTTATCCCAGGGACTACAGGTGGACGATGGCAGGAGAATTGCTGCCTGGCTCGGGACCAGGGGCGTCGTCGGCACCTACGTAAAAAAGGAAGCAGTTCCGGTTCAGTTTGGTGACAGAACTGTTCAGACAACTGTTTTGGGCGTAAATAGCGACTGGTTCACTGCAGAAAAAATTCAGGCCTCCTCCGGGCGACTGTTGAGTGAAAATGATATTTTATACAACGCCAATTTCTGTGTGGCTGGTAGTAGGATAGTAGAGGCGCTGCAGTTGAAGCCAGGGGAGAAGGATATAACCATACAAATAGGAGATTTTGCCTCCACCGTGGTTGGAACCCTGAGGCCTGAAGGGAGGCTGCTTACCGAAGGAACAGGGCTTTCTTCTCTTGACTTTGATACCACCATTCTGCTCCCCCTTTCTTCCACCCCCTATGCCAGACAGGTCGCCGACCGATCGCTCATAGATGGTATGGTTATTTCGCTGGCACCTGAAATGAACCTGGATGTGATCAGGGTGGCGACGCAGGTTGAAGCAATCCTTAATGAAAGGCACCATGGTGTACAAGATTATATAATTGTCGTGCCCTATACACTTTTAGAAGAGGTAAGGGAGAACCAGCGAGTCTTTTCTCTTATCATGGGAATCATTGCAGGGCTCTCTCTTGTTGTTGGTGGGATTGGGGTAATGAACGTCATGCTTGCAAATATTGCTGAACAGACCAGAGAAATTGGCCTTCGGATGGCGGTTGGGGCATCCAAGGGAAGAATTGTCGCTCTCTTTCTCTGGAATTCAGTTTTGCTCACACTTCTTGGATCAGTTTGGGGAATAGTTACCGGAATAGGACTTTCCCTCGTTGTGCAACACTATGCCGGGTGGGAGGTTGTGTTCTCTTCCTTTAGTATCATTGTCGCTCCAGCCTCTGCCATTATTACCGGTGTCATCTTCGGTCTGCATCCTGCACTCAGGGCTGCTGCTCTGGATCCGGCACATGCCTTAAGGGATTCTTGAAAAATCTGGGTTACACTCAGGACCCCGCCTGAAACTTGACACGTACCTGATCGTTTTTATCCAGAAGCTCGAGTAAATCACCCTCCACCCTGTAGGATTCAGAACTTTCCAGAGCTTTAATGTAGGTGCTTTCCAGTAAAAGGCCTTTCGGACAAGCCATTCGAATATCTGGATTTCTGTTTATCAGAAAAAGGTCCCCTTTGACAAGATAGCCTCCTGTAATTTTGTTACACCCGCTATACGCTTCAAAAGATCGGTTTGCGCTAAGGTGAAGGAATGGTTGTGTGTTATTTGCAGATTTGGCAACCGCAATACCGTCGATTTCCAATAAATGCCAGAAGGTGCCCGTTAGACTCGACTTTATCTTGTTACCTTCACAGCTTCTGTTCGAGTAAATTGTTCGAAATTCTTCAACAACAAACTCTGTTTGGTCAGGTTCGTCCACAATGATTTTTCCCATGACAGAGACGAGCAATGGGCGTCCCGGTTCATGGGGAGTGTTTAAAAAATTTTGTTGTAAAGTAGCATATTCCTGCTCCTTACGAACAGTCATGTTTTTCTCAGTGGCGCATTCTACGATGTTTCCATTGCCACTCTTGATTGAGAATTTCCCCGTAATTTTGACTGTATCTTCAAATGGGTCAAGTTCTGGACTCTGTATTAATTCATATTGTATTTGCGACTCGTTGCCGGTTCCTTCCCATTCGACAAACTGGAGCTTGTTGTCACTGGTAACTACATAGGTTTTCAATAATCCTTTTTGTTTACCGAGGATTAAGAGATTATCCTTGTCAAGGTATACCCATTTGCCGATTTGAGATTCAATTTTTGCGGGACCTTCACTAGATCTGTAGGTCTTGCGTAGTTGATACATTGAATCAGGTAGGATGTTTAAGGTTATGTCCACCCGCTCACAGGTCTCGCAGGGAATAGATCCAGTGAATGTTACTGCAGAAGTAAAGGGAGCATTAGCCGAAATAACCACATCATCCTGGGGGGCTTGGTTTGTGTGTTTCGTTGCGCAACTTGAGAGGACAAATGAAATTAATGATAGTAAAAATAAACTTTTAAGAATTTTGAACATTCTGTCACCAGGATTATATATTGAGAATTGCGATTAAGTCTAACTTATTGATAATTAGTGCCTTACTTCAGAAAAATTGCAATAAAAACAAGAAACCTGGGAGCTCGTTTATAATTACTAACTTGGAGTTACCGGCAAGGCACTTATCCTGCGATACTAAAGTCAGGTCAACTCTACAATGTCGTAAAACCACCGTCATTCCCGCGAAGGCGGGAATCCAGACATTTTTTGCTGCAAACTGGATTGATGGCTGCCTTTATCTGCCTCCTACGCGCAGCTGATGTATTATTACTTTTTCTTCGTAGATTTAGATGATGATTTTTTATAACTTTTCTTTTTAGCGGTTTTTTTCTTCGCGGCCTTTTTCTTGGCTTTTAAAAGTGCTGTTCCTGCGACTACACCAGTGCCGACTTTTTTTACACTGTCTATATCCGCCGGGTTATCCCATTCATGAACGTTTCCGTTAAAAGTAGTGTCAAGATCACAATCTGGTTCCCATTCGTACTGAAAAGGTAGTTTTCCGCTATCTGCTGTACCGCATTCTATTCTATGTGAGCTTACCACTGTATTGTTTGATATTACGGATACTTCAGCACCATCACCGCCGTCAATCCAATGTACTTTTAGATGATCTGGTTGTGGTCCACATGCAGCTAAAGTTGCAATGGGCAGCAATGCTAATAAAAAATTTTTCATGGTCGTAGATCCTGTTGGATTAAGAGTTAGTCAGAATATTTTACCATGCTATGGAGAGGTGTCAAGGAGCCTTAATTGGTCCGTCTTTTGGCAGCATAATGGTTTTACGCATGAAAATGAAAAGGAAAACGCCCACAAGAACGCAGAATGCCGCAACGGTGAACAACACCGGAAAACCAAATAAATCCCCGAGGTAACCAAGAGAAAATGAGCCGATGAGCATGCCGGTATCAACGCCGCCTGTGATGATACCTGTTATTTTGCCTCGATCCCCTGACTTCACTGATCGGACGGAAAATGCAAGAACCGAAGGGAAAAATATCCCCTGTCCTGCCCCGGCAAGTAGTCCGGAGGCCACAAGACCTATATTGCTACTGGTTTGGGCCAGCAGTAAAAAACCAGCCCCCATCCCTAACAAGGACGCGAGGATCATCTTGTATTCTCCACAATATGACGAAAGTCGACCGCCGAAGAGCCGGGAGATTACAGCGGCAGCCGAGTAGGTGATGAAATAGATTGATACGCTCAGGGACCTGGATTCGGCAAAGGGGGCGACAAAGCTCCCGTGGGCGGCAAAGGCGATGCCAAAGGTGATGATGACAAGTCCAATGCGCCAAACCACAGGGGTGGCGAGAACTGTAAAAAAGCTATCTTTCCGCTGATCCGTCTTTTCACGGATGGGTTCTATTATCGGTATTAAAAACAACACGGTCAGAGCACATGCCCCTATAGTCAACAGAAACATTCCGGTAAAACCCCAGCTCGCAATAATAGCCTCACCGATTACCGGGCCAGTGGCAATGCCGAGTAAAGGCATCACTCCAAAAATGCCCAACCCTTCGTTAAGCCGTCGGGGTGGGGTTAAATCCGAGGCAAGAGTCATAGAGGATACAATGATAAATCCAAGCCCGATGCCGAAAATAAACCGCATAAGCACCAGCAGGTAAAAGATTCTATCTATTGGGGCAACCACATAGATGTGTGCACCACTTATAAGAGCGATAAGAGCACACCCTATAGCGAAAGTTGTCTTGCGGTTGAGTTGATCCACCAGTCCCGATACCCATGGCCTCACGCATACCGCGGACAGGGCCATAACACCCATAAGAATGCCGATATCCGATTTGCTGCCACCAAGATTTATGACAAACAACGGGAAGAGATAAAAAATTCCCAATGCGGTGAAGCATAAAAAACCGGCTCCGAGCAGACATAAAAAATTCCTCGTCAACAAAGGAGGGGCCGAAGCCTCGGGTTGTGAATCCATGTGTCATTATCCTGTAAGGAACCAGTAATTCTTTAAATACCAGTGTGGTGATTGCCAGTATCTTACTGGCAATGGTGTTGCTAAAAAAACACTGGATGTTTTGCCGATGAAAAAATAAAGAGGCGGGCAGCCAAATGGGTCAATTTGAAACGCCATTAAAAAGTCAGGCTTGTTGCCGTGTCTGTTACCTGCTGTTTAGTTTGTAACATAGGAATCAGATGGCTCCAATGTAGAAAAAATAATAATGGGTTTATTATTTGCATTAGATTCGATAGAATTTAATGCAAATAACATTTTCTATATTTAGTGCCTTACTCCTGAACTTCTGTCATAAAAAACAAGAAACTCAGGAACTCTTTATGAAATCGTGAAGTTACTTTTACCCACAAGGCACTTATACCCCCTTGTGGGGTGTTAGTTTGTTTTGTTTGTAAATTTCATTATCCAGCAGCACAACAATAGTATGTGGTAGTAATTAAGTGCTTTTAAGCCTTTAAATCAAAAAGTAGAGGTGGTTATGTCCCGGAAGGTTCTTCTCGCTATAGTAATTACAATATTTGCAATGGGTTCCTATTTGGTAATTGGCTCTAACACATCTGAACAACAAACAACAAATTTGCATCCCTCTTCTGAAGAGCCAAATGTTGTAGCTTCATCGTCAGCACAAAAAAAGATTGCGGCAATACCTCTTAAAAAATCTCTGATAAAAATTGCACCGTCATTTCAGGAAAGTGAAGCCCGCCCGCCCTGGAAAGGTTTGAAAAACAGTGCACTGAGATCTGCTCCTGTCCAGCTTGATCCATTCCTGCGGTCTGGTCAGACATTTTTAGAAGGAGAAGCCCTTTCTTTTAATCTTTTCGATGATATCAGTGTAGATTCAACAGTCTCTGAGTCGTTTGAAAATGTCAATGGAACTATAAGCACAACAGCCCGTATAGTTGGCTCAAAATATGGACGGGTCTTTATGGCTCAAACAAATGGTGAGCTCAGAGCCAAAATAAATATCCCGGAGCAAAATAAGATTTTCGCCATTCACTATAATCCCGCCGACCAAACCTATTATTCACTGGAACTTGACCCTTCTCTTGAAGAACCAGATGTAGCCGGAGTTCATGTTACTGAGTCAGACGCTGAAGCTCGCCTGAAAGGGTTGGCTAGAAAAAAGAGTGACGTTGTTGGTGCTGCAGAGTTTGAAAGCCTCCGAGAGGCAGCGGCTGATGAGAGCGAAGCCACTGTGGTAATAGATGTAATGGTTCTCTATACCAATATTGCGTTCAGTGAGGTTGGCAGCCTGGTTAATATGCAGAACCTTATTGCCATTGGAATGGCAATGGGTAATGATGCCCATGACAACACAGAGACTGGCATATCCATTCATCTTGTCCATTCTGCTCAGCTCGACTACAACGATGACCTTTCTAAAACACAAAATCAACTTCTTGATTACCTGACCGATAATGATGGCATAATGGATGATGCCCATACTCTTCGTGACACCTATGGCGCGGACTTTGTATCTCTTATTATTGGTAATGGTGCATCAAGCAGTGGAGGCGGACTCGGTTGGACTTTAGAAAGCCTCAGTGGAAGAGCAGACCTTGCCTTCAGCGTCGTTGATGAGATTATTTATGACGGTTACAGCCCCATTCACGAAATAGGCCACAATATGGGTTTAGATCATGCGCCTGATCAAATCAACTCTAGCCCTGGCCCAACCGGCCTTCCTATTGGTAATGATGCTGCTGGCTGGCACTGGCATCCAACAGCTGGGCAAACAGGGTACTGTTCAGTTATGGCTTACAACGACGGCTTCTATTACCCTGATGGGCTGAATCACGCTCGAGTTGGCCTGTTCTCAGACCCCAACAGATACCATGAGACCAAAAAAACAGGTGATGATACCCTTGCCAATAATGCTCGAGTCCTCAGGCTTTTAAAAAATATCTACGCAAATTATAGGAGTCGCGATCTTGGTGGAGACAATTTTCTGGTCGAAGCACCAAATGAATCAGTGGTGCTTACAGCAGGCAAAGATTTTGACATTGTTTGGAATTCAGAAGATGTTGTTGGAAATGTGAAAATTGAGCTTTACCGAAATAATATTCTGCAGCAGGTAATAGCAAGCAACACCTTGAATGATCGTCGCTACACCTGGTCCATTCCTTCAGATTTTGCAGGGGACAGTTTAGTTGTCAGAGTTTCAAGTGTCAATAATGCAGCAATCTACGATGAAAGCGATAACACATTTGAAATACATAAAACTTTCTACAATGAATTATTAGATACAGAACCAGCGAACATGACAACCACCGGTGACTGGGAGTTTGGCCCCTGGACAAGCGATACCGGTCTATATGGTGGCCCTGATTCAGCAAATACCGGTACCAATATTTATGATACTGATCTAGATTTTGTTTCTATTAAAGATTCCATCTTAACTCTTGGGCCAATCGATTGCAGCGGCCACCAGCAGGTACAACTACATTTTAAAGGATGGTATGCGATCCATACAGGATTTACAGCCAAGGTAGAATATAAAACAGGAACTGGCTCATGGCAGCCACTCTATTCTAGAGATGGGGAATTTATTCTCAATTCGTGGACTAACTTTTCATATAACCTTTCCCCAAATGCAGATAATGCTTCTCAGGTATATATACGCTGGATTTACGAAAATGTAACAGAAGGCAATATGGCATATGACGGCATGTCAATAGACGACATCAGCCTGACCGGGATTGGGTTGCCGCCACAAATGGGTGATGTGGATGGTGACAGTGACGTTGATCTTGCAGATGCAATACTGGTTGCTCAGTTGCTTACGGGGCAAGCTGTAACTATAACCACATCTGGTGATGTAAACGGTGATGGCATTATCTCAATGGTTGAACTCATTTATATTATCCAAAGTTTGGTGGCATCCCCCTGATTGAGTTTTTTCAGGTGGTATGAATGGCAAAAAAAACTGATAGAAACATTACTCTATTTGTTAAATGTGATTGTTGCCATTAATTTCAATTTTAAGCCAAACAGTTTTCCACCTTTCTACTTTTTCTTTCGGACTCAGAACTTTGGGAGAGACTACAGTAGACTTTTTAAGAGATGAAGAATTTAATAGTAGGCTTGCGTTTAGTGCACCTATAAGTTTATTTTCTAACTGCAGCGCAGCTGCAATTACCGTTTTGCAGTGATTGCACGTAATAAAGTCCGCTTGGTTGGAGCCTTGATGCTGTTTTTCAAATGGCTCTTTGCTCTCTATAGCTAACTCTCCATCGGGATGTGAAAGGTAAGAAATATTTCTTGAGACACAAAAGTCACAGTCACATTGACGAGGACTATATTGGTCTAAGGTCTCGGGAAGATGGATTGTGACCCTGGTTTTTCCACAGCTACATTTTCCTCTACTTGTTATCACGGCTGAATCCTCCTAGGCATATATTGGGGTGGTCACCGTTTTATCCGGTGTGTTATTAAACTTTTCAATAAGAAATTAGAAGCTGCTCCTCTCCTAACCAGAATAGATCGGAACTTTCTAAAATGCTTGGATAAGTACCTTCACGAAATTAATTTCGAAGTCTACGCTTATCTCTGCCACAAAAACGCAGAAAATAATTTCTAAGGTACTAAATAATAGTGTCTTGCCGAAACTACTTGCCTTTAAGGGTAGTTTTTGGCTGAGTTGTAGAGGTTCATGTCAATAACTTCACCTTTGGCTCTTTCTTCTGCATACCTGTAGGCAGCACACCTGTTTTTAGATATTCTTTCTGTAGCCCAGCTGGCATGTTATTCAATCATCATAACATGATGGCTACTTATTATTGCACTGTAAGGAGATTTTATACGTATTTTCCAGCAATTAACATCATACCCGCTATTGCATTGAGAGCGCGTATCCCTGGGGGTCATATCCCTGGGGGTCAGGTCTTGATTTATGACATTAAATTGTGCTTTGATACTATTTTACTCACCGTCGGGTAATGAATCCTATTATATCCGCTATTTTTTTCAAGGTATATCCATGCTCAAGATGAGCCTTTACAATTGCATCATTCCTCCGCGGTTTATTTCGAAAAATCATTTCTGGTGACAGTTAAGCTAATGTCGGTCTTCCTGAAAGCCTCTGTAACTCTGGTTTTAAATGTGCTTGTAATTTCTTCAAAAATCCCTCGCTTCCATACATTGTTTGACCGACCTACTTTTCCCGTGGTGAAAAAACAGCGTTACCTTCTGTGACAAACTCCACATACCGTTTTCCTCGAGACATAAGATGGTACACAGCACTTGGAGATTGTAGTCGTAGTGTTCTTGCCATAGTTTGCTCATCATACTAATAATTATTATTTTTCAAGACCTGACCCCATGTGTTTTGCTGATTTATGCGTTAATCGCTAAAAGAGAAAATATCTTGTAATGACCATTTTTGAGACCTATAATAAGATCATAATAAGAACTCATAAGTGAGGTGTCCGAAATGGAATCTGTATTAGCAAGATGTTCAGCAAGCATATCAGAATTAAAGAAAAATCCTTCTTCTCTTATTGAGCAATCGGAAGGCGAGCCTATAGCTATACTAAATCATAATAAACCTACAGCATATTTGATCCCAGCTGAGACCTACGAGTTGATGCTCGAACAAATTGAAGATTACCAACTAGGTTTAATCGTTAAAGAACGCCAACATGAAAAGGGTTCAGCGGTTGAGATAAACCTTAATGAACTATAAACTCAAGTTTTTACCTACTGCATTAATAGAATGGAACAAACTTGACAACTCTATACAGTCACAGTTCAAGAAAAAACTGGCAGAGCGGTTAGAAAAACCACACAGCCCATCTTTCAAGCTCTCTGGTTTTGATGATCATTACAAAATTAAACTTCGCGCAAGTGGCTATCGACTTGTCTATGAAGTCATCGATCATGAGCTTTTCGTGCTTGTAATCGCTGTTGGAAAAAGAGACAGAAATAGAGTTTATAAAAATGCTAAAAAAAGATAATTCGGTTAACCACACGCTACACGAAAAATGGGGACACAAAATTGGGGACTGGAAATGGGGCAGAACTATTTAATTTGCCATTGTGATTTAATTAAATCTGTCCCCTTTTGTTCCTAGGCGTTGGTAAACTTGGATTGATTGAAAGTGGTTATATTGGGGTTACACAAATTCTTTAAAATAAAAAAGCACCTACAGTGTAAGACTGTAAGTGCTTGTAATTTCTGGTACACCCGGCAGGATTCGAACCTGCGACACCCGGATTCGAAGTCCGGTGCTCTATCCAGCTGAGCTACGGGTGCATAGCGATGACATGGATACCATGAACTCCTAAAGAGGTCAATGGGAATATGGTCTAATTTACTTAATCGCTATTCATTTTATGGTAGGTCACAATCTTTGGGTAGTCTGCAACCAATGGCTTTTGCCTGTCTAATAAAAAAATTATCGGTCATGCCGGCTATGAAATCTCTGATTTTTTCTTCATTGGAATAGTTGTTCGCAGTAAGTGTGGTAATGTCGGTCATCAAATCCACATCTGATGGTAGTGTGGCTGGTGCTTTTCGTAACCTGTCAAGGTAATGAGTAAAAAGTTTTTTATAGCATTCCCTGATAGCGGGGGTCTGTCTTTTGGTTTCAGGGGCTAGGTAAATACGTTGGTAATTAAAATCTTTCTGCTGTTTTAGGGCGTCTGATATCTCTTCGGTAAAGCCGATAGAGTGTAGGGATTCATTTTCCGTTCTGCTATTTGCTATAAGATCGGTAACCAGATTGTAGACAATGGTGCCGTTGGTTGATCCCAGTACTTTTTTGCACTTTTGAGGAAGTTCGTCCCTTTTTATCAGTCCGAGAATTATTGCATCTTCAATGTCTCTTCCTATATAGGCGATGGTGTCCGCCAGTCGAACAACGCACCCTTCTAGTGTTGCCGGGAATACTGATTGTTTGGGCTCGGCTGATTTTATTGCAATTTTTTTGTCAAGTTCTCTAAAACTGTGAATTGGCTCAGGGACAAGATATTGGGAGTGTGTCTCTCCATCATGGCAGAGTATTCCATCCAGTACCTGTAGGGTAAGATTCCAGCCTTTACCTTTGCGCTCAAGTTTGTCGAGGAAGCGAACAGACTGAATATTATGTTGAAATGGGGGTAAACCATTGTCCAGACAAAGCTCTGAGAGAAAGGTTTCCCCATCGTGACCAAAGGGCGGGTGTCCAATGTCATGGCCAAGGGCTATGGCTTCTATAAGGTCTTCATTGAGTCTCAGAAACCTGCCAATTGTTCGTGCTATCCGAGCAACGAGTTGAACGTGGAGGACCCTGTGGGTTATGTGATCGTTTTTCACAAGCGAAAAAACCTGGGTTTTATCAATGTAACGTACATAGGCCCTGGAATGGAGAATCCTGTCTGAATCCAATGAGAATTGCTGTCTATATGCAGTGTTTTTTTCAGGGAGCCGTCTGATACCGGTTGCTGATTTTGTTGCACAGGGAGCAAATCGACTATCTTCCTCCTTGTTAAGGATATCGAGGAGGGCGACAAGCTCTGGTGACTTCGATTGGTTATTCATTTGCTATTTTGATGTTGATTCGGCTAAAAAAATGGATACCTTTTTCGCACTAGGATAGTATGTACTACGGTAACATGAATAATTCATGGGCTTGAACTGTTCAAGCCACCGAAACAACGAGAATTGCCAGATTTATGGCGCAGCCTACATTAAAACAGATGAAAACGACTATAGAATATTGCCAGACATGAAACTATGAGCCAAGAGCCTCCAGTCTGGGGGCAGAATTACTGGAACAATTTGGGATTAAATCGGAGATTATCGCGTCGTCAGGGGGTGTTTTTGAAGTGGTGGTAGACGGGGAATTGTTATTTTCTAAGAAAAGCTTGAACCGATTTCCTGAAGATGGTGAGGTTGTCAACCTTATAAACAGTATGAGCCCGTTGATTTAATGCCTTTTCGCCCAATCTCTTTGTTAAGCCAAAAATTTTATCCTCCGGTAAGCGAGGCACGAGACTCCGAGATCTCAATTATATGCCTGTGGTAAAATTTTTTGTTTGCCTCGATATTGAACAAAAATGCTATTAAATCAACAGACTCATATTATGGGGCGTAAATAAGGACTTATTTTGTTTTGGGTCGATCCGCACACTGTGATACGCAGGTATCACAGTTATCATTTGGGGTGCCATGGTTGCAGTAATCGGCAAAACCTCTAATCATATCATCACCGCCCCTGGGGCAGATTTTCATAAATTCGGTGAAATTAATCATTTGGGCGATAACTTCAGGGGGGGCAGCATGCTCAATTTTACATGCGCCTTCTTCTGCAATTGAATCTTCTATGGCCAATACTTCTATAAAAAATCTTTTCAGCGCATCGTGGCGAAAAATGACATCTTCTGCAACTTCTTTTCCTTCAGGTGTTAATGTGATAGCTTCATATGGGGCGTAATTAATCAATCCCTTTTTTGACAGAGCTCTGAGCGCTTCTGTGACTGATGCTCTGCTCACATTGAGGCGAGCTGCAATCTCTTTACTTCTTGCGACCAATTTTTCTTCGATAATATGATAAATCGCTTCAATGTAGTCTTCCAGGCTTGCACTGAGGTCTGTTTTTTCTTTCATGTTGGAAATTTGTGCATTAAAGGATAAAGAATGAAGGTCGGAGAGCGATTATTAAGGGTCGCAATTCGGCCATATGAAACCCTAGTTCAACCTACAGTCCTTTTGTCTCCTAGTCAAGCAGGACTTGTTTTTACAACGATTTGAATGGTAACCAATGCTTTGTGAATTGCGAGTGAAAAATCTGGCCCTGATTGAGTCTTTAGAACTCAGTTTTGAGCAGGAGAGTACAGGCGGTTTGGTAGTTATGACTGGTGAGACCGGGGCGGGGAAATCGATTATGCTTCGGGCTATTCATCTCCTTTCTGGCAAGCGAGGGTCCGCCGACTGGATACGAAGCGGGGAGGGCGGGTGTGAGGTTGAAGCCTTATTTGAGATAAATCCCGTACACCGTAAGCTGCTGTCAAAACTGGAGGATGGTGGGTTTGGAGCGGATACTTCTGTCGTTATTAAGAGAATACTCGCTGCAAATGGCCGGAGCAGGTTTTACGTCAATGGCTCCTTTGCAACCGGCAAAATAGTTGCTGAGCTCACGACGGAGCTTCTTAATGTTGCTAGTCAGCATGATCAGCAGCAGCTTTTGCACACCACAATGCATCTTGATTTTCTTGACACCATCGGCGATCACTGGCCCGCACGTCTTGACTTGCAAAATCAATATAATGTCTGGCGGGAAAGGCAGGAAATACTTGCCCAGATGAAACAGCGGGAGCAGGAAAAAGAACAACGTCAGGATTTTTTAAGGTTTCAGGTTGGCGAAATCCGTGAGGCGGTTCTTGAGGTCGGAGAAGATGAGCAGCTCATCGCCGAAAAAAAGCGACTAAAAAACTCCCAGACACTGATAGATTTGACCCAGGCAAGCTATCGTCTGCTTTCACATGACTTAATGGATGGCTTGTCTCAGCTACGCCAGAATGTGACGCAACTAGCGGTTATTGATCCGGGAGTAGGTACCTTATCCGAAGAGATTAGCAGTTACACCTTTCTGGCTGAAGATTATGTTGGTGCTTTAAGAACTTATAAAGACTCACTTAACAACGATCCCTACCGGTTGGATCAGATAAATGAGCGTCTTGATCTAATTTCGCAGCTTAAAAGAAAATTTGGTGAAACTATAGAACATATCCTGGAGTTTGCAGAAAGTAGTGAAGCTGAGTTGCAACAGCTGGAAAATATGGAAAAGGAGATAGCTGCAGTAGAAGTTGAAGTGCAAAAGCTTGAAGATAGAGTCTGTTCGTTGGCCAGGAATTTGTCAGAGAAGAGAAAAAAGACAGCAACTGTTCTTGAAGAGGCAATGGTCGGTGAATTGTCATCTCTTGCCTTTGACAGCCCCAGCTTTCATGTGCGCTGGGATGATATCCCGCAGCTTCCTGAAACCATGAAAGTAACAGGCTGGGAGCGGGGGGAATTCTTTTTTTCTGCGAATCTTGGGGAGTCACCCCGGCCTCTTGCAAAGATCGCGTCGGGTGGAGAATTGTCGCGTCTTATGCTTGCCATGAAATGTCTTTTAGCTAAAAAGGATATGGTGGAGACTGTGATCTTCGATGAAGTTGACTCGGGAATAGGAGGAGAGGCGGCGGAGGCAGTGGCACGGAAGATTCAAGAACTTGCCGGACACCACCAGGTGTTCTGCATCACCCATCTGGCCCAGATCGCTGCCCGTGGGACATTGCATTTGCAAGTGGCGAAAGAAGTCGAAAAAGGAAGAACCCAAACTAAAGTGGTTAAATTGTCAAAAGAGAAACGAGTAAATGAAATAGTAAGAATGTTGGCAGGGGATTCTGCTTCCGAGCAGACCGAAGCATGGGCTGAAGAGTTGTTGTTGAAAAATCGAAAGAGTGTACATGCATGAAGCAGGTCAAGGCGTTGGCCCTTTTCTCCGGAGGCCTCGATTCGATTCTGGCCGCTCGAGTGATTATGGAGCAGGATATAGAAGTAGAGGCGATACAGTTTGTTACCCCGTTTTTCAACTACGAGGTTCTTGAAGATATAGAAGCCCACAAAGTACGGATGCTGGAAAAATATGGCATCAGTGTACATGTTGAGGATATCAGCGATGGTTATTTGCAGCTACTCCATAATCCGGATCATGGTTTTGGTAAAAATTTTAATCCCTGTATCGATTGTAAGATTATGATGTTCACCCGGGCCAAGGCGTTGCTTGAGGAAAGAGGAGCATCTTTTTTGATCTCAGGCGAAGTCCTGGGCCAGCGGCCCATGTCTCAGCGGCGGGATACAATGAATGTGATAGAACGGGATTCTGGAACCAGGTCGCTGTTGCTTCGTCCGCTCTGTGCGCAGTTAATGAAGGAGACTGAGGCGGAGCTGCAGGGCTGGGTGGATCGTAGTAAATTGTTACGAATGAGCGGGCGTGGTCGCTCTGCCCAGATTGCTCTCGCAGCACAGTTCGGTATAACCGATTATCCAACACCGGCAGGTGGTTGTATTCTAGCTGACCCCATCTTGAGCAGGCGAATTAAGCAGCTGTACTCGGAGGACTCTGTATTGATAGCTGCCCAGATAAATGTTTTGGATGTACGAGTGCTTTTAGTGGGGCGTCAATTGATGCTGCCGGGAGGTGGCTGGTTGATAATAGGTCGTGATGAAAAGGATAACAATCGGTTGTTAAAACTCGCTCAACCAGAAGATGGTGTCCTCTTAATGGAAGACTGGCCAGGACCCGCAGCAATTTTGAAAAAGACGGCAGGGTACCTCGATGATCAGGCGCGTGAAAGGGATTTACAGATAGCAGCGTCCCTTGTTGTGCGCTATGGAAGAAAACTCCCTGCGGAGTCGAAAACCCGTGAAGTAACTTGCACTCTGGGTAATGTACGCAGAATCATTGAAGCTGGGCCCATGGAGGGTGATGCTTTTAAAGCCTGGGTGATGCAATAATTTGCTTCAAAGTGGTCGGGAAAGAGGTCACCTGTCAGGGGTAACTGAAAGACCGTCAGTTTTTTATCTGGAACAGTTTTTTGCCTGCTTAAAAAGCTGTTCGATTACCTGGGAATATTGTTCGATGGTGTGGCTCTTCTGGATTTTTTTTAACTGTTTTTCATGTCCAGGAAACGATAAAATCAGATAGGACCAGAGTAATTTTAACCGTCCAAGAATATGACTGGGGCCGGAAAGTCTTTTTTGATACCTTGCAAAAAGTTCTTTGTGGAAATCCTGCAACCTTTCAAGCTTGGTCAAGTTACTAACCCCCTCTATTCCTTTGATCTGCTCTGCGAGCATGGGATTGGCGAGTGCACCCCTGCCGATCATCCAACGATCAGTGGTGTGGAAACGCGTGGCGAGTGAGTTGTAGGTGTCAGGGTCGTTGAGGTCTCCATTATAGACCAATGGATGTTTACTGAGTTTCTGGCACATTGCAAAACCATCAGGATCTGTTTTGCCTTTGTATAACTGTTTTCCCAGCCTGGTGTGAAGGATGATCTCTTTCAGTGGATATTGATTGAGTTGTGGCAGCAGGGTAATAATTTCTTCATGACTATGAAAGCCAAGTCTGGTTTTTATTGAGAGCTCTATCGTAAGCTTTGGCAGAACGTTGTCGAGAAGGTGGAGTATTTTTTCAGGGTGGGGAAGGAGCCCTGAGCCTCTCTTCTTTTTAGCAATCATGGGGGCCGGACAGCCAAGATTCCAGTTGATATGTGTAAATCCCAGGTCGGTCAACCGCTGTGCAAGGATTAAAAACGGTTCTGGCTTGTTATGCAGGAGTTGGGGGATGACAGGCAGGTTGGGATTGTGCTCAGGTAAAATATCCCGAATTAACTTGTCATCACTGGGTGATTGTTCCTGTGGGTTAATAAAGGGTGCTATTGCTGCATCAAATCCGTTAAAATGGTTTACCAGAATCTCTCTGAAGAGAGCGTCGGTAATCCCTCGAATAGGGGCAAGGTAGAGAAAAGGTTGTTGCGGGAAGGTGGTGTGCATAACTATAGTATGAAATTAAGGGAAACTGGAGTCTGGGTATACGGTGTGCTCATGGTGTCAACTTCTCATATTTGTATTCAGTAGATAATAAATCCAGAGATTGTACCCGTGAGATAAAAAATGTCACCAACAGAAACACCCTTACCACAAAAACAGAGAATAAACTGCTCAAAGAAGCTTTTGAACTGTCTGTTGAAGGTGAGTGAGAAACGGGCGCAACCTCTGTATGCTGTTGGAGGAACGGTCCGTGATCTGCTATTAAATAAAAGCTCTCAGGATCTTGACTTGGCTGTACCAGGCAGTGCCAGGAACTGGGCGGAGCAACTCTGCTCCGAGATTGGCGCGGGGACGTTGATCGATCTTTCCGGACCGGAGGACGAAGCTGTACGTGTGGTTTGGCAGAAAGAGCAGGTGGATATCTCATCTTTTCGTGGTAACGCTACCTCGATAGAGGAAGATTTGCAGCTCAGGGATTTCACCATTAATGCAGTTGGTGTGGAATTGCAGGAATTATCAGCTCAGGCTCGTTTTACTTTTATCGACCCTACAGGCGGAATAGGAGATCTCAAACAAAAGATTGTACGTCATTTGGCCGGGGCTTTTATTGCTGATCCTGTCAGGATGTTACGTGGCTATCGATTGAATGCTCAGCTGGCATTTTCTATGTTGGAGGAGACCAGAAACGAGGTGCGGTGTCACAAAGCTTTGATTAAAAACGTGGCTGTAGAACGTGTTGCCCATGAACTGGAATTAATCTTTGAATCTGATTGTACGTCCATCACGATGGAACAGATGGACAAAGATGGACTGCTTAAGTATCTGTTGCCGGAGCTTTGTCAGGGCCAAGGGGTGGAACAACCAGAATTTCATCATCTTGATGTCCTGGATCACTGCTTTCTCGCACTGAAGATGATGGAGGAGATCATTGCATCACCAGCTTTATTTTTTCCTCTCCAGCAAGAGGTGATTGCAGAGTATCTGAATGATCGCAGGGTTAGAAGATGTCTTAAGTGGGCCGCGCTGATGCACGATGTGGGCAAACCTGGTACCAGGGAGACGAAGGATGATGGTTCTGGCAGAGTAACCTTTTACCGTCATGATGAGGTCGGAAGAACTCTTTTTGAAGCCTATGCCGAACGGTCACACTGGAGCAGATTAGATAGTGACCGGGTTGCTGGTTTGATTGGTATGCATATGCACCCGTTCCATCTTTGTAACGTGCAGAGGGAAGCAGGCATAACAAAGAGGGCAGCTCTAAAAATTAGCAATAGAGCTGGGAAAGATCTGATCGGGTTGTTTCTTCTTGCCATGTCAGATAGTCTTGCGAGCAGTGGCGTGAAAAAACCGGAGAAGATGGAGGAAGAACTGGTTGAGCTGTTTACGGTTGTGGAAAAAATCTTTTTGGAAAATATACAGCCAGTGCTGCAGGGTCCAAAGCTTATTAATGGCAAGGATCTGATTGAACATTTTGAGCTCGAACCGGGACCAACTTTTTCAATAATCCTGCAAGAGCTGGAAGTGGCACGGGTGGAAGGAGATGTAGAGACTAGAGCTGATGCTCTTAGCTGGGTGGAGAAATTCCTTGAAAAAGAGTAAAAGAGAGCGAGGTCTGGGCTGGTTCAAATTGAACCCGGTTTCGTCTTGTCAAAGAAATCTAAATGGACTAAAACGTGCGTAAAATAAACGACTACTATTCAAGGAAGGCTAAAAAGGATAACTATCCTGCAAGATCTG
>JAAELB010000771.1 GCA_024227155.1 Desulfobulbaceae bacterium
GAGGTCTTTAAAAAAGTAAGAGAAGAATTTGATGAGTTCGAACAAGCTGTTCAAACAAATGACAAGGCTGCCATGGCAGATGAACTTGGTGATATTTTTTTTACTTTAGTAAATGTTGCAAGATTTCTTGAAATTCATTCTGAAACTGCTCTTGCAGGATCAATAGATAAATTTGAAAGACGTTACAGGTATATGGAGCAGTTGCTCAGAGAACAAAACACATGTTTAAAAGATTTATCAAAAAAAGCTAAAGAAGAGTTTTGGGACAAAGCTAAAGCAATATCAGGATAAATAATCTCCGCGCTGAAATTTAATTTGTTCTGTGTTGGCAAAAACTGCAAGTTCTTTTGCAATACTTTTAATCTTTTCATCTGCATCAGGTGAGCTCTCAACTTTCTCAAGAAGGTCTTGGACATCATTTATTATCTCTTTTAATACAGAATCAACATCTTTTAAAGAAATTGAATTGTCCTCAAGCTTTGATGAATATAGTTCAAGAAGTTCAAGCAGTTTTTCTGTTCTGTCTGTGATATTAGCTGATGAGTCTGGTAGTGTGAAATGTTGGGAGGGTATTTCTTCTAACCCCTTGGGTTCCATTTTTGCTGTATCAGAA
>JAAELB010000772.1 GCA_024227155.1 Desulfobulbaceae bacterium
AATGGCAGTATTTCAAACACATGTAAGGAAATTCTTAGCATCATAGTCATAATATTTATGTTAAAGTGTAACACAGATCTACTGCTTTCTAGCATATGAATCTCATGATATTGTATATTTTCAAACTATTTATCCGTCCTAGATTTTAGGAAAAATTGGAAATACAAAGTCTTTAACGAAACTACAATGAATTTTGCACTATGAATATATCAAACTATAAATGAAGTCTAAAAAGTAACCTGTGAATAAATCAGCTTATTTGGACCATTATTCACAGATTTATAATTAATATCCTGATATGAGTGAGATACGCCCCTACCATTCTAAAATTGCAGATACGCCCCTACCATTCTAAAATTGCAGATATGCCCCTACCATTCTAAAGTGTGAGATATGCCCCTACCATTCCAAAATTGCAGATACGCCCCTACCATTCTAAAATTTGAGATATACCTGTACTGTTCTAAATTTGCAGATATGCCCATATAAGTTTCAATTTCACATTACTAACTAATTACTAGATTGACAAACATATTTAAGCACTTTACAAGTTGTCAAATGTGCTTCAATTTCTAAAAGTAAAGATATAGGCATGTATTCTTAATTTCAATGAGTGCATAATGGCAGTATTTCGAACACATATGAGGAAGGAATTTCTTAGCATCATAGTCATGATATTTATGTTAAAGTGTTA
>JAAELB010000773.1 GCA_024227155.1 Desulfobulbaceae bacterium
GACGACGAGGACAACGAGGACACCACACCTGTTCCCCCCACAAAGAGGTCGAAAAGAATCAAGTGGTACCTGTCACGTGAGGACGCAGATATCTTCGTTGAGTTCGTCAGGAACAACGAGGTCATGGTTGATTCCAAGCATGAGCAGTACAAGAAGCCCAACTTGGTCCAGATGTTGTGGGCTGACATCTGCCATACTCTCAACAGGACAGAGGAGCACCTCCGTGGGTGGTACAAGAGCCACAAGGATCGCCTGGTGAAGCTCAACAAAGAGATCAAGAAGTCTGGTGCTGCTCCTCAGGAAAACTCCGAGGAGAAGTGGCTCTACGACAACATGCACTTCGTCCTTGAGATCCAGAAGAGGAACAGGGAAAACGTGGCAACCGTGGGAGGCCTGAAGGCTACTCTCAAGTCCAAGTCCAAGTCCAAATCTGCCAAGACTGCAAGGAGCCAGCTCCCCCCCAACCCCGCCGATCGTCCAGTGGTACTCACCCAGAGTCAGGATGGTGGCTACCGCTTGGTGAAGAAGCAGGACCAGCAGCAGGACCAGCAGCAGGACCA
>JAAELB010000774.1 GCA_024227155.1 Desulfobulbaceae bacterium
GGGCAAAAGACATAGTCAAAAGGTCTGAATCTTAGCCTTATGAAGTATTATGAACAACACCCAGACAGATTCAAATGCCTGAAGAATAATAAGATCAATGAAATTAGTACAAACATTATTACTGTTCATATTTTTTTTCACTTCAATCCTGGCACAAGATTCAGGGTTGAAATCTAAAGTAAAAGGCATTTGGTATTCGGAAACGGATGAAATTCCTGCATTTCAATGGGAAGCACAATGGATTTGGTTACAAGAGAAAATGGATGCTGATGTGATGTTGGCACGACGAACATTCTCATTATCCGAAGTACCTCAAAAAGCCCAGGTTCGCATTACCGCCTCCTCTCAATACCAATTATTTGTAAACGGGGAATATGTTTGTCGTGGCCCGGCCAGATCCGCTCCACATCATCAGTCTTTTGATATTTTGGATATTACCAGCATGTTACGAACAGGGAAGAACACTTTAGCTGTTCGGGTACATTATCAGGAGGGGAAGCGATCTTATCATCATAATGGACGTGCCGGTTTGTTAACTCAACTCGATATAAAATCAAACGTTCAGGAATTGTCCATTATTACAGATTCTAATTGGAAGGTCTCCCCTGCCCTATCCTGGGATAATGAAGCGCCAAATATCAATCGTTTTCAGCAAGTAGTCTGCGATCGAGTTGATTTCAGAAAACATATCCAAGACTGGTATAAGTCAGATTTTGATGATGTGGAATGGGCCAATGCAAAACCCTTAATGAGAAAGGCAGGATGGCCGGCACCGCAGAAAAATGCGAGAGCAAATGCATTAACACCTCCCTGGACACAACTTGTGCCACGGGATGTTCCCTATTTAATCGAATCAGAAGAGCCTGCTATCAATCTCATACAAGCGGAACAGATTGATTCGGAGACGAATATCCCTTTTAAATCAATAAATATCTCCCTGCAGAAAGATAAATCAATAACAAAAAGTATAAAAAACTATCTGAAAGGGTACAAATCCCTTGTAATTTCTGCTTCAGAAGACGCAAAAGCCTGGTTTTTACTATTTGATTTTGGAGAGCTTATAAATGGAATGCCAATGTTGGATATCGAGGGGGCTGCCGGAACGAAAATAGAAATTCTTTGTGCGCCTTTTGTGGTTGATCATCAGTTTACACACAAGGTCGTAGATTCTGACTTCAGAGATCAAATTATCTTATCAGGAGAAAGAGATAGTTGGGAAGCTACTTATTTCAAGCCTACTCGTTATTTGGGGATTCTTATTCAAAATAAAAGGGAACCGGTGAAAATTCATGGAATAGGACTAAGAAAATTAGCTTATCCATTTGAGAGAAAAGGGCATATTCATTCATCAGATGCCCCGTGGGTAGCCCAATACATGAAAGCAACTGCAAAAACCATTCAGGCATGTACAACAGATGGCTACACCGACAACTATCGTGAACGGAGGCAATACGCTCAAACAGGTTATTATGCAGCATTGGGCAACTATTGGATATTTGGTGATATTTCTCTGCAAAGGCGTTACCTGGTTCAGGTAGCACAAGAGCAGCAAGCGAATGGTTTAATGCCAGCTTATGCACCATTAGCCCGTGATGACTTTATGGTAATTTTGGATTCCAACTGCCTGTGGATTCGTAGTTTACGCAATTACCTCCTTTATTCAGGCGATTTTGAAACGGTAAAAAGACTAATCCCTGCGGCCCGAAAACTGATGGAGTTATTGCATTCTTATACCAACACTATTGGCCTTTTAGATAATCCTCCTTATGCCTATTGGATGGATCATACACAGAATGACAGACGAGGTGCCAATTTTTGCTTGAATGGACATTATCTGGGTGCATTGGAAGATTTTGCTGAAATATTGAATTGGTTGAACGAAGTAGGTCAAGAAAAATTTCACAAGCGCACATATTTGCTTCGAAAGTCACTCAACACCGAATTGTGGGATGAAGAAAACGGTCTTTTTTCAGATGCCTGGATTGATGGAAAAACATCAAATCAGTTTAGCGAACATGCCAACGCTATGGCACTGGCCATGAATGTGGCTACCCCCACTCAGGCAGAGTCGATTGCCGGAATACTCCTGCAAGACGACCAACACAATTTTATTAAAAGGGAATCAGGCATTACGATGGTTACACCAGCCATGTCATATTTTTTTCATAAAGGGCTTTGCAATTATGGTTATGTGGATGAATCATTTGATTTATTCAAAGCAAAGTTTGACAAGATGTTACAACCCAATACAAACGGAACCTTATGGGAAGAATGGTGGCTCGATGGTACAGGTAGAAGTGGAACATTTCAAGGAGGTAGAACACGCAGCGATGCACAAACGGAAAGCGCTTTTCCTCCGGCTTTGTTTGCTGAGTATTTGTTGGGAGTCAGGGTAATAAAACCAGGATTCAAAGAAGTAGAAATTATTCGCTCACCTTCAAAATTGAAACATATTGAAGGAGAGATACCTTCACCGGAAGGAATGTTGCTTGTAAGATGGATTTTCGATACGAATGGAGGTGGAGAACTAAAAGTGACCGTTCCAGGGAAAATGCATGTAAAAATTGATCTTGAAAATTTAAATATTTCCGAAGAAAAACAATTATTCGTTAATGGAAAAGCTATAGATATAGCTCAAAGTGACGATTCTTATTATGAGCTTTCTAAAGGCAGTTATACCATTAGTTTTTAAATGTTAATTTAAACAAAAATCACAATGTCATATACTCTTTGTACAAGACTATCTCTTTTGACCTCTATTCTTTTTTTCAGTTTTATTAATATTGTTTTTTCCCAATTGCCATTATCACTGGAAGCAGAAAATGCCACCTTATTAGGTACAGCAAAAATTGCTAGTTGCACTAATGCTTCAGGAGAACAAATGGTAAAAGATATAAATAGCGGCCCAGATAATGCCCTACTTTTTCAAAATATAAATATTCCGGAGGCAGGAACTTATTATATCACCCTAAGTTATTTTGCTGCAAATGATCCGGACATTACCTATCAGCTTAATGAACAAACAGCAGAAACAGTATATGCTACCGCTTCCGGCCAATGGTGCTATCAGGGAGGCTCTCCAGCAGATTATACTTTTCAAGAGGTTTTCGAGGCAGGGGATAACAAGCTGAAATTATACGATTCGCCCATTATTGACAAAATCGTGATCTCTTCTGACACTTCAGCCCGCCCGTCTGCTGCTTTTTATATAAATGCTTCTACAGGAAATGATGACAATAATGGATTATCCTCCACTTCCCCCTGGAAATCAATCTCAAAAGTAAATTCACTTAAATTGATACCTGGTGATTCCTTATTTTTTAAAACAGGAGACACTTTTACAGGGAGATTGCAGGTGAATAATGAAGGCGGAACAGCTGGAAATCCAATTTTGATAAGTAGTTATGGAGCAGGAAATAAACCCATCATTGATGGCAATGGCTACTTATCTGCTATGCATATTCAAAACAGCGGCTATCTTCATATTTCAAATCTTGAATTCAAAAATGACGGAGGACCGTCACAGCCCGGAGAATCTACTAAACTGAGGTATGGATTGTATGTTGAAAACACCTATACGGATGGGACTACCTTTAAACACTTCCGATTCGAAAACTTAACTTTCAAGAATATTTATCCAACTGACCAGATCAGCGACAATGATCAGACCGGAACGCATGCTTATGGTTTTAATACCAGCGGATCCTGGGGAGATGAAATCAATCCTTTCCGCTTTGAGGATATGTATATTGAAAATTGCTTGTTTACACGTACTGGAAGACACGCATTGCGGGTGTTGGCTACCCATAATGTGAAAATTAAAAGCAATCTGTTTGAACATGTAGGAGGAGCAGGTATGCTGATTGGTGGTAACAACAAAAATATATTGGTAGAAGACAATACGACTAACTATACAGGTTCGAGCATTGATCCCAGAATGGCAGGAAGAGGAAGTGGAATTTGGTGCTTCCGCTCAACAAACCTCACTGTACAGCACAATAGATTCATGCATGCCAGAGGAATAAAGGACTCTTACGGTATGCACATTGACATCGGAAATAAAAATGTGGTCTATCAATATAATTACAGTGAAGATAATGAAGGCGGATTTGTAGAAATACTGGGTGCAAATATCAATGTTGGTTACCGCTACAATCTCAGTATGGGAGATGGTTGGCGAAGTCGGGGAGGTCAAAAAGGAAAAGTATTTTGGATAAGCGGATGGTCAGGAAATCCAACTAATCCTGTCGGTTCGGATAGCGTTTTCATCTACAACAACTCTGTTTTTGTCAGGGACAGTATTGCGCCTGATATTCAGATTGTGGAGGTTACCCAAAACACTCGAATTTATAACAATATCATTTATATAGCGAACACTTTTGGAGAGGTCCAAATTTACAATCCCCCGTTTATGAACGATTTTGATCATAATATATGGCACGGAAATATTCCGAATGAAGATACAGAGGGTGAATCCTACAGAGGCACAAATGCATTCACTTCCGATCCTTTATATATGTCCGAAACCGTCACGAATGAGAGTGGTTTTGTTTTGCAGGAAGGTAGCCCGGCGATTGGTTCAGGTAAATTGATATACAATGCAGGAATTTCCCATCCCTATGACTATTTTCATAATAATTGGGGCAGAGATTATTTTGGGAATCCTGTTTCTTCCACAGAACCACCAAATATTGGGGCAGTCAATGGTGGAATTGTCAACAGTAATTCCGAGGCAATCGAACCGATATTTAAGATATATCCCAATCCTGTCCGAGTTGGAGAGTCAATCCTTATAGAAATTCCAGCTATCGTAAATACACAATCTTTGTCAATACAATTGATGACAATTGACGGAAAGATACTTTTTGAAAAAAGGTATAAGCAGCAACATGAAATCCATTTAGGAACTGAGAACCTGCCACAAGGATATTACCAAATCAGCTTAAAATCAGGAAATTATCAAATGACTAAACAAGTAGTGGTGTTTTGAGTATTATAAATGACAATAACTACAGTCTGACAGAAAACTCCTTTTTTTTCATTTTCAAGCTGAAAGAGCTCTGCCTTCAATTTATAAAAAATAAAATCTTTTCCTTTTGCGATGGCAATTCTTTCCTTTTGCCTTCAAAATGCACCAAATTCGGGAAAACCCTTATCCTCCAGACATACTACTCCATTGCTTGTTGGTGTTTTTTCTACTTCTCTTAAGCCGCTCGTTTGGACCGACACTTTTGTGGCTGATCTCTCTGATGATTTTGTTCCTGAAGCAATTTTCCTAAATGCTGCAAATTGTACGATAATACCCCCAGGGCCACATATCTTTTAAATCCTCTGGTTCCTCTATCCGGACAGCGATTCACTCCCGAATGCTCCAACTGATTAATATTGGACTCCACAGTACTATGAGCATGCCTCAATTTGACAAACAATTTGCTGCTTTCTTCTTCTGCCTGTTTAATAGATTTCTTTCCTGGTTTGGGCATGATCACTTTTTTGAAAAGCTTGCTCAACTCCTTTTTCAATGGCCCGGAAAAGAAATTTCGGTCAAAACTGATGCTATCCAATTCATAATCACAAGCACCAAATTGACTGGCTATCTCTTTGGCTGCAGGAAGCGCTACCTGTACGTCCACCTGCTTGTCCATTACATGATGATGCAAAATAAATTGGTACTGATCCGTTGCTATTAATACGTTCTTTCCCAATTCAACAGCAGGGTATAGTTTACCTTTTCGAATCCATTCTGTATGTGTCTCAAAAATTGAAAAGAGCTTCTCCTCATGTGGTATCTTTTCACCCTTCAATATCCGCCGATCAACCAAATCTATATGTTTATCAAGCATTTGATGATAATGCTGAAGTACCTGGATAATAGCAAATATCTTTATACTCGACTCATTGCCAGCTACTAATGTAGCACCATCTAAAATTGTTTGTCTTACTTTCTCACTCACCCCCCGGGCTACTCCCAGGTATTTTGCTGTTGCCACTAACAGCCGCTCTTTGTAATTGGCTCCTTTTTTTCGGTGTATCTCTGCCGTATTACGATAATTGTTCCGCAATTTTTTAAACCAATCCTTCCTTTCACGCCAGCCTTCCTGGCATACTCCTTCTTCCATCAATTTCTTAATCATATCCAAACACTTGCGGCCACTATCCCACAGCAAGTTAATATCTGTGGGAAAATGAATATTCGTCTCTACTACATATGAGTCCGCTTTCACTTGAAGAATGAGTTTTTTCGCCTCCTCTTTTTTTTTAATTAGCGAGTGGCCGGCTTTTACTACCAAATCATTGATCTCTTTGATCGTCTCTGCTTTCAGCAATCCAATATTATCCTTCAAGGTTTGCAAGTGATATTTCTTGCCTGGCTTATAATCACTTTGCCCAACTCCTAATATCCCTCGAAGCGTTTGGTGATTGTTCGCCATATCCAGTAAAAAATCATAGTCTATATCCAAATTCAATCTTACTACCCCAAGCACCAGGATCTCCCATAACGACATCCCGTTGCGGCCCGTTTTCTGCTTCCCCTTCAGGATCGAATCCTCTAATTTTCCGAAAGCTTCCTCACTTAGCTCGCGTGTAACGAATATATACTGTAATGCTAATAAGACCGGTGATAGTTGATGCCGACTCTTCATATCTATTTCTACCTCGATAATTGGCAATATTCCAAGGCTTATTTGCTGCTCAAATCGCTGTCTCATATTTCTGTGTTTTGAGTTTCTCCTCCTTTGTGGAAAATGATTTTTAGCTTCCTGCTCACATTCAACTCTTTACACATCTAATATACTAAATATTTGCAAATATTTAACAATGAATCCCGCTATATTTAATTGTTTTTCAACAACTTATATGAATTCGGCCAACTACTACTTATCAGGAGGAGATTACAGGCACTCGAATAAAAAAGTATATAAACCATTGACCAACTCTCAAACAGGGAATAGCAATTGTTCTGCCGCTTCCGCCTCATGGATGGAAAATGCCGATGTCCAAAATTTTAATGAATATGCCGATTGGGTATATAATTTTACAGCCAGATATGGCCAGAGCAACTTCGGGTATCCGAACAGTTTAAAGTTTCATGCAGATGAATCTGAAAGCACAGGTTCAGGATTGGTTGATTATGTTGAAATTTGGAATGAACAGGATGCTGACTGGTGGGGAAACAATGCATTTACGCAATTTACTCCACAGGAATATGCAGCTATGGCCAGTTCTGCCTATGACGGCTATTATAACGGCACTTTTTATAAAAACCAAAAACCGGGCGTTAGTGATTATTACCGGGGACTTCGGTTTGCTACAAACTATAATCCCAGCCAACCGGAAAGCACTGTTTCAACGACAAA
>JAAELB010000775.1 GCA_024227155.1 Desulfobulbaceae bacterium
TAACGACTGGCAACACCTGTCAGCTGGATAACACCGTTGTTCTGGCTGAATGTTGTGTTGGGAAATGAGTTGAAAACTGCTGCAAGGGCTGAATTGACTCCATCACCCAGCACACCGTTGGAGATTGTCTTGAAGTATTGTTCACCGGCAATGGGCTGCTTTGACACCATTGATGTGGCGGTGAGATCTCCAATGGATTCAACAGTAGTAATTAGGTATAACAGCGCTATAGGGATAAACCCTGAAAGAGTAAATTTAAAAAAACCGTATTTGAAGGGATGCGGAACAGCCAATATATCCAATCCCTCTAATCGACTAAAGGGAACCTTGCCCATGGAAGCTGCAACTATATAACCTAAGATCAGCCCAGTAACAATCGCACTCATTCGAATGAATTTGTTTTTACTTCTGTTCATAATAATGATGGTTATCAGCACAACAAAACCAAGTATGAGATTTTCATTGGAAGCAAAAAGTTCCGGTTTGTTATCCAAAAGCCATTTGCCGCCACCAAAATCAGTA
>JAAELB010000776.1 GCA_024227155.1 Desulfobulbaceae bacterium
ATCTATGGCAATTGTGGACTGATCGCCGGTGGCAGGATTCAATGTAAACATGACACCGGCAGTCCAGGCGTTTGCCATTTTCTGGATACCTACAGAGATTTCCACATCTTCATGGGAAAAACCCATT
Organism: Desulfobulbaceae bacterium; assembly: GCA_024227155.1. Taxonomy (GTDB): domain Bacteria; phylum Desulfobacterota; class Desulfobulbia; order Desulfobulbales; family Desulfocapsaceae; genus Desulforhopalus_A. The sequence goes on from JAAELB010000776.1 coordinate 128, forward strand.
TTTGTTCGGTAATAGATTGCTCTTGCTGTAAAAAGACTTGACCAACATTTCTTTACATGCCTGATAATGTCATCCATTCCCCTTATCCAGAGAAATGAATCCTGCTGCCCTGCAAAACTTGCACCGGGAAGGTCCTCAGCTGTGGCACTTGATCTTACTGCTGCCGGTACTGCCGGAACATTGCATTTTTTTGAAAGCCTTCTGTAAAACTCTCCAATATAATCCTGTAAGTCATCATCTACATTTGTGCTTTCTATCAGTGCCCTGATGGTTTTGCTTGCATTTTCTCCGGATTTCATATCATCGGTTTTAACGCTTTTTAAAACCTTAAATATTTCTTTTTTAATGTTTCCCTGATCAAGAAAAAGGCTATAGGCTTTGGTGGTTACTGCAAAGCCGGGCGGAACCGGAATACCGGCTTTCAGCAGCTCACCTAAACTTGCGTTTTTACCACCGACAAGGGGGATCGATTCCAGATCACATTCTTCAAACCAAAGAACGTAGTCATGTCTCTTTTCCATGATATTAAATTACCTTTCAATATAAATTTTA
>JAAELB010000777.1 GCA_024227155.1 Desulfobulbaceae bacterium
TCTGGGATCACCAACATAAATTTTCCTAATCAATCTCTTTATGTCCTGAACTAACACACACAAACTTTCTCCTTTTTGCCGGACCTTTGATTTTAGTTCTGCCTTGTAAACTTCGGCATAATTTGGAGGTTCAAATCTATTTGTTAAAGCTCTGACCAAAACATCATAATTCCGCTGATCATACACATCAATATCACTCAATACAGACAGTGCTGAATCTCTCAGGCTGGTTGCTAATTCAAGGGCCATCTCATCTTGGTCCCACCTATTAATCTCTGCTATCATTTCAAAATGTACAAGGTAATCTAACCAACTAGTCTTACCATTGTACAGGGCTGGCTTCTTTGGCTTAATTCTCCGGTGGTGCTCATTGCCGCTATTTGCCTTTGCTGGGTCCCGATCACCATTGCTACTTCCTCCACTGCTACCTCCTCCACTACCACCACCTCCTGGGTGCTCACGTCGAGATGGTTCCCGATCCCTAGGCTTCCTACCACCTTCCATACTGTCCCTCTGTCGTCCGCGTTCATCTCTAGTCTCATCCCGGTCCCTGTAATGCAACATCTTTCGATCGACTGGATATTCCATGCCTGGTTCTCTCTGTCTCCAGTGCTCATCTGGACCAGTCCGTAATGGTGCTGAAACTCCTGGCCCTAAACTAGTCTCAGGCCTATCGTCGTGGTACTGATACCCACCATACATCTGTTGAGGTCTCTGTTCTAATGGCTCCCGATTATCTGCTTGTATCCCCTTTCTCTGACCCTGCATATCCTGAAAAACCCTATCACAAACCAATACACCATCCTCATATGGATACATATTATTTGTCATAATGTTTCTATTTTGACCCATTGTATACCTATCCTGTCCTCCCAAAGTCACTGATGGAGTAATGATGATTGGTCTCTCCTCCTGCCCTACTACCATCCTCGGCCAAGGTGTCCTTGGAGGTTGTATCCATGGACCCATTTGTGGACCTACAAAAACTTCATTGTTCTGTGTATAAGGATGTTCCCTATATGCTGGAGGTGGGCCCTCATCTACTACAGCATGTTTATTCTGGGAAGGAGATACAGAAGGTGATACAACACCCACATCCTCCCCCCTCTGAGTCACAACTATCTCCTGTAGAGGGAGAGAGTTAACTGCCACCTGTAAATCCTGAAAATCCGGAGATGGGTCATAATCATGTTCATCGAGATCATCAACAAAAGGGATTGATGCATAAAGAGACTCTGATAAATCACTGACACTCTCTTCAAGATCAACAGGGTGATACCTACGCACTGGTGGTGGCTCATGAGTCATGACAGTAAATCGCCTGGTCACTTCCTGGTGTTACACAATGTCTACTATTGTAAGTAGACTGAAAGATAGAACCAGCTGTAAAGGAATAATGCACTGGGACACCAGGATGAACCACTGGTTCAGGTTCAGTAGTATGTACCATAGGAATAGGAGAAAACTGACTAGACCTCTCTAATGGGGCATCATTCCAAGCAGAAAGACTATGGGGGTGGACTGGTGATGTGCAACAGTGTAGTTATTGTGCAGGGAAACATGCGGTTGGATATCAGCTTGGAGCAATGTATGCTCCCAAGGATCAGCAACTTCCACTGGTCTAGGAGAAAAAGTCATCAAATCCCTACCTTGGCCATGGGCAGAAATAGGGGCAACCGAAGGGAGGGAAAATGCATCCTGAAAACTTAAAACATTACCCCTACGTCTTTGCACTTCCACATTGCGCAGTACTTCTAAATCAGGACCTAAATTAAAAGAAGGATCCTGCAAAAACTCCAAAGCAGGATTGACCAAGGGGTTCTGAAATTCCTGAAAAGACATGGCAACCAATAGTATAATCAAAACTGAAAATGCAAGCTGAAAATACAAAATGTGCCATGAAAAATCAGCACAAGACAAAATATACCTGTAAGTAAGTTCTTTAAAAAAAACTGCAAAGTTATTTTGCAAACCGCTGCCACCAATGTAAAGATTCTACAAAGTTTTATAACTCTGAACTTAGAGCTAAATATTGTGAACAAAAATCTTTAAACCAAACAAACTTCATCTGCAATAATAAAAAGTTTATTCATCAAACTTACTGTGTAGTACAAGTAACAGGTTGGAGTTCCAAGTGGTAATGCCTGACCTAAAGATTTGCGAAGGTCTTTTATACCCCTAGAGTCACAAGACTTGGAA
>JAAELB010000778.1 GCA_024227155.1 Desulfobulbaceae bacterium
GAAGAGCTCCTCGTGAAGAAGGAAGAAATCATCAAGTAAGAGGATTGTGGTCACAAGGCCCGAGTAGAGCAGGAATGCTGCGTTTTCCTTGGCGCCCGGACTGTATCGTAAAATCGACCAGCTGTACAGGCAGATCGTTGCGCTGGCTGTCCATAATATAACCCCAAGGTTTGATACTATTCCAACGAAAGGGTGTATGTCTGCAATCGTACTGGGATCACGTGTGAACATAGCTATAGCTATATCCTGTTGTAAGCATACAACAACCACAGCGAACAAGAAGAGCACTGGTAAAGAATAGAGGAAAAAGAAGAACAGTATAGTCTTTTTGTTTATAGATAATTTTTGAGTTTGCAAATCTAATCCTTTTATAAGACAACATTGAGATCACGTTTGTCATGTTGGACAAAGTCGTGGTACTTCTAAATGATTAAAAATTCGCTGCAACGAAGCAGATGGAGAGTTTTTACGACGCCATCATGTTTGATAACTGAACATGGCTCGTCTTGGTTGTATGTGATTAATATTTTTTGTTTTGTATGCATACTTACTTGCCTGGTGTGACAAGGTGGAAGTAATCACCATGTTTAAACCATTGGAGTTTATAGCCGAATATACCCTTTCAGCTGCGTTCAATCATTCCCATCATGTTGTAAATAAGTTGAGCAGCTGTGAAAGAAGGGTGTTCGAAATCTTGATGAGGAGCGAGTTCTACCACGTCAAATCCGATAATGGTTCGCTCCCGCATTATCAGGTCAAGGAGATCATGTACCATGTACCAACCCAAACCTCCCGGAACGGGAGTGCCGGTTGCCGGAATTATTGAAGGATCAAAAACATCCACATCGAAA
>JAAELB010000779.1 GCA_024227155.1 Desulfobulbaceae bacterium
CGTAAACGGTGCCTGTGCGTCTACCACAGAAGCTTTGGGTGTTGCAGAAGACTGGATTCGAACCGGACGCTGCGATCGTGTGATAGTTATTGGTGGAGAATCACCAACTTCTCCTGCTCATAATCAATGGATCAATACAGCGTTTTTATCCCTTGGTGCTGGATCTGTTAAAAAAACTGTACGGGAAGCTGCAAAACCGTTTGATGAAGAAAGAAACGGGACCATTCTTGGAAGTGGTGCTGTTTCCATTATCATAGAAAAGCAGGAGAGTGTCAGTCAAAGAGGGATGAACGGACAGGCTCAGTTAATGGGAACGCACATGGCAAACAGTGCATTCCATGCTTTTAACATTGATGTTTCGCATCTGGCAAAAGAGATGAACAAGTTTTTAATTCGCATTGAAAAACAATATAATTTAGATAAAACAAACTATCCTTCACGGCTTCTTTTAATGTCCCATGAGACCTATACTCCTGCCAGAGGCGGAAGTGCTGATGCAGAAGTTCTCGCATTAAAAACATGTTTTCCAGACAATTACCAAAAAGTGGTGATTTCCAACACAAAGGGATATACCGGACATACACTTGGAGCCGGAATCGAGGATGCCGTGCTTATCAAGGCCATGCAAAAGGGTCAGGCACCGCCCATTGCCAACCTTACCAATATTCCAGAAAATTTTTCTGACCTTAATTTAAATAAAGATCCCCATGGAGATTATGAGTATGGATTTCACATGGCTGCAGGTTTTGGGTCACACCTGGCATTTATATTTTTTAAAAGGATTTACGAAAATAACATTGAAAACAATCCAGCATATGAAAACTGGCTCAAGGAGGTCAGCAACAATACAAACC
>JAAELB010000780.1 GCA_024227155.1 Desulfobulbaceae bacterium
GTAAAAATGCATATGGTGAGAAGCGTAAGGGGGAGGTGGAAGCACCTGACCAAGCTGCTGCGCTGAATCATGTCAAACGCATGAGAATCACTGATCCCGTTATTAAGGAAAAACCAAAAGATCTTTTTGAAAACATTAATCTCTTCAAACCAAAGGTAACTGGCAAGGATGTCGTGGTTTTTACCAGACAGATGTCTACTATGATAGATGCTGGACTTCCCTTGGTCCAATGCTTAGAAATTTTAGCAAAACAGCAAGAAAACCCAACACTCAAAAAGATTCTTACTGAAGTTCAGATCGATGTTGAATCAGGCACTACCTTCGCAGATGCAATGAGAAAACACCCCAAGGCCTTCGACAATCTTTACAGTAATATGATTGAAGCAGGAGAAACAGGAGGTATACTCGACACAATCCTTTCCCGACTTGCAGTTTTTATGGAAAAGTCCATGGCACTGAAAAAAAAGATAAAAGGTGCCATGACCTATCCTGCAATTTGTTTAGCAATCTCAGTATTGATTTTAGTTGTTATCCTGGTGTTTGTAATTCCAGTTTTTGATGAAATGTTCCAATCCTTTGATTCAGCTCTCCCTTTACCCACTCAGATAGTTGTAAATATGAGTAAATTTTTCAAATCCAATTTTCTCTATCTTTTTATTGCTGTCTTCGTGGTGGTATACATTTTTAAGAAAATATATAATACGGAAAAGGGAAGATTCAGAATAGATGCAATGCTCCTTCATGCACCTGTTGTCGGTGTCCTCATTCGAAAGGTAGCCGTTGCAAAATTCACCCGAACTCTTTCAACCATGCTTCAAAGTGGTGTACCAATCCTTGAGGCACTACAGGTTGTTGCCAAAACTGCTGGGAATAAAATTATTGAACGTGCAGTACTTAGGGTTTCTGACTCTATTGCTGAAGGGCGGCCTATTGCAGAACCTCTCGAAGACAGTAATGTGTTTCCTAATATGGTAGTCCAGATGATTAATGTCGGGGAATCCGTTGGTGCTCTTGATGCAATGCTTGAAAAAATTGCAGAATTTTATGATGAGGAGGTTGATCAGGCAGTTGCAAACCTTACTGCAATGATAGAACCTTTCATGATGGTGTTTCTAGGTGGTATGATTGGAGGACTCGTTGTCGCCATGTATTTGCCAATATTCAAAATTGCCACGGTTTTATAAGAGATGAACTCGCTACAAGACCAGGTGGGTA
>JAAELB010000781.1 GCA_024227155.1 Desulfobulbaceae bacterium
AAATTTATTTGAAATCAAATAATTTTAGAGGCTGCCAAGTTTTTGGGTTTTGTAGTGTGGTGCCAGAGAGAAGCCACCAAGAAACACACCACACCAGCTAAGCTGACTACATAGAAATAGAAGGGAGGCGGATGTAACGGCCATACGCCGAACTCGACCAACGTCCCATGCGCTTAATAAGATCCTCGGGGATCCCTTTAGCAGCAGCATGGGTCGCCGCCCCTATCCGCGCCGAATGGGGGCGCAAAGCTGGGTCCAGATTTGTAAAGGATAACAAATCTTTAAACGTCTTGCTATACCAAGAGTAAGAGACGGGTTTGCCCAAAATGTCACAAAAAAGATTACCTTTATAAGAGCCCCTCAACTGCAAATAACGACTCAGTGCTCTAACTGGGCAAAACCTAGTATGAGTAGCCTTAATTTTGACCACCGCTGGAACACCTTTGGAGTGCTTGTAAGACAAAAGTTTTAATTTAATCCGGGCAGAGGAGACTGAAGTATTGGCAAAAGTAATGGCATTAACAGATTTTGCCATTTCCCCTGGCCGTAAGAAAGCATGAAATGAAAGTAGCAACATAGCCTTAATCAAAGAAGAGGAATATTCTGACCAACCAAAAGTTGCGACAGCCAAAACCAGAGTGTGTAAAGACGACAAAGTCAAAGGTGGTCTAGGGTCCGACTGGGGCTTATTCTTTTTCATGCCCATTAACACCCTACGAACCAGGAAATGATCTGAT
>JAAELB010000782.1 GCA_024227155.1 Desulfobulbaceae bacterium
AAGACGGCTTCAGATCAACACAAGCGACTGCCACAAAGCCGGGCACCGCCGCAGGGCAGCCTGTTGAACTGATTACTAAGATAGACACGACCTGGTTACCACTTGTTTTTCAAAATGCTGCCTAAAGCGGCAGGGCGTTGTACATTCACAGAGCAGAAATTTACTCAAAAAAAGGTCAATTTACAAGGCATTCCATGTTTGCTGCTGGTATAGGCAGGTAGAATTGGCTCGATTGAGCGCATTTTCAAAGGATCTACGAGGTTTTTGGGCTGGTTGATACTTCTTGGTTTTGGGGAATAGGGTGTTTATCCTACTATACTCCTTCCATGTCTCCTTTTACTCGGTTGTAAAACACGCTGGAATTTTTATTGGCTCCCATGGCAGAAATTACCAAGAGAGCCTTTTTATTATTATTTGCCAGCTTGGCAAACGCCACTACTAGATCACAATCAACATATCGAAAGCGAACACGACTCCCAGCCTTTTTAATGGTGGTCCCCAAGCCGCAGAAGTATGCATCAGCATTGATATTTAGACCTTCAATTTTATCCGATGTCATTTCGGGGATAACAATTTGATGGATTTTATTAGATTCTGCTTCCATCTTTTTTCTTGTGATGACCGTGATTTGCTTGGTTGATTCGTTTCCAATCAACTCAGTGACAAGAGAAGAGCCGATTAGTCCAGTAGCTCCAATTATTGCAATGTGCATGATATTCCTCAATAAGTTGCGGTGCTGACCCCTTAACTTCGTCTTTCTATCATGCCTCTTTTCCTATAGACTTAACAGCCATGAACAACCCATTGTTAAAACTAAAATTAGATAGAAATCTAATAAATTCTACCGCCTTAGCAGTTTATGCTGCGGCGTCTATCTGCTTTTTTGAGTGGCTGTTTTTTTTCACCAAGCCGTCGTTTCTTTCCGCTTTGACGACCACCGAATCAATGCAAGTTCTAGTGGTAACCATCTTGATGGTTGCAATGGGAGCTGTCGTTGTTCATGGATTGCTTTGGGTGATAAGGGCTTTTCTTTCAAAAATTTTAAAAACACAACTCTCAGTTTTTTATGTTGTTGTGCCCTTTTTTTTGTTTTGGTTTTTGGCACTATTATTAATCGATAATTTTTCATATACGGTTTTTAAATTTGGAATCCAGAATACTCACCATGGCAACAAATTCTTCTATGGCTTGTTTCTTTGTATATTAGGTTTCTTTCTTTGTAGGAAGCTCCATCGAGACCTAAGCAAAGATTGTAGTGCAGGGCAGTTAAGACTTTCACTTTATGGCTCGGCTTCGATTGTGGCTGTTGGGTTTCTAGTGTTTATGGGGAAGATGGTATTTTCTGAAATTGATGCGGGTACTTCAATTGAAAAAGTGGCAAAGGAACGTTTGCCAAATATTTTGTTTGTTGCTTCCGATGGAATAGAATCTGATCGCCTTTCCTTGTACGGCTATCGGCGTAAAACGACACCTTTCTTAGATGAGTTTTCAAAACAGAGCATGGTATTTGAAAATGCCTACACCAATTCTAGTAGAACAACTGGTGCCCTGACATCCATGTTGACAGGGAAATTGCCGACCGAAACAAAAGTGGCGTTTCCTCCTCAGGTGCTTAGTGGGAAGAACTCTGGTGAGCACTTACCAGGAATTTTAAAAACCTTAGGCTATGCTAGTCATCAAAGTACGGTTCGCTACTATGCTGATAGTTTCGATCTCAATATGATTAACGGTTTTGATTCCGCCAATGGGCGAAAGCCAATGGATCTAATGGCAGGGATTTTACCTGCTACTTGGTCGGTTCGTTTGACCCACGAGCGGCTGTTAATTCATCGATCTATGGATCGCCTGCAGAGCCGATTATTGCATTTGCTGGGAATCCGTCAGATGGTTAATCCCTTTATGGCGGTAAAGCTAGATTCCTATATTTATGGAACCTCTGATGACCAAAGGATTGAAGAAACTTTTGAATTTGTCGATGGAACTTCTGGGCCTTGGTTTGCCCATGTTCATTTGATGAATTCTCACTGTTGCCCTAAAAAATTGAAAAAGAGATATCGAAACTTTTCTGTTTCAACGACTGGCAAATCTAAGAAAGAAAAATCTACTGATGTTTATGATGATATGATCTTGGCCTTTGATGGTTATTTAAAAACGATCGTAGATGGTCTTGTAGATCGGCAGCAACTAGATAAGACGATTATAATCATTAGTTCTGATCATACTTATGGGTGGGACGTTAATGAGCGATTGCCAATAATTATACGCTTTCCCAGGGGGGAGTATGCGGCTAAATATAGTGTTAATACACAATTGTTGGATTTGGCTCCCACCGTATTGGATTACCTCGATCTTGGAAAACCAGATTGGATGGAGGGGGACTCGCTGCTGGGAGAAAAACCCAGTCGAATACGTCCGATTTATAGTGTGGCAGAAACCGAAAGACGAAGGGATAAAGTTGGCAAGAATAAGCTAAGTCGATTAGTCGATCCTAGCCCGCCTCTCTACGGTCTTGTCAAGGTAGCAATGACTATTTGTCAAAACCAATACACCCTAAATGTCAGGAATGGAAAATTTGGTGTGAAAAAAGTGAAAGGGCACACTGATCCGTGTCCTACTAAAGATCTCCCCAGCAACGACGAGGCGAAAAAGATGGTCGTTGCCCATTTGAACGCTAAAGGGTTTACTCTTTCCTTTGACTAATTAGGTCCCATCCAGAAATAAGCAATCTTCGGCGTCGCGCTCGCTTGATGCTTCTTGCATCTAGTTCATTTCTGAAAGTTCCCTCAATTTATGAGGAACTCTAATTGATCGTTACATCATTTAGCTTTCGGGTTCTAAATAGAGTGCCATTTAATTTGGCGTGTTTTGGAGATAAAGTGATTTTGGCTTTTTCAATATTGGCGTCTATATGGCCATCGAGCGAAGTTAAGATGACATCGAAATCGGTGCGTTTCATTTTTTTAGTAGTCAAGAAGCGAAATCTAGAAAAATAGGTGTCTCCTTCTTTTAACTCTAAAGCATCAAACTTATCGAAGGTCTTTAGGCCCTCGGCGGAGCTGTATGTCAATCAGCGAGTAAAAGTATCCACCCATCAGCGAGTAAAACTGTTCAGGTAAATTCATCTATTTTTGCTGTTTTTTCTTAGAATTGATCTTCACTTTAGCCGTCGAGTGTTTGAAGCGGTAAGAATCATTTCCAGTTTCAATTATCGTGCAATGGTGAGTGATCCTGTCCAGCAACGCCGTTGTCATCTTGGCAGGTAATCCCCCCGGAAAATAAGTGACCGAATAAGTAGAATTTTCTATAAACTAAAAATAGAGGTTCTACAATGCGAAAATCAAGATATACAGACAGCCAAATCCTGGCGATCCTGAAACAATCCGAGTCTGGTGTGCCCAC
>JAAELB010000783.1 GCA_024227155.1 Desulfobulbaceae bacterium
ATTTGGAGTGGGGTACATTGCCAGAGGAAGATGATATAGCAAGAGAACTGGCGTTAACCTCACATGAGTATATGATAAGACACGATATAATATATAGATGGAGGAAAGAGAGGGGTAAGGCGGGAGAGATCCATTTCTGCATTGTGGTTCCTCCTACTTTGGTACAGGCTGCCATAAAATCTGTGCACGATGCACCCTCCTTGTGTCACCCTGGTTTGACGCGTACCTTGGACGTAGTGAGACGGACATTCTTCTGGCGTAGATTGACCCAGGATGTAGGGAGCTATGTTGCTTCCTGTCCCACTTGTAATTTAACAAAGCATACGCAGCATCACGAAAATCCCACTTTCTCTATGCAAGAAATAACACCACAATGTTTTGAAACTTTATATATGGATGTGTTAGGGCCTGTAAGCACGGGCCGGGGTAGAAAGAAGTATATGTTGGTGTTTACGGATGCATATTCTAGATTTGGGATTGTACGGGCCATGGGAACTAAAGAAGCCACGGAAATTGCTAAGCATATCTTTGAGGCAGTGGTATGTACCATAGGATGCCCTCAGGTGATTGGAAGTGATTGTGCCGCTGAATTTTTGGCACAAGTAATTACACATCTGTTGGTGCTTTGTAGCATAGAACATAAATATTCTTCAGGGTATTCTCCGTTTGCTCAGGGGAAGGTTGAGAGGGCAATATCAACAATAGGGGGATATCTGAGGGCCATGGTAGTTAGGCATGACAAAAAATGGACTG